>JAKFCH010000080.1:0-43171 GCA_036676765.1 Deltaproteobacteria bacterium
CAGACGGGCGCGCGGTTCGGCGCCGGCGGGCGAGCCCGCCCCGCGCCAACCGAGCGGCTCCGCCGCGAGCCTGCAGGGGCCCGGCCCCCGCAAGGGGGCGCGCCCGCATCGAGGCCACGCTAATGGGCGCCGATGCTCACCCACCTCCGCGTCCGCCGCTTCGCCATCATCGATCAGCTCGAGGTGGGCTTCGGCCCCGGCCTCAACGTCGTGACGGGGGAGACCGGGGCAGGCAAGTCCATCCTCGTGAGCGCGCTGCAGCTCGTGCTCGGCGCCAAGGCGCGCCCGGAGATGGTGCGGACGGGGGCCGAGCGCGCGGAGGTCGAGGCGCTGTTCGACATCCGGGACGACGCCGCCGCCCGCACCCGGCTCGCGTCGATGGGGATCGACGACGAGGAGCTGGTGGTGCGCCGCGTGGTCGAGGCGGAGGGGCGCACGCGCGCATACGTCAATGGGAAGCTCGCGACGGCGGCGCAGCTCGCGGAGCTCGCGTCGGGGCTGGTCGACATCTCGTCGCAACACCAGCACCACACGCTCGCGGACGCCGGCACGCACCTCGGGTTCCTCGACGGCTTCGCGGGCCTCGGGAAGGAGCGGGCCGAGCTCGCCGAACGCTGGCGCGCGTGGGTGGCGGCCAAGAACGTGGCGGACGAGGCCGACGCAGCCGCGCGGGCGCGGGGTGACCGGGAGGATCTGCTCCGCTTCCAGGTCTCGGAGATCGGGAAGCTGGCGCCCAAGCCGGGCGAGGAGGAGGCGCTCACCGAGCAGATCGGGCGGCTCCGGCACGGGGCCCAGCTCGCGGGCCTCACGACCCGCGCCGAGGAGGTCCTCTACAGCGGCGAGGCCGACCTCGTGGGGCAGCTGACGCGCGTGGTGGCGGACCTCGAGAGTGGCGCCCGGGTGGACCCCGCGCTGGAGCCGCTCGCACGGCAGCTCGACGGCGCGCGGGCCGAGGTGGAGGACGTCGGGCGCGAGCTCGGCCGTTACACCCGGACGCTCCGCGCCGACCCCGAGCGGCTCGCCGAATTGGAGGAGCGCCTGCACCAGGTCCGTCGTCTCGCGCGGAAGTTCGGGGGCACGCTCGTGGAGGTGCTGGCCTACCAGGCCGCCGCGACGGCGGAGCTCGAGGCCCTCGGGGGCGCCGAGGAGCGCGCCGGGGCCCTGCGCGCGGCGGCAGGGAGCGCGCTCGCCGAGGTGACCACGCTCGCGCGGGCGGTCTCGTCCCGCCGGCACGCCGAGGCGGCTCGGCTCGGCGCGGCGATCACCGAGGAGCTCTCGTCGCTCGGCATGGGCGAGGCGCGGGTGGAGGTGGCCGTGGCGCTCGAGGAGCGGCCCGGCGAGGTGCTGGTGGACGGGGGGCGGCTCGGCGCGACGGGGTTCGACCGCGTCGAGTTCCTGATCGCGACCAACCGGGGGGAGTCCCCGCGGCCGCTCCGCAAGGTGGCGAGCGGCGGGGAGCTCTCCCGCTCCCTGCTCGCGCTCAAGCGCGTGCTCGCCTCCCAGGGGCCCGTGGGGCTCTACGTGTTCGACGAGGTGGACTCGGGCGTCGGCGGGGCGGTCGCGGAGGTGATCGGCCGCAAGCTGCACGAGGTGTCCCAACACCACCAGGTCTTGTGTATCACCCACCTGGCACAAATCGCGGTGTACGCCGACACCCACTTCCAGGTCCACAAGGAGGTGGTCGAGGACCGCACGCGGAGCGCGGTGCGACTGTTGTCGCCCGCCGAGCGCGACGGGGAGATCGCGCGCATGGTGGGTGGCATCCACGTCGGCGACGCGACGCGCCGGGCAGCTGCGGAGATGATTCGGGCGGCGCGTGGGGAGCAGGCAGGCGACAAGGGGTGACAGCCGGGAGCTCGGGTGCACCCTATTTCCCAGGGGTGGCACTCGAACCCGGAGAACACTCCCATGTGGAACACCCTCTCCCTGCTTTTGTCCATCCCGCCGTGGGCGTGGCAACCCGTGGAGGAACCAACCGAGGAGGAGCCCGAGGTCGGTCCCACGGACACCCCCGGCGCGTTCCTCTACGAAGAGGGGGTCATCCACGACTTCCAGATCGAGATGACCCCCGAGGCCATGGACGCCCTCGACCGAAACGGGCCCGACGTCCACGCCCGCCTCACGTACGGCGGCGTGAGCTGGGACGTGGGGCTCAAGCTCAAGGGCAGCAGCACCTACCAGAACCTCGACGGCAAGCCGTCGATCAAGATCGACATGGAGCAGTGGGTGCCCGACCAGTCCCTGCTCGGGGTGCGGCGGCTCACGCTGAACAGCATGATCTTCGACCCAACGATGCTCCGCGAGCACGCGTCGTACCGCCTGCACGAGGCGGCGGGTGTGGCGGCGTCGCGGCACGGGTGGGCCCGCGTGTCGATCAACGGCGTGCCGTACGGCCTCTACGGCATCGTCGAGACGCTCGACGAGCAGTGGCTCCGGCGCATGTTCCCCGGGGACAGCGAGGGGAACCTCTACGATTCGAAATTCACGTCGGCGGACCTCTCCGGGGGCGCGGTGGACAACTTCGAGCTGAAGGAGGGCGATCCGCTCACCGCCCACGCCGATCTGTACGCGCTGGTCGACGCGATCGATGGGGGCGACATCATGGGCGTGCTCGACACCCGGTTCGATCGGGAGTCGGTGCTGGGGATGTGGGCGGTCGACCTCGTGAGCGGGAATTGGGACGGCTACAGCCGGAACACCAACAACTACCTGCTCTACCATGCCACGGTGGCCGACCGTTGGTACTTCGTGCCCTGGGGGCAGGACACCGCGTTCCGCGGGGGCGGCTCCCTCTACATGGGCGTGCGCGGGCGGCTCGTCACCGCGTGTCTCGGGGACGGCGCCTGCAAGGAGGCGCTCGAGGCGCGGGTCCTCGACGTGCTCGACGCGTGGCGGGCCATCGATCTGGTGGGATACATTCGCGCCGCGTCGGCGGACATCGCGGCGGCGTGCGCGGCGGATCCGCGCAAGTCGAAGGACTGCGATCCCGAGGACATCCTGGAGCGGCTCACCGACCGCCCGGACGAGGTCGCGCCGGATTTGCCCTCGGCCGAGTGACCGCCGCGCCCCCCCGTGGCCGACACACCACCGCCGCGCATGCTACGCCGGGGCGATGTGCTCACGCTACGAGTTGAAGGCCGCCGCGGACGAGATCGCGCGCATCTTCGAGCTGTTGGGTCCCGTCCTTCGGGAAGGGCCCGAGGAGGTGTTCCCCTCCTACCGCGGGCTCGTCGTGCGGCGCGCCGCGGACGGCCGGCGGGAGGCGCTGGAGGCGGGGTGGGGGTTCCTCCCGTTCTTCGTCGACCCCACGTCGGCCAACCGCCGGAAGTGTTTCAACGCCCGCTCGGAGACGGTTGCCACGAATGGCATGTTCCGGCGGGCGTTCGCCTCCCAACGTTGCCTCGTGCCCTTCGACACCTTCTACGAGTGGTCAGGGGAGAAGGGTGCCAAGGTCAAGCACGCCCTGCGCGCGCCGGATGGCAGCCTGCTCGCCTTCGCGGGGCTCTGGGAGGAGTCGCACGGGACCCCCACGTTCACGGTGCTCACCACCCGTCCCAACGGGTTGTTGACGCCCATCCACGACCGGATGCCGGTGATCCTCCCCCCGGAGACATGGACGCGGTGGTTGTCCCCGGATGCCAGCCGGGAGGATCTCGAGGCGCTCCTGGCCCCCGCGCGGGAGGGCATGTTGGTCGCCGATCCGCCCGCGCCGGTCGGCCTCTCATTTGGGACTCCGCGTCCGGACGACGAACCCGACAACGGTTGACATCCACCTTCACCGGCTCTACTTTTTTCGTCCCGGACGCGCTTGCCCGGTCGCCGCCGGGGCCCCTCGACCTACCTTGTTGCTGTCATCTATTTTCTGACACCAACGCGGAGGTGGAGCATGGCAGACATTCCGGTGACCGGCCCGGGGGGCAGCAGCCCTCCGCGTGCCGACTACGACGCCGCCTGGGCACGCCCCGGCTACCCGCCCTATCTGGGCTTCGCGCCGGCCGCGGCGCGCCGGGTGTCCTGGGGCGCCATCTTCGCGGGGGCGGTCGTCGCCCTCGTGGTGGAGCTGGCCCTGGGCACGCTCGGGCTGGCGATCGCGTTCGGGACGATCAACCCCGCCACAGAGACACAGACCTTCCAAGGCCTCGGCCTGGGGACCGGCATCTGGTTGGTCGTGACCATGATGATCGCGTTGTTCGCGGGCGGGTGGACGGCCGGCCGGCTGGCCGGGCTCCCGAAGCGGATCGACGCGGTGATGCACGGCGTGGTCGCGTGGGGCATCGTGACGCTGTTCTCGACCTGGATGCTCACCAACGTGTTGGGCGGGGTCGTGTCCGGCGCCGTCGGGCTCGTGGGCAGCACCCTCGGGGCCGTCGGGGAGGGGCTCGGCGCGATGGCGCCGGCGGCGGTCGGCGCAGTCACGGACGGGCAGACCAACGTCCAGCAGGAGATCGAGCGGTTCCTCCAGCAGACCGGCGATCCGCAGCTCAGCCCCGAAGCGCTGCGCGCGCAGGCCGAGGAGGCCCGGGGCGAGGTCGGGGAGGCCGTCGGAGAGGCGGCCCAGCAAGGCACCGCGATGGATCAGATCCAGGCGGCCCTGACGGCGCTCACCGCCCAGGGCGGGGAGGTCATCAGCGAGGTCGACCGGCAGGACGCCGTCAACGTCATCGTCGCGCGCACCGACCTGAACGAGGCCGAGGCGGGCCGGGTGGTGGACAACTGGGTGAACCAGTGGAACCAGGTCCAGGCCCGGATCGGCGAGGCGGGGCAGTCGGCCGCGCAGGTGACCGAGAACGTCACCGGTGCCCTCGGCAGCGTGATGCTCTGGACGTTCCTGGCGATGGTCATCGGGCTCGGCGCCGCGGCCATCGGTGGATCGCTCGGCGCGCCGAAGGACGTGCCCGCGACGTTCGCCTCGGCGGGCGCCCCGGTCGTGAAGGAGCACTGACGCGGACGCGCCCGCTCCGGGTCACCGGAGCGGGCGCACGCGGGTGACGCGTCGGGAGCCTACGCCCCGGCGAACACCGTCGCGAGGATGCGCCCTTCGGGCGTGTCCTCGACGAGCATCCGGAGTTCGGCCTTCCGCCCGGCGTCGTCGCCGCGCTCCACCCGGGCCAGCGCGGCGAGCGCCACGGAGGCGTGCGGCTCCGCGGAGTGCTTGTTGAGCCACGCCGCCGCCTTGAGCACCGCGCGCTTGCGCAGCCCCACGAGGCGGGTGTTCCCGAGCAGGACGAGCGCGAGGAGGGCGGAGGCGGTGCGGTGGACGTCCCCGCCGTAGCTCCCGTCGGCGGACTGGGTGCGGGCGAGCTCCGCGCCGGGGTCGACGGCGGGGGCGGCGGGGGCGGCGGCGGGTGCGCGCCGCTCCGCCATGCTCACGTCGCCGAGCGGGGCCCCGGGGGCCTGGGACGCGGGCGGCGGGGGCGGCGACTGCGGCGCGGCCTGGCTCCTGGACGAGGACGCGCTCGCACGAACGGTGTCGACCACCTTGCCGAGCGCCCGCTTGAGCGGGCCCGCCGCCTTCGGGGGGGCGCCGCGGGCCGGCGCGGAGGACATCATCGGGGCGTGCATCGCGTCGATGCCGTCCTCGTCGTCGTCGGCCATCATCGATCGGGGCGCCGCGGCCAACGCCTGGATGAGGTGCGGCGGCGGCGAGCTCGGCGCCGGCATCCCACCGCCGCCCGCGCCGAACGACGGATCCCACCCGTGCGGCACCATCGCGGGCTGGACCACCTCGACGCGCTCGCCGGTGGTGCGGCTCGTGGTCTCGACCGCCACGAAGGCGGTGAACCGCGACGCGATCCGGTGCTCGAGCGCCACCCGCAGGATCTCGCCGCGCAGCGCCTCGTCCTCGAACGGCCGGAGCGTGAGGCGGTCCTCCAGCTCGGCGACCTGCTCGCGCGCCCAGAGCGGCCCGAGCGGGAAGTCGATCGGCGCGGGGGTGACCTCCGCCGCGAGCGGGGCGCCGGACGTGCGCCCGGAGACCTTCACCTTCGGCGGCGCGCCGCGGAGCAGGAACGTGACCGGTCGGCCGGCGAACAGCACCCGCTCGGCGGGGCCGGCGACCTCGATCCCCGCGTTGGGGACGCCCTCGACCCGCACCGCCTCGGCGAGCGGCATGCCGAACCGCGCCTCGATGCGCGCGATGACGGCCTCGATGTCGTCCGTCGGCGCGCAGAGCTCGCACGTGCCGCCGCCCACCCGGGCGAGCCGCCCGAGCAGCGCGCCGTTCACCGCGGTGTCGATGCCGAGGCTGAAGAACCGGGCCTGCCCGCGGCGGTTGGCCACGGCGGCCACGAGCTCCTGCTCGTTGTGGGCCTGCCCGTCCGTGATGAACAGCACCGTCCGCAGGCGGCCGGCGGGGGTCTCGCCGTCGAGGGCGGTCTGGATCGCGGGGAGCATCTCGGTGCCGCCGCGCGGCTGGAGGCGGGCGATCCACGCGTCCGCGGCCGTGAGCGAGGCGTCGTCGTAGGTGGCGAACCCGTTCCTGAACTGCTCGACCCGATCGTCGAACGCGACGATGCGGAAGCGATCGCCGGGGAGCAGCCCGTGCAGGGCGCCGACGAGGGCGCGCTTGGCGGCCTCCATCTTGCCGCCGCCCATCGAGCCGGAGATGTCGACGACGAACACGGCGTCCCGCGGGAGCGGCGCGGGCGGCACGCCGCCGGGGGGATCGACCACCACGAGCGTGTAGGCGCCGTCGGTGAACGCGCGGGCGTCGGTGCGATCGGCGCTGGCGGTGGTCCAGGTGAGCACGAAGTCACGGTCGACGGTGGCGCCGCCCTGGGGCGCGACGCGCACGCTTCCGTCATCGAGGGTCACCTTCGCGACGTGGAGGGAGGACTCGACGGTGCGCACCGCGCCGACGATCTGCACCTCGAGGTCGAGCTTCGCGCCGCCGCCCACGAGCACGGGGGGCTGGAGGCGCGAGGCGTCGGGCGCGTGGTCGGTGTCGGGGAGGATGCCCGGACCGTCGTGCCCGACGGGGGTGCCGGGGAGGTAGCGGGGGGCGATGGTCGTGGGGAACCGGAGCTGGGTGCGCCCGTCGATCGTGTCGAGGCGCTGGACAACGGTGAGGCGCACGACGACCTCGGCGCGCGGCGGGAGGTTGGTCACGCGGAGGGTGTGGATGTCGGCGCGCTCGGCGGTGAGCAGCGCGGCGCGGTGGCCGGCCTCGCGCGCGGCGGCGAAGGTCTCCTCGGCCTCCTTGCGCTCGCGGCAGTCGGCGCGCACCACCACATCCCCCGCGCGCAGCTCCATCGCGACGACGGCGCCGTCCTCGGGCAGCGGGAACAGGTGGACGGCCTCGAGCGCCACGTCGTAGGGGTTGGCGTACCGCTGCTCCACGTCGATGCGCGCGCAGTCACCGGCCACACGGGCGCGGACCCGCACGTCGCGTAGCGGGAGAGCGCGCTCCTTGCCCTCGACGAGGGCGACGAGCCCGCCGAGGCCGCGGGGATCGGGGGTGGCGAGGGCGGCGAGGGCAGGGGTCATCGGGAACCTCCGGTGGGGTGAAGCAAGGCCTTGGTCAGGGCTTTCGTGATGTGGTCGAGGACGGAGTCTGGATCGGAGACGAGGCGCGGGTCGAGGGTGACGATCACGCCGGGGGCCACCTCGCGGGTGACGAGGGCGCGCAGATCGGGGGGCGGTGGGGTGGGGGCGGGCGTCGGGGCTACCGACGGAGCCCCGCCCGGCGGCGGCACCCTCTCGGCGATTCCCGGCGCGCCCGAGAGCGCCTCGGTGACGGCCTGCTCCAGCGCCTCCGTCGTCCGGCCGAGCAGCGCGCGCTGCACCTGGGCGAGGCTGTAGCCCTCGGACTGGAGGAGCTTGGTGACGACGGCCTGGAGGAGGTGGCGGTAGCCGTACACCACCTCGCGCCCGTCGTGACGGAGGGGGCGGTCGAGGACCCCGAGCGACTGGTAGTAGCGGAGGGTGCGCGCGTCGGGGAAGCTCGACACCCGCTCGTCCCCCACCGCGCGCCCGACCGCCTCGAGGATCTCCCGCGCGGCCACGACGAGCGAGCCGAGGGCGTGCTCGGCGGGGCGGTATCGGTCCAGCGACAGGGGGGGCATGCCTGTCACTGTAAACGTGACAGCATTCACTGGCAAACAGTTTTGCGGTGCGGTCCCGACGCGGCCCCGCTACCGCTTCGTGGTCATCGGGATCCTGGCGCGAACGAATCTTTTTTCGTCCGGACGGTCGATCAGCTCCGCTCGAGCTGCGATAGCGCGGTCGCCACGAGCCGCTCCGCCTGGATGCCGTCCTGGGGGAACCACACGGCGTTCAGGTGCACCGGCGCGTCGAACACGCGCCCGAGCAGATCGTGGAAGCGCGCCTCGATCGGGGCGTCCGCATGCTGCGGCGGGGGGTGGACGACGAGGAGGATCACGTCGTCGTCGGCCATCGCCACGAAGTCGGCGCTGCGGAGCTTCTGCGCGATGCCGCTCGCGCGCTGGCGCACGTCCACGCTGGCGGCCTGGACGCGCGCCGCGATGACCGCGACCTGGCGGAGGTCGCGCTCGGCCCGTTGCAGCGCGCCCCGGAGGTGAGCGACGAGCGCCTCCTTCGAGGGGAGCCCGGCGACGGTGAGCTCGATCTCCTCGGTCTCCTGGGCGCGGGCGAGGCCGGCGCGAACGGCGCGGATGAGGCGCGGGCCGTCACTCGGGTGGGACCACGGCGGCGAGGTGGGCGGCGGACGCACCGACGCGGCGGGCCCGACGAGGGCGAGGATCGCGGGCCCGGCGGGGCGGTCGTCGAGCGGCCCGAGGATCGACGCGACGGCGTCGGACGGGTCGGAGAGATCGACGACGACGAGATCGAGGCCGACGAGGGCCTCGGCGACCCCCGCGCGATCCGCCGCCCGGCGCACCCCGTGCCCCGCGCCCACGAGGTGGGCCTCCAGGCGGTCCATCTCGTCGGCGTGGGAGCCCAGGAGCAGGACCTGCCGCGCGCGGCCGGTCGGCGCGACGAGGCCCTCGAGCCGCCGGGTGAGGGCGTGGCGGTCGACGGGCTTGACCAGGTACTCGGTCGCCCCGACGACGAGCGCGGGGCCGGTCCCTTCGACGGCGCTCACGGTCACGATGGGCGTATGGGTCGTCGCGGGATCTTCGCGGAGGTTGGCGAGCACGGCCCACCCGTCGGCGGTCTGCAACGAGAGGTCGAGCACGATGGCGGCGGGCTGGAGCGCGAGCTGCATGCTCGACGCCTCCGACGCGGTGCGGGCCCAGGCGGACGAGTGACCGGAGGCGCGCAGGTGCTCCATGATCGCCTCGGCGGCGCGCGGATCGTCCTCGATCACCAGCACGAGCGGGCCCGCCCAGGGCTCCACGTCCCCGCGCGGCTCGGTCTCCACGCTCCGGAGCGACAGGGTGACCGTGAAGGTCGAGCCGACGCCGGGCGTGCTCTGGACGGAGAGGTTGCCCCCCTGGAGCTCGACGAGGCGGCGCGAGAGCGCGAGGCCGAGGCCCGTGCCCTGGGGCTTGATGCCGTTCGGCCCCTCGATCTGCTCGAACTCGTGGAACAGGCGGGGGAGGTCCTCGCGCCGGATGCCGATGCCGGTGTCGATGACGTCGAACCGGAGGCGGTCCCCGGACGCCTGGGCCCGCAGCTCCACCAGGCCGCCGCGCGGCGTGAACTTGATGCCGTTGGAGAGCAGGTTGTAGAGCACCTGCCGCATGCGCACGGGGTCCGCGTAGAGCTTCGGGAGGTCGGCCGGGACGTGGGCTTCGAGGCGCACGCCGTGCTTCGCGGCGATGGGCCGGACGATGGCGATGGCGGCGTCGGCGATGCTCCGGGAGTCGATCCAGTCGCGCTGCAGGTCGACGCGGCCCGCGGCGATCTTGGAGAGGTCGAGCACCTCGTTGATGAGCACGAGGAGGTGCCGGCCGCTGGAGTGGACGTGCCCCACGTACTGGCTCTGCCGCTCGTTGAGCGGCCCGAAGATCTGCTGCTCGAGCAGCTCGGAGAACCCGATGATCGCGTTGAGCGGCGTGCGGAGCTCGTGCGACATGTTCGCGAGGAACCGGGACTTGAAGTTGCTCTCCCGCTCGGCACGGTCGCGCGCGACGGCGAGCAGCGCGTTCGTGCGGCGCAGCTCCTCGTTCTTCTCCGCGAGGTCGGCGAGCAGGGCGGCGCGGGCCTCGGCGAGATCCCACACCGCGCGGGCCTCGGCGGCGTGCATCTCCTGGCGCAGCGCCTGCTCGGTGATCTGGCGCCGCTCCTCCTCGAACTGCCGGCGCCGGAGCCGCGCGCGCACCCGCGCCTTCACCACGTCGAAGCCGCTGGACTTCGGCACGTAGTCGTCGGCCCCGGCGTTGATGGTCGCGAGCATCTCGTTCGGATCGTCGATCGAGGTGAGCACGATCAGCGGCGGATCGCGGAGGGTCTGGGTGTTCTTGATCTCCCGGATGAGCTCGGTGCCGCACTGACCGGGCGAGCGGTGCTCGAGGAGCAGGCAGTCGACGGGCTGCACGGCGAGGAGCTGCATGGCGGCGGCGCCGGTCTCGGCGAGGGCTACGTCGTAGCCCTCGCCGCGGAGCTGGTCGGTCAGCGCGCGCTGGTAGGCGATGTCGGAGTCGATGACGAGGATCCGCTTGGGGCCGAGCGCGCTCGGCGCCTCCTCGGCGGCGGGGGCCTCGTGCTCGGTGCGCAGCAGCGCGTTGAGGCGCGCGAGCACGAGGCTCGGGTCGGCGCCCTTGCGGACGAAGGCATCGGCGCCCGCGTCCAGCGCGCGCAGCTCGTCGCCCACCTCGGCCGAGACGGTGAGCAGGAGCGCCGGCATCCGCCGCAGCGCCGCGTCGAGCCGCATGTGGCGGATGACCGCGGCGCCGTCGATGCCGGGGAGGGTCGCGTCGATGATCGTGGCGGCGGGGCGCCGGGCGAGCGCGGTGCGGAGCCCCTCCTCGCCGGTGCTCGCGTGGCACACGACGTAGCCGGCCTCCTCGAGGGCGAAGCGGAGCTGGGAGTCGGGCTTCGACTCCACCAGCAGGATGGCCGGGGACCCCGAGCTCTGGCCGCTCACCCGCAAGAGCTCGTGCGCCCGCGCCACGACGTAGCCGCGATCGTACGGTTTTCCGACGTAGTCGTCGGCGCCCACCGACCACCCGCGGACCCGGTCGCGCACGACCGCCTCGGAGGTGAGGAGCATGACGGGCAGGTGGGCGTGGGCCGGATCCTGCTTGAGCTCGGCGAGCAGCTCGATGCCGTCCCCGTCGGGCAGGAGCACGTCGAGCACGACGAGCGAGTACCGCCCGCGGACCACGGCCCGGCGCGCCTCGCGCAGGGTGGCGCACAGCGTCACCGCGAACCCGGCGTTCTGGAGCGTGTCCCGAAGGTCCATCCGGACGGTGAGGCTGTCGTCCACCACGAGGACCCGCGGCTTCACCGGGTCCTGCTCACGCACCGTAAGCTCGCACCGCGCCTCCAATTTCGGACAGGGGAAGGACCCGTTGCGCGGCCCCCAGGGCGATCGCGTGTCGGGGCATCCCGAAGATGGTGGACGTGATCTGGTCCTGGACCAGCGTCGTACCACCGGCGCGGCGTACGGCGAGCAGGCCCTCCCCCCCGTCGCGCCCCATCCCCGTGAGGAGGCAGGCGACGACCTCGCTGCCGAGGTCCTGGGCCACGGACTCGAAGAGCACGTCGACCGAGGGGCGGCACGAGTGGCGGGGGGCGCCGGTCGAGAGCCGGAGGCGGCCGCCGGCCACGGAGAGGTGGTGGTCCGGCGGCGCGACGAACACGCCGCCCCGCCCGTACTCCGGGAGCCGATCGCCGTCCCGCGCGAGCGAGACGCGGAGGGGCGATCGGCCGTCCAGCCACGCGGTGAGCGGGATCCCGCCGCCGTCGCCCACGTGGAGGACCAGCAGGATGGGCAGGGGGTAGTCGGCCGGGAGCGCGCGGAGCACCTCCGACACGGCGCCCGGGCCGCCGGTGGAGGCGCCGATGGCGATCGCGCGGTACCGGCCCCGCGGGGCCTTCGGGAGGACCGGCGGGTGCGCCGGCGCCCCCATCGCCACGAGGCGGAGCCGGGGGTGGGTGAGCACGCGGACGCGCGCCGCCATGCGGAGGGCGTGCACGAGGCGGCTCTCCCAGGTGCCGGGGGGCTCGAGGCCGGTCGGCCGGCGGAGCAGGTCCACCGCGCCGGCGGCGAGGAGAGGGTCGTCCTCCTCGGGGAGCGAGGTGGGTGACCCGAGCAGCAGGATGGGCGTCGGGGAGCTCGTCATGATTTGCTGGACCACCGGCCGCGTGTCGGGCGCCGCGAGGCGGACGTCCAGCGCGATCACGTCCGGCCGCAGCCGCGCGGCGAGCGCGACGGCGTGGGCCCCGTCGGGGGCCTCGCCCACCACGTCCACGTCGGGCGCCGATCGGAGGGCGCGGGCGAGCCGGGACGGCTCTCCACGGACGGGCTCGGCCAGGAGCACTCGTAAGCAGGACATTCCGCTACCCCGTGTGCCGGCGAAGCTGCTCGAGGAAGTCGCCGCGCATGAGCTCGCCCTTGAGCACGTATCCGGCGACCCCGACCTCCTCGCCACGGCGGCGGTACGCGGCGGCGGAGCGGGAGGTCACCAGGAAGCACGGGGTCTGGGTGAGCAGGGGGTGGGCGTGGATCCGCGCGACGAACTCGAACCCGTCCATCCCCGGCATCTCCACGTCCACGATGAAGGCGCCGTAGGCGCGACGCTTGGCGCGGCGGAGGCCCTCTTCGCCGGTGTCCGCGAGGTCGACCTCGTAGCCGGCGGCCTGGAGGATCTCCCGCTCGACGAGGCGCGAGGTCGCGCAGTCGTCGACGATGAGGATCGGCAGGCGCTCCTCGTTCCGACGGGCGGGCGGGGCGAGGACGGGGGCCATCTCCACGATCCGGCGCGGCTCGAGCACGAGCTCCGGGAGCCCCGACGGATCGAGGGTCGTGGCGCCGACGAGGCCGTTCGAGGTGAGCTCGCTCCCCATCGGGCGGGCGAGGATGTCGCGTACGCCGATGATGCGGTCGACGCCGAGCGCGATCCGCCGGCCGCCGGCCTGGAGGAGGATCATGGTCTCGGTGCCGCCGGGGCGCGCGGGCACGGGGGACTCGAGCACGTCGTGGAGGGCGAGGTACGGGAGGGTCTCTCCGGCGTCGGTCACGACGCGATCGTGGGCGGTGCCGACCACCTCGCCGGCGGGCACCCGCACGGCGCGTGCCACGGCGTCGATGGGGATCCAGGCCGCGAGCCCTCCGGCCTCCACCTTCAACGACCGCACCGCCGTGAGCGAGACGGGCACGTAGATCTCCACCGACGTGCCCTGGCCGCGCTCGCTCTGGACGCCGAGCCGACCGAACAGGCGCTCCACCGCCGCGTTGACGACGTTGAAGCCGATCCCCCGGCCGGAGAGCATGTCCGCGGCCACCCGGGTCGAGATGCCCCCGGCGCAGAGGAGCTCGACCGCGCTCGTCAGCGTGAGCGAGGCCCCCTCGTTCGGCGGGAGCAGCCCCCGGCGCATCGCCGCGACGCCGATGCCGTCGATGTCGAGGCCCGCGCCGTCATCCGAGCAGGTGAGCGCCACGCCGCCGTCCCGCCGCTCGACGCTCAACCGGATCTGGCCCGCCGCCGACTTGCCGGCCGCGGCGCGGCCCGCCGCGGACTCGATGCCGTGGACCACCGCGTTGCGGACGATCTGGAGGAGGGCGTCCTTGAGGGTCTCGAGGATGTGGGAGTCGAGGTGCAGGTGCCCGCCGTTCGACGTGACGGACACGGGCTTGCCGAGCATCTGGCCGGCGTCGCGCGCGGCGCGCTCGAGCGTCGACAACAACACGCTCGTGGGGATGAGGCGCATGCGCTGGGCGCGGTCGTGGAGGAGGGTCACCTCGGTCGCGGTGCGGTCCCGCGAGGTCTGCAGGGTGACGTGGCAGCGGTCGAGGGCCCGCGCCAGGTCGTCCACGAGCGTGAGCAGGTGGCGATCGGCCTCCGGCCCCGCGTAGGCGCCGCCCGAGGAGCCGGTGTGGAGGTGGATGCCGAGCATGTCGACGATGCGCCGTGCGTCGACGAGGCACTCCTCCGGCCGCTGGAAGCCCGCGATCTGCACCTCGAGCTCGGAGAGCGCGGCCAGCAGCGCGTCCAGCTCCTTGAGCTCCACCCGCATCGTCTCGTAGGGCGCGGCCGGCGGGCGGGCAGGCACCTTCGGGTCGGGCTCGTGGGGGGACCGGTCGAGGGTCGCCACCTGCATCTCCATCTGGGTGACGAGCTGCAGGGCCTCCCGGAGGAGCGCGGCGGGCACCGGATCGTTGCCGTCCCGGAACGCGGAGAGGAGCTCCTCGATCGCGTGGGCGAGCCCGGCGAGGCCCGGCTGGCACACCACCTGCGACGCGCCCTTCAGCGTGTGCGCCGTACGGAAGAGGCGTCGGATCGCCGCGCGATCCCCCGGATCCCGATCGAGGTCGATCATGCCCTGCGCGAGCTCGGACACGAGCTCCTGGGCCTCGATGCGGAAGTAGTGGAGGATGTCGGTTGCCATTGGATCACGCCACCGCGGGTTCGAGGACGATGCGGGTGAGCCCCCGGGAGAGGAGGGCGAGCTCGGACGCCGTCTGGAGCGTCTGCTGCGCCCCTGCCTGTAGCTCGTGCGTGGTGTGGGAGACGGTCGAGACGGCCCCGTTCACCTGGCTGACCGTGCTCGCTTGGTGCTGCGCGGAGAGCTCGATCTCGCGGGCGGTGTCCGCCGCGGTGTCGACGAGCTGGGCGATCTGGTGGAGCGAGGTGCCGAGCGCGACGAGGTGTCGGCCCCCCGCCGCCGCGCCGGCGGTGGCGGCGCCGGTCGTGGCGAGGGTGGCGGTGACCGACTGCCGGGTGTCGTCGAGGAGGCCTCGGATCTGGTGGTTGGTCTCGAGCACCCGATCGGCGAGGCGGCGGATCTCCGCGGCCACGATGGCGAAGCGGTGCCCGCCGTCCCCCGTGTCCGTGGCCTCGATGGTCGCGTTGATGGCGAGGATGTTGGTCTGCTCCGCGAGGTCGTCGACGACCTCGAGCAGGGCCCCGATGTGCGCGGACTTGCGCCCGACGTCGGAGAGCAACGTGTCCATCGTGGTGACCTGGCGCAGGACGATCTGCGCGCTCGCCTCCGCCTCCGCCAGGGTGGCCCTCCCCTCGTCGGCCGCGCGCGCGGAGGCGGCGGCGATGCGCGCCACCCCCTGCGCGCCCTCGGCGACGTGGTGGGAGGCGGCGAGCAGCTCGCGGAGCGTGGTCCCGATCTCGCCCATGGCGGCCATCTGGTCCCGCGAGCCCGAGGCCTGCTGGGCGGCGACACACTCGAGCTCGTGGGAGGACATGCGCACCTGCTGCGCCGCGTCCCCGATCTGCCGGGTGAGGCCCCGCCTGAGCGCCGAAAAACCCGACGCCGCCAGGAGCCCGATGACGCCGACGAGCGCCGCGGCCCAGCCGATCGCGAGGCGACGGCTCGCGCTCGCGCTCGCGAGGGCGGCGGCGGTCCGCGCCTCCTCCGCGGAGAGGAAGAAGATGAGCGCCCGATCGAAGGGCTGGACCGCGTCGCTCGGATCGAGCTGCCGCGCGTCCATCGCGCGGGCGAGCCGCGCGAGCTCGAGGGACTCGGTCGGCGTGGTGGCCCGGATGTCGAGGTCGTCGAGGAGCGCGCGGCTGTCCGCCCAGGCCCGCTCGGCGTCGGCCTGGAGGGGCACGTGGGCGGTCGAGGCGTAGGCCCGGGTGGCCGCGGCCCACAGCTGGACTCCGGCCCCTAGCTGTTCCCCCTGTGCCAGCCGGCGCGCGCTCACGAGGGCCCGGGCATCCGCCTCGGCCGCGCGGTGCGCGAAATGGACCGTGACGCCGAGGCCCGTCACCGCGAGCGCGAGCATCAGCGCCAGGTGGGCGGACATCGCGCGGCGGAAGGTCCAGCGCCCCCACATTCAGGCCGCCTTGGGCGCTTGTCGCGCCGGTACGTAGGCGCGGAGGGCGCTCGGGAGGTGCACCAGGGGCCGCCGGGCCCCGCCGAAGGACGCGGCGCCGTGGAGGAGGGGATGATCGGCGTCCGCGACCCGGGCCGCCTCCGCGTCGAGCCACCCGCGGCCATCGATGCCGTCGAAGGCGTAGGCCGCGGGACAGGCGCCCTTGGTCCACGCGAACCAACCGTGCGTGCGAGGACCCTCGTACCCGAGGAGATCGGCGAGGCTGTAGAGCGGGAGGACGACGCCGCGTACGGCGACGAGCCCGAGCAGGGAAGGATCGGAGCCGGGAAGGCGGACGACGCGGCGGGCGTCGGTGAGGCGGGCCACGCCGGCGATCGCCTCGATGCGTAGCGCGAGCGGCCGCCCCATCACCCGGATGGCCAGCAGGTCGTGCGTGTCATCGGCCGCATCGGCGATGGTGTCATCCTTGCCGACGCCGATCGTGCCAATATTGCCAACGGATAGTGGGGTCGGACGCCGGGTCGAGGCAGCGGACGTGAGAGCGAACATGTAGATGTCATCCGTGACGTCCGTTGCTTCGGTCGGCACCCGATGGATCCTGAGTAACGATTCGTCTGCGCGCATCATCGTTCGTGTCCTGTCGGCCCTGACGATACCCCAGGCCCGGAGCCTCGTCAAAGCCCCGTTGGAGGCCCGGAGACGCCCCTTCCGGGGTCGTGTGCGATCAGGTGCCATCGGACGCCGCGAATGGACGTGCAGCCCGATCCTGTAACTCGTTCGCCGCTGCCGTCACGAGATGTCACGGTGCCCGGTGTTTGCCAGGGAAATCCCGTGTCGGACCGCCGAGAGTTGCGTCGCCGACCGGCGGGGGCGCCGCCGTTTCGCCGCCGTCGGGACGGGGTATGAACCCTCACCTGAAGGCGACGAGTGATGGGCCAGTCGGTGCTGCTGATCGATGATTCACCGGAGATGCACGAGCTTCTCGACGTGCGCCTGTCCCCGGAGGAGGTCGTCGTGCTCCACGCTACCAACGCCCACGATGGGATGCGGCTCGCGGACGGGTGTGACCTCATCCTGCTGGACATCCACCTCCCCGAGGTCGGCGGGTTCGAGATCTGCCAACGGCTCAAGTCCGATCCGCGCACCGCCACCATCCCTGTCATCTTCGTCACGAGCTGTACCGACACCGAGACGAAGGTGCGGGGGCTCGAGCTGGGGGCGGTGGACTTCGTCACGAAGCCCTTCGAGCCGAACGAGCTCCGCGCGCGGGTCCGCGCCGCGCTTCGCAGCAAGTCGTACCTGGATCTCCTCTCGGCGCGCGCGCAGATCGACGGGCTGACCGGGCTCTGGAACCGCGCCTACTTCGACGAGCAGCTGGATCGGGCCGTGGTCCGCCACCAGCGCGACGGCGGCGAGGTCTCGTTGATCCTCTGTGACATCGACCACTTCAAGTCGGTGAACGATCGGTTCGGGCACCCCTTCGGCGACCGCGCGCTTCAGGCCCTGGCCCGCACGGTCGGCGCCTCGTTGCGGCGGCAGGACACCTTCTGTCGCTACGGGGGCGAGGAGTTCGCCGTGGTGCTCCTCGACACCGATCTCGCGTACGCGTGCGCGGTGGCGGAGCGGATGCGGGTGGCGATGCGGAGCCTCGAGCTCGCGCACGAGGGGCGGCCGGTGGCCATCACGTCGAGCTTCGGCGTCGCGTCCTCCGCTGCCTTCGAGGGGCGCGGCGTCGTGACCCGCGAGCGGCTGATCGAGGTGGCGGACCGCGCGCTCTACGCCGCGAAGTCCGCCGGCCGCAACCAGGTGAGCCGGGCCGGACCGACCCCGGGGTGACCCGCCGCTCACCGATCGGAGAGGCTCCGGCGCACGTCGCGGAGCACGCCCCGCAAGGCCTCGACGTGGCGGGCCGCGCCGACCCAGTCCCCCTCCTTCGCGCACGCGAGGAGGAGGTGACCGATGCGCGCCCCCTCGGGGAGCCCGTATTGCGCGAACGATCCGACCACCGTGTGTCCGAAGTGTCGCAGCCCGTCCCGGCTCCCGGCGTCGACCACGCGCGGCCACCAGTCCGCGTCGATCTTGCGCTGCCAATCGTCGCAGAAGGTGGGGAGGAGCTCCACCACGATGGGGTCCGGGGGCAGGTTCACGACGGCAAGCTATCCGGGTGGACGGCCATCCTGTCCACGGCCGTGACAGAGGCTCTACACAACGTTGCAGGGGCGCGGGCGTCCGCCCGTTAGTCTCACCCCACAAAACGGCTGGGACATGTTGAACCCGAACGACCACCATCTTGGCATTGCCAAACCCGGCGCTGGGCGGGAATTGCCCCTCGTCCTCGTGGTGGAGGACAACGGTCCGTTGCGTACCTTGTACTCGCGCGTCCTGCGGCGGGCCGACTTCCTCGTCGACGCCGTGGGCACCGGCGCCGAGGCCAAGGCCCTCGTCAACCGCGGCCGCAGTTACAGCGCGATCGTGAGCGACCTCTGGCTCCCCGACGAGACCGGGCTCGATCTCGTCGCCACCGTGCGCGTGGAGGACCCGGACGTGCCGTTCGTGCTCATCACCGGCACCCCCACCGTGGAGTCCGCCATCGGTGCCATCGAGCAGGGGGTCCACCGCTACCTCTGCAAGCCGGTCGCGCACGACCGCTTCGTCTCCGAGGTGCGGGAGGCGGCCCACGTGTGCTCGGTGCAACGGATGCGCCGCCGCGTGCTGGACGCCGACGAGGCCGACCCCGAACGCCACCTGGACCACCACCTGGACGACGCCCTCGACAAGATGTGGCTCGCGGCCCAGCCGATCGTGTCCGTGTCGACCGCCTCGATCTACGCCTACGAGCTGCTCCTCCGCTCCACCAGCCCCCACCTCGTCGGCGCGCCCGCCATCCTCGCGGCGGCCGAGCGGAAGCACCGCATCGGCGAGCTCGGTCGCCGGGTGCGCGCGGCGGCCGCCGAGCGGGCCGCCCAACTGAACCCGGGGCAGCGCCTGTTCGTGAACCTCCACCCGGCCGAGGTGCTCGAGCCGGACCTGTGTCATTCGTCGGACCCGCTCGTCCCGTTCGCCGATCGCCTCACGTTGGAGGTGACCGAGCGCGCGCGCCTCGACGGCGTCCCCGGCGTGGAGGCCGCCATCGCCCGGCTGCGGGCGGCCGGGTACCAGATCGCGCTCGACGATCTCGGCTGCGGGTACGCCGGCCTCACCAGCCTCGCCAACCTCTCGCCGGACGTGGTGAAGCTCGACATGTCGCTCATTCGTGGCATCGACCGGGATGCCATGCGCTCGACGCTCGTGCGCGCAATGGTCGACCTGTGTCGCCAACTCGGCATCCTCGTCATCGCCGAGGGCGTCGAGACCCGGGCCGAGCGGGACACGCTCGTCGCCCTCGGCTGCGATCTGCTCCAGGGATACTTCTTCGCGCGGCCCGGCCCCGGGCTTCCCACGGTCGATCCCGCCCTCTTCCCCTGATTCGCGCCGGCTCCCGGCTCCCCCCCATCTCCACCTCGAGGTGCGAAGTGTCGAACCTGCTCCTCGTCGCGATGGCGGGCATCGAGATCTGTGTCGGAACCGAGCTCGTCTGCGGCCCCCCGAATGGTTTCCTCGCCCCTGGCGGTTGGCTGGCCGAGAGCGGCCTCGTCATGGTCCCCGACGCCGTGGGCACCGAGGCCGCCCTGACCCTGTACGGGGTCGACACCGACCAGGCCTCGGTGATGTCGGCCGACGTCCGGTCGGACGGACGGAGAGAGCGGGTACACATCCAGCGGGTGAGCCTCGGGAACGGCCGTGTCACCGACGCGGCCGAGGTGGGCACCGCCGCCGCGTGCGCCGACATGGACACGTTCGATTGGAACGGGGGCGCCGGCCTGCGTGTCCACGCCACCGCGCTCGGCACCTCAGACCCCTCCTCGCCGAGCGTCGTGCTGATCGACGGGAACCCCCGCATCGGCGCGCTCGTGATGCTCGTCCCCGGTGACACCGTCGAGATCCGCGAGACCCGTCGGGACGGTCGGCTCCTGCGCGAGCGCCTCACCGTCAAGCACGGCGAGGACGTCATGGAGATGCGACGCGAAGGCGCCCGGCGTCAGCAGGTCTGCCACGGCGTCCGTCGTGACAAGTTGTGGTATAAGGAGGGGCCGGCGTCAGCCGAGCAGGGAGAAGCAAATGGAAGTTGAAACGACGGACACCCTCGTGCGACCCACCGTCCTCATCGTGGATGACGACCAATGCAATCGCATCCTCCTCGCCGCATGGTTGGGGCGAACCTACGATGTGTTGGAGGCATGTGACGGTCACGAGGCCCTCGAGGTGTTGGCCGGGTCGAACCCGGACATCGTGATCCTCGACGTGCTGATGCCGGGCCTCAACGGCATCGAGGTCTGCCGCCGCATCAAGTCCCGCCCCGACGGCGGCTACCTGCCCGTCCTCCTGCTCACCGCCCTCGGCGACCAGGAGCACCGGAACGCGGGCCTCGAGGCCGGCGCCGACGATTTCTTGTCCAAGCCCATCGATCAGCGCGAGCTCATGCTGCGGCTGAAGTCCTTCCAGCTCATCCGCCAGCAGGACCGGCTCATCCGGAAGCAGCTCCTCGAGCTCCAGCGCCTCGACCAGCTCAAGGAGGACCTCGTCGCGCTCGTCACGCACGACCTGCTCAACGCCTTGAGCGGCATCCTCGTGATGATGGAGGGCATCCAGTACAAGGGCGCGACCTGCACCGACAAGGAGCTCACCACGCTGCTCGCCGCGAGCGGCCGCATGCGGGAGACCCTCGAGGACATGCTGCGCATCAAGCAGCTCGAGGATGGCGCGCTGGTCCTCGACCGGGTCCACGTGACCCTCGCCGACATCCTCGAGGGGGCGCTGACGCTGGTCGAGCCCGCCGCGCGCTCGAAGGGCGTGACCGTGCGCCCCCGCATCGAGCCCCGCGCCGCCGTGGTGGGGGATGCCGTGCTCTTGCGGCGGAGCCTCTTCAACCTCGTCCAGAACGCGGTCAAGTACAGCCGCCGGGATGGCGAGGTCGAGGTCTTCGGCCGGATGACCGAGCACGGCGCCGTGCTCGAGGTGCACGATCGGGGCCCCGGCGTGCCGGAGGATCTCAAGGAGCGCCTCTTCGAGAAGTATGCCGGCGTCGGCGTGCGCAGGGAGCGGGGGCCGTCCGGGCACGGGCTCGGGTTGTTCCTCGTCCAGCTCGTGGCGCAGGCGCACGGTGGTGAAGTGACCGTCATGGGGCGGGAGGGCGGCGGGTCCGTCTTCCGGCTCCTGATCCCGACGACCCCCGCCAGATAGGCGTCCGGGGTCCCAATTCAGGAGTAGATCATGGAACAGGGCGAATTTCTGTTCGATGTCACGGACATCGTCGCGCACATCTTCTTCGCCGTCGGCACGACCGACGAGGTGCGTGTCACCTCGCCCGTGGGCGGTTTTTCGGGCACGTTCGTGTACCCCGAAGGGGAGGGTGTGTACCTCCGGTTCGGGGAGGACAGCGCGCCAGAGCTGCACGTGGGGATGAGCCTGTTCGTGGAGTACGAGGGCCCGGGTGACAGCTACCGCTTCCACACCGAGGTGGTGTCGGCCGAGCCCCGCCAGGTCCAGATCCGCCTGCCCCACGCCGTCGAGTGCTCCGACCGGCGGCTCACGAAGCGTGTCACGGTCCCCTCCGACGCCGGGTTCCGGTTCGTCGCGGACGGCGGCGGGTCCGAGCGCACCTTCGCCGTGCAGGACCTCTCCGACGGCGGCGTCGGGTTCGTCAACGCGTCGAACACGCGCCTCCAGCTCGGCGAGGTGCTGCACGGCGCCCTCCACCTCCCGGGGCTCCCCCCGCTCCGGGTCGGCCTCGAGCTGCGTCACATCCAGGTACGCGGCGGCGAACGCGTGGTGGGCTCCCGCCTCGTCGCGATCTCCCTCGCCGATCGTGGCCTCCTCGCCCGTCTCCTCGTGTCGTTGGCCGCGTAGGGCTTCTCCGGGCCCAGCCTCACGAATGGGGCTCAAGTCTCTCTCCGGTCTGCCGAACAGTAGGTAGCACCCCCTGGTGCACCCCGGCTCTGGATGGGAGAACAAAGCGATGGTCAAGCAAGCGGATACGCCAACGGGAGTGACGGACATCGTCGCCCACCTCTTCTACGCGGCCGGACACGCGAGCGAGGTGATCGTGACCTCGTCCGAGGGCGACTGTGTAGGCACCCTCTGTTACCCCGAGGGCAACGGGGTCGTCATCGCGTGTCGGCTCCCGAGTTGGGCGGCCGCCCCCGGCGCGACCATCTGTGTCGAGTACGCCGGGCCGGCCGACACGTACCGCTTCTACACCGAGATCGTCTCGTCGAGCCCCGGCCGGATCGTCGCGGCCTACCCGTTCGCGGTCGAACGCAACCGGGGCCGCCTCGCCGAACGTGTGGTCGTGCCGCCGGACGCGGGCTTCCACTACCGGGCGGGAGACGACGCGGCCCCCCGCTCCCACCCCATCCTCGACCTCTCGGTGGGCGGGCTCGCGTTCGTCGATCCCGCGGACGCCGGCCTGAAGGTGGGTGATCTCGACTCGGGCCGGTTGTGCCTCCCCGACGAGGAGCCCATCGCGGTCGGCATCGAGGTGCGCCACCTCGGCCTCCGACGTGGCCAGTTCGTCGTGGGCGGCCGCTTCGCGGCGATGTCCATCCGCGACCGCCTGCGCCTCGCGACCTACCTCGTCGGCCTCGCGGCCCTCACCCGTTCTTCCGGGGCCACCGGCCCCGACACCTCCGGAGGTGCCCGATGATCCTCTTCCTCGCCTCTTTCGCGTTCGCCGAGGGCGCCCGTTGCGTCGCGACGTGGCGCGGCCCCGTCCCGGGCTGTCCCATCGACGGCGACATCGTCGCGTCGGCGACGCGCGGCTCTCCCACCTCCGCCGAGCGCGCGGCGCGCCGCCAGCTCGCCAAGGTGCTCGACCTCACCGCGGGCGAGCTCGTGACGCGGGTGCCGGACAAGTACTCGGCCGAGTACGTGCTCTGCACGGAGCGGACCCTGGACGAGGCCGACGTGAGCTGCTCCACCGAGCTCTCCTCCACCGACGGCGAGTTCTGCTTCGTCACCTTCGACGACCCCTCGTGTTGGTCGGGGGAGGTGCTCACGGTCGACTATGGCGGCTGGCGCGCCGTGCTCGACGGGCGGAGCACGATGTGCGAAGAGGTCGACGCCCGGCTCGTCCGCCTCGACTACACCGACGTGGAGGAGGCCCGCGCGCGCTGCCAGGAGAGCTGCGCCATGCGCACCAACGTGAGCTGCCCACCCACGCGGTGAGCCGTGCCGGGAGTTGGTTCGACGAAGGCCCCGTACGCCCCACCGGCGACGGGGCCTCTCCATTTTTGGCCGTGACGGCCGCGTCATTCGCCTCGTCGCAAACGCCCCCGTCACGAAGGTTGTCACGGCGTCTGTCACGCCGTCACCATTTCTCCACCCGCGACGTTGGACTCAAGATTGCCGGCGAACCTTCCGACCTTGTGATTGCACCACAAGAGGCACCCAATGTTCATCCTTCAGTTGCTCGTCGCCTGCACCCCCGACATGACCTCCCTCCCCGCCCAGCCCGACGTCCTCACCGCGGACGCGGACGAGACCCCCACCGAGATCGTGCCCGTCGCCGGCGCCGAGTCGACGCTCACGCTGTCCGTACCCGCCGACGTCGGCGGCTTCTACGAGGTGCGCGCCTACCGCGAGGACGAGGCCGGCGTGGCGTGGGTGGGTGGCACCTTCCAACTCGGCGCGGTCCTCGCCGAGACGGTCACCGTGGCGCTCCCCGCGATCGCCCCCCGGCACGACCTCGACGCCGATCTCGACGCCCCGGTCACCTACGCCGTCGCGTTGCGCGCCGAGGACGCCGACGCGGAGCCCAGCATCTACACCGGCCTCGCCAAGCAGCGGCTCGTCTTCGTCGGCGGGTCCATCCCGGACGGCGCCTCGATCGGGTGGAACCTCCTCGACTACGACGACACGGGCACCAAGGTGTGGTCGTCGCTCGCGGGCGGCATCAGCATCGACGAGAACCTCTTCGGCTCCGCGAGCCTCGCCATCGGGGGCAACTCGTTCATCGAGGTCGCGCCGCCGATGCACGTCCACCTCGCGGCGACCGATGCGTCCAACGCCCTCGTCGCCTACGACGAGCCGCTCCAGGTCGAGTGGAGCCTGACCATCCCCAGCGCGCCCTCGGTGCTGACCGAGAGCGCCCCCGGCGGCGCCGTCCTCGGGATCTACGTCTACGAGGACACCGACGGGGACAACCGGCGCATCGAGGAGTCGGTCATCGGCACCGCGTGCTTCGGCGCCGAGCCGGCCTGGGTCTCCTGGTACGCCTACGCCTACGACCTCGAGGCGGCCATCACCCTCGCGGACCTCGACCTGAAGAGCGGCTGGGACGTCATCGCCGACTCCTCGACCGGGCCCTACAGCCTGCCCGTGGCCGACCAGAGCCTGCTGACGCTCCAGCAGACCTGCGGATAGTCCATGGAAACCGAGCACGTCCTCCCACGCGGCCACGCCGACCCGTCGGCGTGCCCGGCGCCGCTCGCCGCGCGCGACCCGGATCGCGCGTCCCGCGAGCAGCGGATCGCCGAACACTACCCGCTCGTGCGGACGATCGCGGCGCGGATGGCCCAGCGCCTCCCCGCCCACGTCGAGATCGACGAGCTGACCCACATGGGGACGCTCGGGCTCATCGACGCCGTCGACCGGTACGACGCGTCGCGGGGGGTGCCGCTCCGCGCCTACGCGGAGATCCGCATCCGGGGCGCGATCGTGGACGCGTTGCGCGAGGCGGACTGGACGCCGCGCGCGGTGCGCCGGAACACGGCGCGCCTGGAGGACGTGCGGACCCAGCTCCGGCGCCGCCTCGGGCGGGAGCCGCGGCGGGAGGAGATGGCCGAGGCCCTCGAGGTGGCCCCGACCGAGTACGACCGGCTCCGGGCCGACGGCGAGATCCGACGGCTCGTGTCCCTCGACGCGCCCCCGACGGACGACGGGCAGGTCTCCCTGCTCGACCAGCTCGCGTCGGACGGCGACTCCCCGGACGACCATTGGGAGGCGGCCGAGCGCTACGCCGCCCTCCACGCCGCGATCGAGTCCCTCCCGGAGCGCGAGCGCGACGTCGTGACGACCTACTACCAGAGCGGGTTGTCCCTCAAGCAGATCGGCCAGCGGCTCGGCGTCACCGAGAGCCGCGTCTGTCAGATTCACGCCCAGGCCGTAAAGCGGCTCCAAAAGGTCCTCGGAGCGAACGATCATGTCTAGCGCGACCGTACCTGCCCCGACGGGGGCACGCCTGATGCTCGCCATCGCGAACGGCACGCCCGTACGGGTCCTCCACGCCGGAGACGGCCCGTTGTACATCGGCGCGGAGGTCACCCGGGCCGACGGGGACGAGCTCGAGCTCGACCTCACCAACAGCGACGACGTCCGGGTGGGCTCCCGGCTCATCCTCGAGCTCCCGCCGCCGGCGCCCCCCCGCGCCGTCGTCGTCGTGCTCGCCCGCGCGGGCACCCGCATCGCCACCCGCGTGGTGCGGCTGCCCACCGTCGACCGGCGCGAGTACCCGCGCCTGTGGGGCACGGTCGGCCTGCGGTACCGGCTCGCCGGGCCCGAGCTTGCGGACGCCTGGATGCGGGGCGCGGAGTTCGGCGGGACCGAGTACGTGCCCGATCCGCGCATGGACGTGAGCGCCACCGGGCTCGCGTTCGAGGACCTCCCGCGCGTGTCGGAAGGCGATTGCCTCCTCGCCACGGTCACCCTCCCCGGAGAGGGGCGCGGGTGGCGTTGCGTGGGGCGCGTGGTGCGGGTCCTGGCGATCCCGAAGCAGGAGCGCGCGATGGGCGGCTCCGCCACGCATCGCATCGCGATGTTCTTCGACGCCATCCCCGACGACGCCACCGCCGCGCTCGTCCGGTACACGGCGCGGCTCCAGGAGGCGATGGTCCTGGGGCTGGCGCCGCGCGGGGCCGTCGCGTCGTAGGGGGACCGGGCGTAGGGGAAGGGCCGTCGCGCGTCGTTTTTCCCTAAACTTCGCGCGGCGGCGCCCGATCCCTCCCCATGGTCACCCCGGTCCTCCTCCTCGCGGCCCTCGCGCTCCCCGCGCGCGCCGCGACCCTCGCGACGGCCTTCACCGACGACGCGGGCGCGTGGACCGGCGGAAGCGTCGCCTCCGGCGTCCTCGGCGCGCGGGACGGCGCCGTGGCGCTCCACCCCGGCGCCATGCGCGGCTTCCACCTCGCCGCGCGGGTGCGGCTCGCGGAGGGGACGCGCCTCTGGTTCTCCGCCGGCGCGGCCACCCTCTCGGCCACGTACGCCCCCGGCGGCGGGCTGGTCCTCGGGGAGGACGGCGCCCCGCTGCCCCTGGGCGAGCAGGGCTGGACCGCCGACGCCGCGCCCCTGTTCGACGGCGCGGCCCCCGACGTGCTCCACACGAGCGACGGGTGGTTCCTCTACCGCGAGGTCGCGGGCTCGGTGCACGCGGCGACCTCTCCCGACGGCGTCACGTGGACCGACCGCGGCGCGGTCGTGGCGGGATCCGCGCCCGACGCCGTCGACGACGGCGGGCAGGTCACGCTCTACTACGGCTGCCCCGACCGGGACGCCGTCTGCCGCGCCACGTCCCCGGACGGCCTCGCCTTCACGACGGAGGGCCCGGTCCTCTCGACCGGCGGGCCGCCCGACGTGACCGTGGCGCCGCTCTCCGACGGGGGATGGCGGCTCTGGTACGCCGACGGGGGCGGCCTCGCCGGCGCCTCGTCCACCGACGGCCGGGTGTGGACCGCGTCCGGCGGCATCGCCGACGCGAGCCGGCTCGGCACCCTCGACGTGGCCACGTTCGCCGGCGGCCTCGCCGGGGTCTGGACCACGACCGACGGGCTCTCCGGCACCGACGCCGCGCCCGACGCCGACCTCGCCGACCCCACGGGCGATCGCGGCCCGCTGCTCTCCCCCGGCTTCGCCACCTGGAGCCCCGACGTGCCCGTGGCCCCAAGCCTCGCGCGCGACGGCGACACCTGGCACCTCTACGTGGAGGCCGTCCAGGGCGGCGTGCCGCGCGTGGGCCACCTCCTCGGCACGCCCCTCCCGGGCGCCTGGGTGGGACTCGTGGCGGATTGGGACGGCGCCCTGCTGACGGTGACGTGGGGCAACGGCGCGCGCCTGGTCACGCCGCTCGCCGCGGCCGACGCGGTGTACTTCGGCGCCGCCGGGCTCCTCGAGATCGACGAGGCGCAGCTCACCTACGAGCTCGCCGCGGAGCCGGGTGACACCGGTGACACCGGAGGGGCCGACACCGGTGACACCGCCGACACCGCCGACACCGGTGACACGGGAACCGCGGACACCGGCGACACCGCCACCGACACCGCCGCCACCGACACCGACACCGCCCTCGTGGCCGACACCGCCGCCGACCCCGCGCTCCTCGGCGCCGCAGAGCTCACCGGCGAGCCCGGCGGGTGCGGATGCGCCGCGCCGGGGACCCTCCGGGGCGCCGGCGGCCCGCTCCTCGCCCTCGCGCTCCTCTTCGTCCGGAGGCGTCGATGACCTCGCTCCTGTTCGTCGCCGCCCTGCTCTCGGCGGACGGCCACGCGGCCACCCTCTCCGTCGGCGGCACCGGCCCCTACACGTCGATCGGGGCCGCCGTCAGCGCCGCGACCGACGGCGACACCATCATCGTGGCGCCCGGCGCCTGGGCGGGGGCCATCGACCTCGCCGGAAAGGACCTCACGCTCCGCTCCACCGGCGGCGCGGGCGTGACCTTCCTCTCGCCCGCGACCGGTGCCGACGCCGTCACCCTCACGCGCGGCGAGATCGCCACGCTCGAAGGGTTCACGATCCTGCCCGCGGGCGGCCGCGCCGTCGTGATCGACGGCGGCGCCTTCACCGGCGTCGACCTCGTCGTGCAGGACGCGGGCGCGCTCGGCCTCACCGGCGGCGGGCTCTCCGCGGAGGACGCGGTGGTGACCCTCCGCGCGGTCAGCTTCTCCGGCGGGAGCGCCACGTGGGGCGGCCAGCTCCACGCGGGCGCGGGTGCGGTCGTGACCGGGACCGACCTCGTGTTCTCCGGCGGCGCGGCCACCTACGGCGGGGCGGTCCACGTCGACGGCGGCGCGACCGTGACCCTCACCGGCGTGCTCGCCACCGATCCGGTCGCGACGCGCGACGGCGGTTTTGCCTACGTCGACGGCGGCACGCTCACCCTCGCCGACCTCTCGCTCGACGCGCCCACTGCGGCCGGCGGCGACGGCGGCGGCTTCTTCGTGACCGGCCACGGCGCGGTCGCGCTCGACGCCTCCGTCGTCACCGGCGCCTCCGCCGAGATCGGCGGCGCCCTCGCCGCGGAGGACGGCGCGGGGCTCGCCCTCACCGACGTCTCGCTCGTGGACGCGAGCGCCGCCGAGGGCGGGGCCATCGCCCTCGACGACGCCCATCTCGCGGGCGTCCGCCTCTCCGTGGTCGGGGCCTCCGCCGACGTGGGCGCCGGCGTGCGTGCGCGCGGCGGTGCCGACGGCGTGTGCGAGGCGTGTGTCTTCGACGGCAACGTGGCCACCGGGGCCGGCGGCGGGCTCCACCTCGGCGGCGGCTGCGCGTGGGACGACGTCGACGGCACCTGGCAGGACAACGCGGCGGGCGGCGACGGCGGCGCGGTCGCGCTGGAAGGGACGGCCACGGCCACCTTCGACGGGAGCGTGTTCGTCGCGAACACCGCGCGCTCCGACGGCGGTGCCCTCGCGCAGGCCGGCGGCGGCGCCGTCACGCTGGTCGACGTGTCCTTCCTCAACGACACGAGCCACACCGGGGACGGGGGTGCGGTGGCCTCGGCCGGGCCGCTCACCGTCGACGGCGGCACCTTCGACGGCAACGTCGCCACGCTCGGCGGCGGCGGCGCCCTCGCGGTCACCGGCACGCTCGACATCGACGGCGCCCGCTTCGTCGACAACGCCGCGGACGACGACGGCGGCGCCATCCTGGCGACCGGCGCGCGCCTCGCGGTGCGCGAGGCCACCTTCTTCCGCAACGAGGCCCGGGGCGCCGGGGGCGCCATCTGCGCGGACGGCGTGGACGACGTGGCGCTGTCCCGCGGCTACCTGCACGGCAACGTCGCCACCGACGGCGGCGCGGTGCGGCTCGTGGCCCCGGGGGTGTCCGCGACGCTCACCAACCTCCGCGTCACCGACAACGCCGCCACCGACGGCGGCGGGCTGCACACCGACGGGACCGTCCAGGTCTCCGTGGAGAATTGCACCTTCGCCGGAAACGACGCCGCCGACCGCGGCGGGCACGTCTACGCCGGCTCCCCCGTGCGCCTCGTGAACGACCTGTTCACCGTCGCGGTGGACGGCGGCGGCGTGTGGGGCGCCTCCGACACGGGCTCCGACCGCTACTACGACCTCGTGTGGAGCGACGCCGGCGGCGGCTGGGCGGGCGGGTTCTCCGATCCGACCGGCGCGAGCGGCAACCTCTCGGCCGACCCGCGCCTGACCGCCTACAGCGCCGACGGCGACGCCACCGACGACGACCTCTCGCTCGAGCTCGGGAGCCCCGCGCGCGACGCCGGGAGCCCGGCGATCTTCGACGTGGACGGCACCCGTTCCGACATCGGCGCGTTCGGTGGCCCCGACGCGGACGTGCAGGACGGCGACGGCGACGGGTGGTTCGACAACGTGGACTGCGACGACGGCGACGACACCGTCTACCCGGGGGCGCCCGAGGTGGCGTACGACGCCATCGACCAGGACTGCTCGGGGGACGACCTCGACGATGTCGACGGTGACGGCTTCCGCAGCGGATCCGGCGGCGACTGCGACGACGACGACGCATCGGTGTACCCGGGTGCCGTCGAGGTCTGGTACGACGGCGTCGACGCCGACTGCAGCGGCGGCTCCGACTACGACTACGACGGCGACCGTCACGACGCGATCGTCGGCGGGGGTGACGACTGCGACGACGCCGACCCGACCGTGTACGGCACGCGTCCGGAGACCTGGTACGACGGCATCGACGCCGACTGCGACGGCCGCTCCGACTATGATCGCGACCGCGACGGCCACGACGCCGCGGCCCACGGCGGCGATGACTGCGACGACCTCTCCGCCGCGCGGTTTCCCGGCAACACCGAGCTCCCCTACGACACCGTCGACCAGGACTGCTCCGGCGCCGACCTCGTCGACGTGGACGGCGACGGCTGGGTGGGCGAGCCCGCGGGCGGCACCGACTGCAACGACGGCGATCCGCGCGCCTATCCGGGCGCGGTCGAGGACCCCGACGACGGCCAGGACACCGACTGCGACGGCCTCTCCGAGTGGGATCGCGACGGCGACGGCTACCAGAACGCGCTCGGCGCGGGGGACGACTGCGACGACACCGACGCGGCCGTGAACCCCGGGGCCGCCGAGGTCTGGTACGACGGCGTGGACGACGACTGCGACGGCCGGGACGACGACCAGGATGCCGACGGCTTCCGCGTGGCCGAGGACTGTGACGACACCGATCCCGCCGTGCACCCCGGCGCGGTGGAGCGCGACAACGGCCTCGACGACGACTGCGATGGCTGGGCCGAGACCGACGACCGCGACGGCGACGGCCTCACCGACCAGGTGGAGGCGGGCCTCGGCACCGATCCCGACGATCCCGACACCGACGACGACACGCTCCGGGACGGGCTCGAGGTCACCGATCGCGACGAGGACCAGGTCCTCGACGCGCTCGATCCCGACGACGACGGCGACGGCCTCCCGACGCGCACCGAGCTCACCGTCGACCTCGACGGCGACGGCGCCTTCGACACCGACGTCGACGCCGACGGGGTCATCAACGCCTGGGATCTCGACAGCGACGGCGATGGCTACACCGATCGGAGCGAGGGGACCGCGGACGGCGACGGCGACGGCGCCCCCGACTTCCTCGACTACCAGGGCCCGCTCGCGGGCGGCGGGTGCGGGCGGAGCTGGGCGGGGGTGCTCGTGCTCGGTGGGCTGCTACGGCGCGGGCGGCGCGGGGCACACGGCCAACTCGGCTTGGGTGTCGGCCTCCTTGGCGTGATCGCCCTCGCCACCACGCCCGCCTGGGCCCTCGACGCCCACGGCTTCCAGCTCGGCGCCACCACCGGCGATCCCGCGTGTTTCACCCGGCTCGGGTGCCCGGGCGCCGGGCAGAGCGGCGAGTGGGACGTGGGCGTGGTGTTCGACTACGCCGACGATCCCCTCACCGAGGTGCTCCCCGACGGGCGGGTGCCGGTGCTCGACGCGCTCGCGACCGCCAACGTCGCCGGCGCGTGGTCCTTCGGCGGGCTCCAGGTCGACACGGTGGTGCCCGTCCACCTCTTCGGCGTCGACCCCGGCGGCGGGTTCACCGCGCTCGGCGACATCCGCGTCGGCGCGCAGGTGCCGTTCCGCCCCGCCGGGTGGCCCACGTTCGCGCTCCGCGCTGCGGTGTGGGCGCCCACCGGGGCCGACGCCCACTGGGTCGGGAGCGGGAGCCCGCGCGCGATGGTCGCGGTGTCCGCCGGCAAGGACGTCGGTCGGCTCGGCCTGTTCGCGCTCGCCGGCGCGATGGTCGCCGTGCCGTCCGAGACCCGCAACCTCGCCGAGGGCATCGGCCCGGTCGGCGGCCTCGGCGTGTCCGTGCGCGCCACCGACGCGCTCTCCGCCGCGCTGGAGCTCTCCACCGCGTCCGCGCTTGCCCAGCTCCCCGTCGAGGCCTCCCTCTCCGCGCGCGCCCGCCTCCCGATGGGTGCCTGGGCCACGCTCGGCGGGGCCGCCGGCCTCGGCGACGGCGTGGGCGCGAGCCGCTGGCGCGCCTACGTCGGCATCGGCTTCTCCCGCCGCGCGCCGCCGCCGCCCCCTCCCGCGCCCGCGTTCGATCCCGCCGCCGATCGCGACGGGGACGGGTTCCCCGACCACCTCGACAAGTGCCCCGACCAGGCCGAGACCGTCGACGGGTTCACCGACGACGACGGCTGCCCCGAGCTCGACGGCGACGGCGACGGCGTCGCGTTCGAGAAGGACGCGTGCCCGCGCGAGGCGATCCGCCCCGAGCAGGACCCGCGCTGGTCCGACGGCTGCCCGAAGGTCGCCGAGTTCGCGGGGGACCGCATCGTCATCACCGAGACGATCTTCTTCAAGGAGGCGCGCGCCGAGCTCCTCCCGAGCAGCGAGCGCGTCCTCGACGCCGTGCGCGCCGTGGTGATCGAGCACCCCGAGGTCCCCTTCGTGCTCATCGAGGGGCACACCAACATGAACGGCTCCGACGCGTTCAACGTCCGCCTCTCCGACGCCCGCGCCTTCGCGGTGATGCGGTGGCTCGTCGACCACGGCGTGCCCTACGCGCGGCTGTTGTCCAAGGGGTTCGGCGAGGCCCGCCCGCTCTCCCCGGGGGAGACGCCCGAGGCCCTCGCGCTCAACCGGCGCGTCGAGTTCCGCATCGTCCGCATCGAGGACGTGCCCGAAGGCGCGCGGCGGATCGAGCTTCCCGCCGAGGTGCGCCCGTAGGGGGACTCACCCGAACCGCACCACCCCGTTCTCCGTCGCCTCGATTTGGATCGGCACGAAGCGCCGCACGCCCTCGATGTTGGTCGTGGTGTGGGAGGAGAGCCACCGCGTCCGGAACGCGCCGCCGCCGGCGAGCGCCATCGGGATGAGGAGCTGATCCGCGAGGTGCTCCCCCACCGGGGCCCCGCCGTCGAGCCACGCTCGGGCCTCGTGCGCCACGCGGGTCGCGACTACCTCCGCGGACACATGGCGCTCGCCGAAGCCACAGAACAGCTCGGTCACCCCGTCGCACCGCACCTCGAGCAGCACGGCGTTGCCGGGGCCGCGGGGGTCGGGGACCTCCTCGACGACGAGCTGATCGCGGTCGAGGGCGAAGGTGTCCCGCAGGACCTTCAGCTCGCGGTGCCCGATGCCCGGGGAGATCGCCGACACGAGCGCCCGCGCCTCGATGCGCCGCACCTCGCCGCGCTCGAGGAGCTCGATCGGGTGGAGCGGCGCGGGGTCCACCTCCACCACCACGCGGCCGCCGCCGGCCGGGTAGAAGCCGTGGCGCTCCAGGGTGATCCCGACGCGGGCGCCCATCCGGGCCAGGAGCGGCACGAAGACCTTGGCCACGAAGTCGTAGGGCGGCGCGGAGGGGTTGTGGGTGCCTCCCTCGACCACGAGCCGCGAGGGGCCGTCCGCCACGAGGAGCGCCGGGAGCACCGCCTGGATCACCAGCATCGCGCTCCCCGCGCTCCCGACGGCCGCGGTGTGTTCGCCGGCGACGATGCGCGTGGGGCGGAACGCGAGTTGGGTGGAGCCGAGGGTGTCACCCGTCACCTCGGCCGCGCCCACCGCCGCCGCCGCGCGCACGCAGGTGAGGTGCTGGCGGAGCAGGCCGGGCCGGGCGCGCCCGGCGCGGATGCCCTCGATGCGGAACGATTTTCCGGTCGCGACGGACAACCCGAGCGCGGTGCGCAGCACCTGCCCGCCGCCCTCTCCCGCGGCGCCGTCGATGTCGATGAACGTGTCGGTCCGCATGGCCTACCCCTTCACGCAGACGACCTGGCGCAACGTGTGCACGATGTCGACGAGGTCGGCCTGCGCGGCCATGACCGCGTCGATGTCCTTGTACGCCATGGGGATCTCGTCGATGACCCCGGCGTCCTTCCGGCACTCCACCCCCGCCGTCGCGAGCGCCTGGTCCTCGACGGTGTAGCGCTTCTTGGCCTCGGTCCGCGAGAGCACCCGCCCCGCGCCGTGGCTGCACGACGAGAAGCTCTCCGGGTTGCCCTTGCCGCGCACGATGAACGAGCGCGCGCCCATCGATCCGGGGATGATGCCGAGCTCACCCTCGCCCGCGCGCACCGCGCCCTTGCGGGTGACCCACACGTTCTGCTCGAAGTGGTGCTCGCGCGCCACGTAGTTGTGGTGGCAGTTCACCGCCTCCATCTGCGCGCCGACCGGCCGCCCCAACGCGGTCGACACCGCGGCGAGGGTGCGGGCGAGCATGACGCCGCGGTTGACACGCGCGTAGTCCTGCGCCCAACCGACCGCCTCCAGGTAGTCGTCGAAGTGGTCGGTGCCCGCGGCGAAGTAGGCGAGATCGCGGTCCGGGAGGTTCACGAACCACCGCTTCATGTCGTTGCGCGCGAGCTCGATGAAGTAGCTCCCGATCGCGTTGCCCTGGCCGCGGCTCCCGGAGTGCAACATCACCCACACCTGCCCGACCTCGTCGAGGCACACCTCGATGAAGTGGTTGCCCGTGCCGAGCGTGCCGAGCTGTCCGGCGGGCCGGGCGTGACGCACCTTGGGGTGCCTGGCCACGATGACCTCATGGCGGGCGTGCAGCTCGGCCCAGGCCGCCTCCACGTCCTTGGGAATGCCGCCCTTCCACGCGCCGTCGTCCGCGCGGCCGCCGTGGTCGCTCCGGCCGTGGGGCACCGCGGCCTCGATCGCGCGGCGCACCCCGGCGAGCGAGTCGGGGAGGTCCTCCGCGCGCAGCTCGGTGCGGGCGGCGACCATGCCGCAGCCGATGTCCACGCCGACCGCCGCGGGGATGATGGCACCCCGGGTGGCGATGACGCTCCCGACCGTGGCGCCGATGCCCACGTGCACGTCGGGCATGACCGCCACGTGGGGGCCGACGAACGGCATCCGCGCGAGGTTTTCGACCTGCCGCTTGGCCTTTTCGTCGAAGGGGACCCCGCGGGTCCACGCCTTCACGTACCCGCCGCCGGTGACCTGGAAGATTTCGAAGTTGCGCTCCATGACGACCTCCGCTCCCCCACCATTGCACGGGGCGTGCCACACCGTACAACGCCGGTAACCGGGGGGTGCGTCCTTCGAGGCTATCCGGTAGTATCGTGTCCTGATGCTACCGAATAAGCCTCTCGTCGTCATCGGCCTCCTCGGCCCCACGCTCGACAAGGGGGATGGCCCCGAACGTTGGAACCGGTGGCGCCCGACCGTGGCGCTCTGCGGGCACGACGATCTCGTCGTCACCCGCTTCGAGCTGCTCCACGACCAGGCGTACGCCGCGCTCGCCGAGCGGATCCGCGGCGACATCGCCACCACCAGCCCCGAGACCACCGTGCGCGCCCACCGCGTCGACGTGGCCGACCCGTGGGACTTCGAGTCCGTCTACGCCGCGCTGCTCGACTTCGCGCGCGCCTACCCCTTCGATCCCGACGCCGAGGACTACCTCGTCCACATCACCACGGGCACGCACGTCGCGCAGATCTGCCTGTTCCTGCTCACCGAGGCGCGCCACCTCCCCGCGCGCCTCGTCCAGACCGCCCCCGGCCGCCGGGCCACCGGGCGCTACGCGATCATCGACCTCGGCCTCGCCCGCTACGACCGCCTCGCCACCCGCTTCGAGGCCGAGCGCCGGGAGGCGACCTCGTTCCTGAAGGGCGGCATCGAGACGCGCAACCCCGCGTTCAACGCGCTCATCGACCGCATCGAGCTCGTCGCGGCGCGCTCCACCGCGCCGATGTTGCTCACCGGGCCCACCGGCGCGGGCAAGTCGCGGCTCGCGCGCCGCATCTGGGAGCTGAAGCGGGCGCGGCACCTCGTGGCGGGGCCGTTCGTCGAGGTGAACTGCGCGACCTTGCGCGGTGACGGCGCGATGGCCGCGTTGTTCGGTCACAAGCGCGGCGCGTTCACCGGGGCGGTGGCGGATCGCCAGGGGCTCCTCCGCGAGGCCGACACCGGCGTGCTCTTCCTCGACGAGATTGGCGAGCTGGGCCTCGACGAGCAGGCGATGTTGCTCCGCGCGGTGGAGGACCGGCGCTTCCTCCCCGTCGGCGCCGACCGCGAGGTGGCGAGTGACTTCCAGCTCCTCGCCGGCACCAATCGGGACCTCGGGCGCGCCGTCGCCGAGGGGCGCTTCCGCGAGGATCTCCTCGCCCGCGTCGACCTCTGGACCTTCCGGCTCCCCGGCCTCGCCGAGCGCCCCGAGGACATCGCGCCCAACCTGGAGCACGAGCTGGAGCAGGTGGCGCGCACCACCGGGCGGCGTGTCACGTTCAACCGCGAGGCCCACGCGCGCTTCCTGCGCTTCGCCGCCACCGCGCCGTGGCCCCGCAACTTCCGCGATCTCGGCGGCGCCGTCGTCCGCCTCGCCACGCTCGCGCCCGCCGGCCGCGTCACCGTGGACCTCGTCGACGAGGAGATCGCCCGCCTCGAGCGCGCGTGGGCGCCCGCGCGCGAACGCGCGGCCCTCGACGCCGACACGTCGGACGATCCGGTGCGCGAGGTCCTCGGAGACGTGGCGCTCGATCGCTTCGACCGCGCGCAGCTCGCCGAGGTGCTCCGCGTGTGCCGCGCGTCGCGGAGCCTCTCGGACGCGGGGCGAACGTTGTTCGCCGTCTCGCGGGCGCAGCGCACCTCCGTCAACGACGCTGATCGCCTGCGGAAGTACCTCGCGCGCTTCGACCTGACGTGGGAGGGGGTGGCTCGGTAGCCCGGGCGCTCAGAGCCGCCCCAAGGCCCCCAGCAACTCCCGGATCTCGGTCCGCAACGTGGCGGCGAGCGCGCCACCATCGCTGCTCCCGTCACGCCCGCGCTGTTCGAGCGCCAGCGCGATTCCCACGGCCCCCTCGGCCACGAAGTTGGCCACGGCCCCCTTCATCCGGTGGGCGGCGCGCGCGAGGTGGTCGGCATCGCCATCGGCCACGGCGCGGTCGATGTCGTCGAGCATGTCGAAGGCCTCGCCGGCGAACGCCTGGCCCATGTCCCGGAGGAGCGCGAGATCGCCGTCGACCCCGGCGAGGGCTCGCGCGGGGTCGAACGGGCGGGGCGTCGCGGCGGTATAGGCGTTCACGACGCGCAGGAGCTCGGCGCGGCGGAGCGGCTTGGCCAGGTAATCGTCCATGCCGACGGCGAGGCACGCCTCGCGATCGCCGATCATGGCGTTGGCCGTGGTGGCGACGATGGGGAGGCGGCGGCCCGTGCCGACCTCGGCCGCGCGGATGGCGGCGGTGGCCTCGAACCCGCCCATCTCGGGCATCTGCACGTCCATCAGCACGAGATCGAAGGGCGCGCGCGCCACCCTCTCCACCGCGAGCCGCCCGTTCTCGACGACGGTGACGTGGTGGCCCTCCCGACGCAACAAGCCGGCGGCGACGAGCTGGTTCGTCGCGTTGTCCTCGGCGACGAGCACGCGCAAGGGGGGCCGATCCACGGGCGGGGGCGCGTCGGGAGCGGGGTGTTGTACGGGGGGGCGGTTGAGGTGGAGGGTGCTCATGATGGCGTCGAGGAGCGCGGAGGGCTCGATGGGCTTGGTGATGTGCCCGAGGCCCATGCGGCGGCACCGCTCGGCGTCCTGCAGCCGGCCTCTCGACGAGAGCAACATGACGACGGCGGCGCCGGCCAGCGTGGGATCGCGGCGGATCTGCTCGGCGAGCTCGAATCCGTCGACGTCGGGCATCTTCGCGTCCACGAGGAGGAGCCGGAACGGGGTCGGGGCCTGTCGGATCTGGATGAGCGCCGAGGCGCTCCCGGCGGCGAGGACCGGGGCGAACGCCCAGCTCCGGAGGGTCGTGTCGAGGATCCGGCGGCTCGTGGCGTTGTCGTCCACCACGAGCGTCTGGAGGCCGGCGAGGCCGGTGCGGGCGCGCCACCGATCGACGGGCGCCTCGGCGGCGGGCGAGGCGTCGAGCGACACCGTGAACCGGAAGGTGCTCCCCTGGCCGGCCACGCTCTCGGCGTGGATGGTGCCGTGCATGAGCGCGACGAGCTGCGCGGAGATGGCGAGGCCGAGGCCGGTGCCGCCGTGGCGGCGGGTGGTCGAGGCGTCGACCTGGGTGAACGAGTCGAAGATCACGCCGAGCTTGTCGGGCGCGATGCCGATGCCGGTGTCGCGCACCACGACGTCGAGGAGGAAGGTGCCCGTGGGCCCCGGTCGGCCGGTGGCCTCGACCACGACCTCCCCGCGCTCGGTGAACTTCACGGCGTTGCCGACGAGGTTGACGAGCACCTGCCGCAGGCGCATGGCGTCACCGACGAGGGACTCGGGCACCTCCGCGCCCACCTGCAGGGCGACCTCCAGGCGCTTCTCGTCGGCGCGCACGGAGAGCGAGCGGACCGCCTCGTCCAGGGCCTTGCGCACGTCGAACCGGCGGTGCTCGAGCTCGAGTCGGCCGGCCTCGATCTTGGAGAAGTCGAGGATGCCGCCGATCACGGAGAGGAGCGCGAGCGCGGAGCCGTGCACGGCGGTGGCGCACTCCCGCTGGTCCGGGTCGAGCGGCGAGGCCAGCAGGAGCTCGGTCATGCCGATGACGCCGTTCATCGGCGTGCGGATCTCGTGGCTCATGTTGGCGAGGAACTCGCTCTTGGCGCGGGTGGCGGCCTCGGCGGCCTCGCGGGCGCGGCGGTGCTCCTCCTCCACGCGGTGGCGCGCGGTCATGTCGTGGTAGACGGAGAGGGCGCCGCGGACGGACCCGTCGGGGGCGAGCATCGGGCGGGAGGTCACGTTGACCAGGCGCGGCTCGGGGATCTGGTCGTTGCGTACGAGGACGGCCATGTTGTCCGTCGCCTCTCCGTGCATGGCCCGGTGGAGCGGCAATTCCTCGGGCCGGAACGGCGTCCCATCCTCCGGTCGGCGGAGCCCGTAGATGCGGGCCCGGTCGGAGGCCACCGGACCGGTCGCCGGGGCGCCGATCAGCCGCCGTGCCGCCGGGTTGAACACGATGTCCTGCCCGTTCTCGTCGAGGACGATCACCCCGTCGACCATCTCGTTCAGCACGGACTCGAGGATCTGGGTCTTCCGGGCGAGCTCGGCGGCGTGCCGCTCCGTGGCCTCGCGCGAGGCGACGAGCTCCTCGGCGAGCATGTTCACGCTCACGGCGATGCCGTCGCAGACGCTGTCGTCGCCGCGGGTGGGAGCGCGCCGCGCGTAGTCGCCGGCGGCGTACGCGAGCAGGACGTCCATGATCTCGTCGGCGCGCTCGTCGACGGCGGGGAGCCCCTCGGAGACTCGGAGATGGCTCACAGGTAGGTCCGGCACCACTCCACCGCCGCGGGCTCGTCCCCGAACAGCTTGAGGGTGTGCTCGGCCTTGTTGAGGCCGAGGAAGAAGTTGCCGATCACGCGCGTCAGCGGGTTGCCGACGAGCAGCGCCGCCGCGGGGGTGCGGGCGGCCACCTCGGGGCCGGCGTAGTACGCGCGCGCGTCCCGATCCATCGAGCGGATCGAGCGCAGGTCCATGACGACCGGCCGCACGACCTGCTCCTGGAGCACCCAGCCGAGATCGACCGCCGCCTTGGCCTCGGCGCGCGTGAGGTGGACGCCGGGATCCGGCGATGCGTGGAGGATGCCGTACTGGTCGACCCACATGCGGTGCAGGTCGGTGCGGCCCTCCTTGACGGCCCTCGAGGTCATGTCATCTCCTGGGAACCAAGTCGGATTGGGGACCACGCGCCCGAGCTGGTGGTGGCGTCGGGGGTGGATGCGGTGGGCGGCGTGGTGGCGGGGGAGGCGATCGAACGGGAGAGCGAGGCCAGGCGGACACAATCGCGCCCGCTCCCCTTCGCGTCGTAGAGCGCCGCGTCGGCGGCCCGGAGCAGGGCGTCGGCGGACTGCCGCGGCGCGCCCCGCGCCACGCCCACGCTCACGGTGACCGGATGGTCCACCCCCGGAAAGCGTACGGAGGCAATGGCGGAACGCACCCGCTCGCCGAGCACCGCGGGGTTGAAGGCCCCCGGCGGGCCCGTGAGCACCAGGAGGAACTCTTCGCCGCCGTGGCGACCCACGCCGTCGTACGGGCGCACGGCCTCGGTGAGGCGGCGCGCCACCTCGGTGAGCACGAGGTCACCGACGGCGTGTCCGTAGGTGTCGTTGATGCGCTTGAAGTGGTCGAGATCGACGAGCATCACGGTCACCTCGGTGCCATCGCGCTCGGACCGGGCCCGCTCGCGCTCGAGGAAGTCGAAGATGCCCCGGCGGTTGAGCGCCTGGGTGAGGGGATCGTGGGTGGCGAGCTGGCGGAGCATCTCCTCGCGGGCCACGATCCGGGCGCCGGTGCGGAGGCGCACCTGGAGCTCCTCGGGCGCGAACGGCTTGGTGAGGTAGTCGTCGGCGCCCGCTTCGAGGCCCGCCACGACATCCTCCTTGTTGTCGTTCCCGGTCAGGAGCAGGACGTAGACGTAGGCGTCGTTGGCCGACGGGCCCCGCAGGCGGCGACAGATCTCGGTCCCGTCCAAGCCGGGCATCTTCCAATCGAGCACGGCCAGCGTGGGTCGATCGTCCGCCTGCAGGATCGTCCAGGCCTCCGTGCCGTTCGTCGCGGACACGACGTCGTAGCCCCAGCGGCCGAGGAGGGCGCGGATCTTGATCCGCGTGGTGGTGTCGTCTTCACCGAGGAGAATTCGCAACGTGGTTCCAAACTCCCACGCACCGTAGCAAGTGCGGGCTGTCACGCTCGTCGCCGCTCATCACGGTTGCGTCATCGATCGTCACGGGCAGGTTTTCCTAAAGTTGGGAGCGGCCCGACCGACACCGGGCGCATGTGGCTCGTGAACGGCATCCGGAAGAACGGCGACGTGGGCCTCGCGGTGTGCGTGTTCGGCGTGCTCGCCATCCTGATGGTGCCGCTGCCGCCGATCCTCGTCGACGTGTTCCTCGCGTTGTCGATCACGTTGTCGCTCCTCGTGTTCCTCGTGTCGCTCTACGTGCGGCGCCCGGTCGAGTTCTCCGCGTTCCCCATCGTCCTGCTCATCTCGACGATCTTCCGCCTCTCGCTCAACGTCGCGAGCACCCGCCTCATCCTCCTGCACGGCGACGAGGGCACCCACGCGGCCGGTCACGTCATCGAGGCGTTCGGCCAATTCGTGGTCGGCGGCAACTACGTCGTCGGCTTCATCATCTTCTGCATCCTGCTGATCATCAATTTCATGGTGATCACCAAGGGCGCCGGGCGCGTCGCCGAGGTGGCCGCGCGGTTCACGCTCGACGCGTTGCCGGGCAAGCAGATGGCCATCGACGCCGAGCTCAACGCGGGCCTCATCGACGAGAAGGTCGCGAAGCGGCGCCGGGCCGAGGTCTCCCAGGAGGCCGACTTCTACGGCGCGATGGACGGCGCGTCGAAGTTCATCAAGGGCGACGCCGTGGCGGCGATCGTCATCATGATCATCAACATCGTCGCGGGCATCGTCATCGGCGTGCTCATGGAGGGGCTCGACCTCCGCACCGCGGCGACCAACTACACCCTGCTGACCATCGGTGACGGGCTCGCGAGCCAGGTGCCGGCGCTCATCATCTCGGCCGCGGCGGGCCTCCTCGTCACGCGCGTGTCGGATCTGAACGACAAGCCGCTCGAGGCCCAATTCGGGCACCAGCTGCTCGGCAACCCGCGCGCCCTCGCGGTGCTGGCGGGGCTCTCCGCCGGGTTCATCCTCGTGCCGGGCCTGCGCATCCCGTTCACGCTCATCTCCGTGGCGCTCGGGGCGCTCGCGTGGGCGTTGCGCAAGACCCCGGTGGCCGGGCGCACCGGCGCGGACGGCGTCGAGGCGCCCGCGGGCCCCGTCGAGCAGCGCCCCGAGGACCTGTTGCGGGTGGAGCCCCTCGTGGTCGAGGTCGGCCTCGATCTCGTGCACCTCGTCGACGAGAAGCGCGGCGGGGCCCTGGTGGAGCGCATCCAGCGCATCCGCCGCCAGATCGTGTCCGACCTCGGCGTGCTCCTCCCCGCGGTCCACCTCCGGGACAACGTGCGCCTCGGCGCGGGCCAGTACCGCGTGCTCCTCCGCGGCGAGGCCATCGGCACCGGCAAGGTGGTGGCGCGGCAGGTGCTCGCGCTCGATCCGGGCACCGCGAGCGCGCCGCTCCAGGGCACGCCCGGCGTGGACCCGGTGTACGGCCTGCGCGGCTGGTGGATCTCCGAGAACGGGCGGCTGCGCGCCCAGGCCCAGGGCTACACGGTGGTCGACGTGCCGACCGTGCTCACGACGCACCTCGACGACCTGTTCCGCCGCCACGCGCACGAGATCTTCGGGCGCAAGCAGCTCGCCGACGCCCTCGAACGGGTCGGCGCCGACAACCCGCGCCTCGTCGAGGAGCTCGTGCCGGACCCCCTCCCGCGCGCCAGCGTCCTCCGGGTGTTCCGCAACCTCATCCAGGAAGGCGTCGGCGTGCGCGACGCGCAGGCGCTGCTCGAGGCCCTCGCCGAGTACGCCCCCCGCACGCGCGACGCCGACGTGCTCACCGAGTTCGTCCGCCAGCGGCTCGCCCGCGTCGTGACCTCCCGCTTCGTCGGGGATGACGGGACCCTCCACTACGTGGGCCTCGCCGCCGACGCGGAGGACGCGGTCCTGCGCGGGCTCCAGGGCGGCGACGGCGGGGTGATGACGCTCGTGCTCGAGCCGGACACGACGCGCCGGCTCATCGTCGGGATGCGGCAGCTCGCGGAAGGGTGGAACGGCAGCGGCGAGCTGGTCCTGCTCGTGCCCCCGCTCGCGCGCGGCCCGCTGCGGCGCCTGCTCGAGAAGGCCATCCCCCGCGTGCCCGTGCTCTCGCCCGGCGAGATCGTGCCGGGCACGGCGCTGGCCCGCGAGGCCGAGCTCTCCCTTTCCGAGAAGCTCTCCCTTTCCGAGAAGAAAGGGCTCAAAAGCGCGGCCTCGTGACCGATCCCCTCCGTGTCACCCGCTTGGAGCCGCTCTTGAACCTCCGTGCCTACCAACAGGCCGCTGGACCCCGCCGTGTCGAGGGCATGACCCGCGAGCAGGTCTGCGTCCACTTCCAACGGAAGGTGGTCCACCTCGCCCGTCGGACCTGCGAGCAGGTCGGCTCCGCCTGCGCCTTCTCCCCCGAGGACCTCGTCGGCTACGGCGTCATGGGCCTCCTCGAGGCCTTCGAGCGCTTCGACGACGACCGCGGCACGGACTTCGCCACCTACGCCTCCCGCCACATCGTCGGGCGGATGCTCGACGCGGTCCGGACCGCCTGCGGCTCCACCCGCCGGGACCGTCGGGTCGCGCGGGAGCTCGCGAAGGCCACGAAGGCGGCGCGCATCGCGCTCGGTCGCGAGCCCGCCCACGAGGAGCTGGCGACCGGCGTTGGCGGCGATGGCCTCGGCCACCTCCGGCTCGACCAGGATCGGGGTGAACCAGATCGCGTCGAGCCCGCGCTCGGCGGCGTACGACGCCGCGCGGGTGCCGAGCGACTTGCCGACGACCAGCACGTGGTCGGCGCGCTCCTCGGCGAGCGCGGCCTCGACGTGCCGGCGTACCCACGGCTCGGCGGCCTCGTCACCGCGCGCAGTGCTGTCCCACCAGAGCTGCTGGACCGTGAACCCGTGCTGGACCAGGGCCTGGCGCGCGAACTCGAGGAGCGGCGC
>JAKFCH010000081.1:0-43098 GCA_036676765.1 Deltaproteobacteria bacterium
CGGCGGGAGAGGCATGGACATGGGGGCATGGACATGGAAATGGACATGGACATGGTCATCGGCATGGAGATGGGGACATGGTCATGGACATGGACATGGGGCGCGGGCGCGAACGAACTCGGTGAAGTGTCGACACTTGTGCGAGTTGGTTCGCGTCCGAGGCGGTGCGGGCGGGGTTTTCGCGAACCAGCTCGCTGAAGTGTCGACACTTGTGCGAGTTGGTTCGCGTCCGAGGCGGTGCAGGCGGGGTTTCCGCGAACCAACTCGCCGAAGTGTCGACACTTGTGCGAGTTGGTTCGCGCTACCGGTGCACCGTCGACGGCTGCGCCGGCACCTCGCGGCGCCCCGCGAGGCAGCGCCACGCGATGATGTCTGACGTGGCGGCGTCCATCGGCACGCGCTGGACCTCGAGGATCTCGAGGTGCGGCTCGATCGCGGTGGCGAGGTCCCGGAGCGAGCGGCGCGGCGGTCCCATCTCGCGTGGGGGGCCCTCGGTGCTGCCGACGAGGCTGAGCCACCGCCCGCCAGGGGCGAGCAGGGCCGCCACCCGCGCGGCGAACCGATCCTGGTCCGTCGCCGCGTCGAACACGTGGAAGCAGCCACGGTCGAACACGAAGTCGAACGGGGCCAGGTCGAGCGGGTCGTTCAGGAAGTCCGCGGCGCGCAGATCCACCCGCACGCCCGTCGCGGCGGCACGCGCCTGCGCCATCGCGACCGCCCGCGGGGCGAGGTCGAGCGCGACCACCTCGAAGCCCTTCGTCGCGAGCCAGACCGCGTTCGTACCGGTGCCGCAGCCGACCTCCAATGCGCGCCCGACGGGGACGCTCCCGCCCTCGATCAGCTCGACCAGGAGCGGATCGGGCACGCCGGTGTCCCACGGCAGGAAGCCCTCGGCGTAGTTCGCGTCCCAACGCTCGCGATCACTCAGCCTCCACCTCCATCGTTGCCGGTGACACCAAAGGATCGGCGCCGGACGGCCCCTTCACCACCGGTAGAACCCCTCCCCCGACTTCTGCCCGAGCTTCCCCTCCGCGACGAGCTTCCGCATGAGCGCGGGCGGCTCGAACGCGGCGTTGCCGAGCGCCTCGGCGAGGTAGGTGCCGATGGCGAGGCGCACGTCGAGGCCCACCATGTCGGTGAGGCGCAGCGGCCCGACGGGGTGGCGGTACCCGAGCACCATCGCCTTGTCGATGTCCTCGGCGGTCGCCACGCCCTGCTCCACCATGCGGATCGCCTCCATGCCGAGGCAGACGCCGAGGCGCGAGGTCGCGAAGCCCGGGAAGTCGCGGACGGTGATGGTCTCCTTCCCGATTCGGGCGCCCCAGCGGAGCACCTGGTCGAGCACGGACGGCGCGGTGCCGTCGTACACGACGACCTCGAGCAGCGCCATGATGTGTACGGGGTTGAAGAAGTGGGTGCCGATGACGCGGTTGGGCGCGCGCCCGCCCTCGGCGATGGCGGCGATGGACAGCGACGAGGTGTTGGTGGCGAGGATGGCGCCGTCGCGCACGATCTCGTCCAGCGCCCGGAAGAGCTGGCGCTTCATCTCCAGCTTCTCGGGGATGGCCTCGACGACGAGGTCGCAGGGCGCGAGCGCCTCGAGCCGCGTGGCGCCGGTGAGGCGGGCGAGCGCGGCGTCGCGGTCGGCGGCGGCGACCTTGCCCTTCTCGACGCCCTTGTCGAGGTTCGACTTCACCTTGGCGAGCGCGGCGTCGACCCGCGCGGCGTCGACGTCGTAGAGCACCACGTCACAGCCGGCGAGCGCCGAGACGTGCGCGATGCCATGACCCATGGTGCCGCCGCCCACGATGCCGATGGATTGAATGTCGTTCACGGGAACCTCCGGTGTGTCGATGGAAAGTGGGATCAGGCCCGGTAGTGGCGCGCGACCATGATGGCGATGTCGAGCTCGGGCGCGCGGACGCCCTGCACGTCCAGGCCGGTCTCCTCGCGGATCGCGTCGAGGGCCTCGACGTCGCTCGGGTCGGCCATGGCGACGAGGAGCGTCGTCTCCGTGCGCTTGACCGGAAGCACGTTGTAGCGCTCCACGATCGAGCGCCCGAGGAGGTTCAAGACGTCGTCGGGGATGCGGGTGCGGTGCAGATCGATGCGACCCGGGAGCGGCTCCTCGGCGCCGTGCGGGCGCCCACCGGTGCCGAAGGCCTCGGCGTTGAGCTCGGTCTCGTCGGGACCGTAGTCCTCGAAGTCCTCGAAGCCGGCGAACTCGCCGGGCGTACGCGGGCCGCCGTGCGCGGGGGCGCGCGGGGTGTCGAGGTGGGCGCGCTCGTCGTCGTCCGGGGGGCGTACCGAGGGCGCGAGCGCGGTCGCTGGGCTCCCACCCTGCTCAGGAAGCGGACCAAGGGCGCGACCGGCAGGGAGCGACCGACTCCGCTGACCCGAGGATTCCTCTCGAAGCGCCCGCGACGGGGCCCCGCCTGTTTCCGGGCGCGGCTCTGCGCGTCCGGAAACAGGTGGGGTCGAGGAGCCGGGGGGCGTTGCGGGGGGCTTGCCCCCCGCCCCAGAAAACCCACCCGAGAACACCGGCGCACGTTTCTCCACGAAGGCGGCCATGCCCTCCTTCGCGTCCGGCGCGGTGAACAGGCGCATCTGGAGCTCGCGTTCGAGGGCGAGACCGGCTTCGAGCGGCAGGTCCGCCCCGCCGAGCACTGCGCGCTTGATGAGGCCCACGGCGCCCGCCGCGCGGCCCGGCCGCGTGAACGTGGCGGCGTAGGCGAGCACGGCCTCCCACCAGCCGTGTTCGGGGAGCACCTGGTGGACGAGCCCGACGGCGACGGCCTCCTCGACGGACACGTTGCGGCCCTCGACCATCCACTGGAGCGCCCGCGCGCGGCCGAGGACACGGGTGAGGCGCTGGGTGCCGCCGGTGCCGGGGAGCACGCCGAGGGTCACCTCCGGCAGGCCGACCAGATTCGGCTTGGCGCCGCTCGCGCGCCCGACGCGCAGATCGCACGCGAGCGCGATCTCCAGCCCGCCGCCGACGCAATGGCCGTTGAGCGCGGCGATCACGAGCTTGGGGGTGTTCTCGATCCGCAACAGCGTCTCGTTGGCGTGGAGGCAGAAGGCGTACTTCTCCTCGGGGTCGAGCGTCTGGAGGTAGCCGATGTCGGCGCCCGCGCAGAAGAAGCGGTCCCCGGCGCCGCGGATCACGATGACGTCGGTGCCCTTGTCCATCCGCAGGTCGAGCACGTGCGCGTCGAGCGCCTTGTGCATGGCGTGCGAGTAGCCGTTGGCCGGCGGGTTGTTGAGGGTCAGGATCGAGACGCGGCCGCGGTCCTCGCGGGTGACCAGTTCGCTCATCGTTCGCTCCGGAAGTCGCCCGTCCTATCCCGATTGACCACGGACGACCTTCGCATAGCGGACCTGCTCGGGAAGGTAGCCGAGGCGCTCGTAGAAGCCGCGCGCCCCCGCGTTCACGGAGAGGACGTCCAGCTGCAACGCCCCGCAGCCACGCGCCCGAGCCTCGGCCTCGATCCATGCCATCAGCGCGCGCCCCACGCCTGCGCCGCGCATGTCCGCCCGCACGCCGACCTGGTCGACGAGCATCGTGACCGATGCGTGCTTGTACGGGGACGCCTCCCGCGCCACCACCGTGCCGACCGCGTAGCCGTCCGGCTCGTCGGTCTCGGCGAGCGCGATCACCACGTCCTCGCGCGCGAGCAGCTGCCGGAAGGACGCGAGGACGTCGACCGGATCGGAGGGGTGGTACCGGTCCGGCGCCCACGCCACGTGCAAGGCCTGGACCTCGGCGTTCAGCCCGGCGAGCGCCGCCGCGTCCGCCGCGACGGCCCGCCGGATCACACGACCTCGATGAGCGTCGCCACGCCCTGCCCGACGCCGACGCAGAGCGACGCGACGCCGTAGCGCCCGCCCCGCTCGCGGAGGGAGTGCACGAGCGTGGTGAGGATGCGCGCGCCGCTGCAGCCGAGCGGGTGGCCGAGCGCGATGGCGCCGCCCTTCACGTTGACCTTGTCGTGGGAGAGCCCGAGCACCCGGATCACGGCGAGCGACTGCGCCGCGAAGGCCTCGTTCAGCTCGAAGAGATCGATGTCGTCGACGGTGAGGCCCGCGCGCGCGAGCACCTTGTGGATGGCGGGCACGGGGCCGATGCCCATGACGCGCGGGTCCACCCCGGCGCTCGCGACGCCCAGGATGCGGGCGAGCGGGACCAGCCCCAGGTCCTTCGCGCGGGTGGACGAGGCCACGATCATCGCGGCGGCGCCGTCGTTGAGGGTCGACGAGTTGCCGGCGGTCACCGAGCCGCCCGCCCGGAACGCCGCCTTGAGCCGCCCGAGCGAGGCGAGGCTCGCGTCGGCGCGGGGGCCCTCGTCGGCGGCGAGGGGCTCCAGCTTCGCCCGCGGCACCGGCACGAGCTCCGCGGAGAAGTCGGCGTCGAGGGCGCGCCGGTGGGACTCGACGGCGAAGGCGTCCTGGTCGTTGCGGGAGAGCTCGTAGCGCTCGACGAGGTTCTCGGCGGTCTCGCCCATGGGCTCGAGCGGGAACAGCGCCTCCATCTTCGGGTTCGGGAAGCGCCAGCCGAGCGAGGTGTCGTAGACGGTGAGGTTCCCCATCTTGGGGAAGTTGCTGCCGCGCGGCATCACGTAGGGCGCGCGCGACATCACCTCGACCCCGCCGGCGAGCACGACCTCGGCATCCCCGCACCGCACCATCCGCGCCGCCTGGTTCACGGCCTCGAGCCCCGACGCGCACAGGCGGTTGACGGTCACGCCCGGCACGGACTGGGGCAGGTTCGCAAGCAACGCGGCCATGCGCGCGACGTTGCGATTGTCCTCGCCGGCCTGGTTGGCGCAGCCGAGGAACACCTCGTCGATGCCGGCGGGATCGATGCCGGAGCGCTCGACCACCGTGCGGAGCACGTGGGCGGCGAGGTCGTCGGGGCGCACCTCCGCGAGGCCCCCGCCGAAGCGACCGATCGGCGTACGGAGCGGAAGACAGATGACGGGCGCGGGCATGGCGGGACTCCGGAGCGGAGCGTCGGCTTAACGCGCGCGTCGCATCCCCGGCCGCCCGTGCCGCGGCGGCCGTCCCGCTACTCGGTGAGGACCCAGAACCCGTCCAGCCAGACCTTCCCGCGCCCCTCGTAGCGCACCCGGAGGGTCAGCTCGCCGTCGGGCAGCGCGTCGGCGGTGCCGTTCCCGTCGAGATCGATGGGCCAGGCCGTGTTGCCGACCTGCGCGTAGAAGGCCGCGTGGGTCTCGGCGGCACCGGCGGCGAGATCGCCGCGCTGGACGACGTGCGTGCTCACGATCACGCCGTCGAGCAGGAGCTCGAAGGTCGCCACCACGTCCGCCGGGGCGGCGCCCGTGAGCTCCTCCCCCGTGAGGACCGGCAGGAAGGTGGCCGGCGTGCCGCGCGGGACGCTGGCGGGGAGCGTGCCGGTGTAGAGATCGCCGGCGCCGGCCGCGGCGTCACGCACGACGGCGGCGCCGTGCGAGTAGGCGGACATCTCCTCGAGCACGCCGGACCCCGACTCGGCCACGATCGTGCACACGCCGGTGTCGCAAGTGTCCTCGGCCTCGAAGTGGTCGACCCCGCCGCCCTCGAGGAAGCTGAACGCCGCCCGGCTCGTGTAGCTGAACGGGGGCCGCTCGTAGCCGGTCTGGACGTGGAAGCTGGTCGATGGCGCGTGGTGGGAGAGGTCGTGATGGAACGACCGCACGCCGTCCGCCCCGTAGTGTTCGTCCACGAGCGCGGCGAGCGCCTCGTTCTGCCGGATGGGCACGAGCGTGTCGTAGGTGTTGTAGACCTGGAACAGGGGCACCCGGAAGCCGCCCTCGGACACGAGCAGGGTGGCGTCGGTGCGGAGGTAGTTCGGGTAGAACGACGTGGGCGCGCCACCGTCGTCGTACGCGGCGCCGCCGAGGATGTGGTCGAGGTAGGGCTGCTCGGAGGGCAGGTTGTACCAGGACGCCGGGCTGACCGGACCGCTGTCCGCCACGATCGCGGCGAACCGGGAGGGGGTGTCGCGCCCGGCGACGACGACGATGCCCGAGCCGCCGATGGAGGTGCCCCACCCGTAGATCCGCGCGGGATCGGCGAGCAGGCCGTCGAAGCCGGTCTCGAGCGCGTCGAGCACGGTGTGGACATGCTCGGCGCCATGGTGCGCGGTGTCGACGGGATCGGCCGCGCCGAGGCCGGTCCAGAGGTCACACCACGTGTTCTCCGGCACGACCCAGATCCACTCGCGGTTCGCCACCTCGGCGGCGACGAAGTGGTGCTCGGTCACGGCGTCGCCCACGATCTGCGCGACCCCCTCGACCCCACAACGGGCGTCGAGGACGGCATCCCCGTGGACGCCCTGGGCGGAGCCGTGGAGCCACATCAGCACGGGATGCTCCGCGCCGGCGTCGGTGAAGTCGATCGGCCGGATGACGTGGAAGCGCGCATCCCCCCCGTCGCCATCGCGGTAGCCGGTGGGGTTCTCGTCCGTGATCGCGTAGGTCACGACCTCGATGCCGATCTCCCCGTAGGTGCGCGTGTCACGCTCGACCTCGACGATCCACGGGATCTCGGTGCCGACGGGATCGGTGTCCGTGTCGGTGTCCACGTCGGTATCGGTATCGGTGTCGGTGTCGATGTCCGAGTCGGTGTCGGTGTCGGCCGGGCCGCCGGTGTCCGCGGTGTCGTCCTCCACGGCGTCGACCGCGAAGCGACACGCGGGGACCAGCAGGCCCAGGACCACGAGGAGGAGAGAGGGACGCCCGGACATGCCGGCACCTTAGAGCGGGCATCGAGGAGCGTCAACGCATTCGACACGGTGGCGATCGACCGCTTCTCGGTCTATGGATTCGCCGATGCGCCTCCTTCTCCTGCTGCCGATCGTGGCGTGTGTCCGCTTCCGGCTCCCCGACGAGGTGCCGGGCGCGGACACCGGCGACCCCGGCGACGACACCGCGCCCGTCGTGGTCCCCGACCCCGTGATCGTGTGGGGAGACCTCCACAACCACACCAACCTCTCCCACGACGGCTGCGAGGCCCCCGACAACTTCTGCCTGCCCGACGCGGAGCTCCCCGCCGCGGACGTGTTCCCCCGCGCCATCGCCCGCGGGCTCGGCTTCGCCGCGCTCACCGATCACGCCGAGTTCTCCCGGTACTACCGCCCGGGTGACGGCGTCGAGATCGACATCTGGGGGCACATGCAGGCCCTCGTGCGGGCCGCGGAGGGCACCGCCTCGTTCGGCATCATGGGCTACGAGTGGACCTCGGCCTGCACCACCGGCGGCGGCACCGACTACCAGGCGACCCACCGGACGGTGCTCGTCGAGGAGGTCGACGCCTGCGCCGACTGGCGGATCCCGTCGTGCCACGGCAACGGCCTCGTGGCCTACGGCGCCGAGCGCTACGCCTACTCGGAGCTCGAGCCGGCGATCCTCCCGTCCGACCTGCACGCCCGCCTGGAGGCGGTCGCGACGTTGCCCGGCTGCGCCGCGTCGCGGTCGATCGGCTTCTTCCACCACGTCGCCCAGGACCGCCCCGCGTGGGTCGACTGGGGGAGCGCGCAGAGCTGGGTCGAGGGCGACCGCCTCGTGGAGATCGCCTCGGAGCACGGAAGCTCGGAGTGTGACACCCGGGTCGCGACGGAGGGGTGCGAGTGGCGCAGGAGCGCGGGCTTCCACGTCGACGACGGCTCGATCCAGTACATGCTCCAGATGGGCCACCGGCTCGGCTTCGTCGGCGGCACCGACAACCACATGGACGAGCCCGGGCGCGTGTCCGGCGGGCCCGGCCAGGTGCGGAACCTCCTGGCAGCCGAGGGCACGCCCGACCCCTGGCACGACCAGTTCTCCAACGGCACGCTCACCGGCGCGATCGTGACGGGGGAGGGCTTCACCCGGGCCGATCTCTTCGACATCCTCGAGGCGCGCCACACGGTGGCGGCATCGTGGGCGGCGGAGGACCTCGTCGTGTACGCCACCGGCGCCGACGGCGTGCGCTACCTCCCGGGGGACGACGTGCCCGCCGTCGCCATGCCGCTCGCCCTCACCGTCACCCTCGGGGATCCCCGGGTGACCGAGTGGCTCCTCGAGGTCGTCGACGCCTTCGGGCAGGTCACGACCGACACCTCGATCGCGATCCCCGCGGGCGAGGCCCGCTACGTACGGATCCGGGCGTGGCACGAGAAGGCGGAGCACCGGGTGTTCGCCTCGCCGTTCTTCGCCGAGTAGCGGCCGCGCCTCCCCTCGGAAGCGGGGCAGCGCGCGCCGACCGGACGGCGCGATAGACCTGTGCCCCACGGTCCACCGGCACAAACGGACGCACGCATGTTGCTTCTCCTCGCCCTCGCCACCCTCTGCGCCCCGGCGTCGGCGGCGCCGACTCCCTCCGACGATGCGGGTCCAGCCTCGGTCGTCTACAGCTACCGGGGGCCCGCGGTCGAGGGGGACTACACGGTCGAGGAGATCCTCGCGTTCGTCCGCACCGCGCCGCGCGGGAAGCACGAGGTCATGGGCCACGAGGTGTCCGGGTGGACCCCGTGGAACCAGGTGCCGACGCTCGCCCTGGCGTGGCTGAACGGCGCGCCCGCGCCCGCCCGTGCCACGCCCACCGCGACGCCTTCCGCCGAAGCGCCCCCGGCCGAGGATGTCCCGGCGGTCGAGGCTCCGCCCGAGGCGGCACCCGCCGAAGGGATCCCGCTCCCCGCCGCGTCGAACGCCGTGCCAACCGCCGTCGTGTCCCCGGTGACCGTGGGCGGTGACGTTCGCATCGACTTCAACGCCACGAACCTCGAGCGCCTCGGGAGCACCGCCGACGGCGCGGCCGCCCTCGGGTTCAACGTCTCGCGCGCCCGCCCGATCGTCGACGTGCGGCTCGGCAGGTGGTTCTCCGGCCGGCTCGCCGTCGAGTTCCGCCAGGACGACTCGAGCGTCACCTACGCCGAGAACGGCCCCCCGTTCGACGTGAAGAACTGGGCGTCCGGCTGGTCGATCCAGGGGCGCGAGGTCTACCTCCAGGCGGCGGGGGGGGACTCCTTCCGGCACCGCCTGCGGGTGGGGCTCCAGGAGCCCGCGTTCGGCGTGCGCGACGCCTACGAGCACACCTACCGGTTCGCGGGAGAGGGCCGGGCCGACCTCGCGCGGCGCGAGGGGCTCGTGCCGGACGAGGATCTCGGCGTCGGGTGGCGCGGCGAGATCGACGATCGCTGGGCCTTCGACGTGCAGCTGCTCAACGGCAGCGGCGGGACCACGCTCGATCCGAACAACGGGAAGGACGTGATCGCGCGCGTCTCGGCCTCCCCCCTCGACGTGCTGACCGTGTCCGTCTCGGGCCTCTACGGATCGCGCGGGGGCGACGGCGAGGGAGAGCAGGCCCAGGCCGAGGTCACCCTCGAGGTGCACGGGCCCTCCCAGCGGCTGCTCCTCGAGGGGCTCCTCGGCACCACGAGCGAGGATCGGCTCGACACCCTCTACTCGGGCGCGGCCGCCAGCGGCGCCTGGACCTTCCCGGTCGACTCCCCGGTGCTCGACTCGTTCGAGATCGTCGGCCGCTTCCAGTTCTTCGACCCGGTGTTCGGGCTCGACGCGCCCGACGCGTGGTGGGCGCCCGCGGCGGGGGCGTGGCTCGGTTGGGATGTCGACGCCGGGCACGTCGTACGCGTGGGCGCCACGTGGGAGATGTTCGTGCCTCAGGACAGCCTGCTCCCCGTCACCCACGACGTCATCGCCGAAGCGGCGTGGTCGTTCTGATGCGCCGGGGTCTCGCCGCCTTGCTCGCGCTCCCCCTGCTCGGCCTGCCCGCGCTCGCGGGGTGCGGCCTGTCGAAGATGCTCCCGGGGCCGCCGGTCCTCTCTCCCGCCGAGCGCGGCGCCTTCGAGACGCCCGCGCCCTCCGGCGCCCGCTACACGGGGGGCCCGCGGGTGCCCTACCCGGTCCTGCCCGTCCAGGTGTGGGGCCTCCGTTACGGGCTCGACGTGGTGCTCGTGAGCACGCACCCCGACTGGGACATGCACGAATACGCGCGCCTCGACCTCCCGAGGGGCCCGCTCTGGCTCGCGAAGGACGCGGACGCCGACGGGAACCAGGGCATCGTCGCCGACCTCCTGGACATCGAGACGTGGATCCCCGAGGTGCCCGCCCCGCGCGTGTCCGGGCCCGTCGTCGTGACCGACCGTTCCACCGCCGACGTGGCGGACCTCCGCTTCGAGTACACCAACCCGAAGGGTGATCCCGTCGTCGTGACCTACCGCGGGCGCATGCCGACGGGACCGTCGAAGCCGCGCAACGGCAACACGATGGGCCACAGCCGCGCCGCCGTCGCCGCGCTGCTGGACCTCCACCTCTTCCGCGTCGGGGGCGAGGCCACGGTCGAGATCGGCGGCAAGAAGTGGCCGTTGAAGCGGATGCTCGGGCTGGTTCCGCTCAAGATCCTGCTCGCGCAGTCGCAGGGGGGGTTCGCGATCGCGGACTTCCGGCAGTCCGATGCGGAGGGAGGCTTCACCCTGGTTCGCCCAGCCGGCGCTACCGATTGGCCCACCCGAGCCAGGGAGCGCTGGACGATCGCCGACGGCTGGGCACGCCGACCGGGGCCCGTGGTGTCGCTCGCCTACCACTTCGGAGAGGGGGAGCGTGAAGGCGAGCTCGACCGGGCGCAGGCGTGGCAGGTCGGGGTCGACGTGCCGGTGACCGACGTGTCGTTCCAGCCCGCGTTGCCGGACCTGCGCCGCCCCTTCGAGGGCACCGTCGAGTCCGTGTTCGCCGTCGACATCGCCGGGCAGGCCGGGCACGGCACCGGGCGGATCCGCTGCACGTGGACCGGCCCGGACACCGTCTCGGTGACGATGATCCCCACGGCGCCCCGCTGGTTCGCCGATCGCCCGATGGAGACCACGATCCGCTACACCGACGAGGGCGTCGACGTGAAGGTGGCGCGCACCGTCCCCTGAACACGGGAGAGCGCGCCACGCGGCGGATTGGATAAGAGGCGCGCATGCTCCAGATCGCCGACCGCACCTTCGAGAGCCGCCTCATCCTCGGGACCGGCAAGTACCCCGACTTCGCCACCATGCGCGCCTGTCACGAGGCCGCGGCCACGGAGATGGTCACGCTCGCGATCCGCCGCGTCGACCTGAACGCGCCGCGCGGCGAGAACATCCTCGACTTCATCGATCGGACGCGCATCCACCTGCTCCCGAACACGGCGGGCTGCTACACCGCGGAGGACGCGATCCTCACCGCCCGCCTCGCGCGCGAGCTCCTGGGCACGCCGTGGATCAAGCTCGAGGTCATCGGCGATCCCGACACCCTGTTCCCCTGCGCCGAGGGCACGCTCGAAGCGGCGCGGGTGCTGGTGAAGGAGGGGTTCGTCGTGCTCCCCTACATCTCGGACGATCCGGTGCTCTGCAAGCGCCTCGCCGAGATCGGCTGCGCCGCGGTGATGCCGCTCGCCGCGCCGATCGGCTCCGGCCTCGGCATCCGCAACCCGACGAACCTCCGCATCATCGTCGAGCAGGCGAAGGTGCCCGTCATCGTCGACGCCGGGGTCGGCACCGCCTCGGACGCCGCGCTCGCGCTGGAGCTCGGCGCGGACGCCGTGCTGCTGAACACCGCCGTCGCCGGCGCCACGGACCCCGTCCGGATGGCCCGGGCGATGCGCCTCGGCGTCGAGGCGGGCGAGCTCGCGCGCGGCGCCGGGCGCATCCCCCGCAAGCTCTACGCGTCCGCGAGCAGCCCGCTCGACGGCATCCTGAACAGTTGATCGTCGGCATCACCTGCGGCGGCCCGGCGCTCCTCGCCCGCGTGCGGGACGCCCTCGACGCGGGGCTCGACCGGGTCATCGTCCGGGAGCCCGTGTTGCCCGACGGGCTCGACGCGCTCGCCGAGCGCTGGCCGCACCGGGTCGTGCTGCACGCGCGGATGCCGGGCGCCGGGGCGCTCGCCTCCCGCCTGCCGGTGAGCCTCCACTACGCGAGCGACATGGCGCCCGGGGCCGGGGCGTTCAGCGTGAGTGCCCACTCCGCCGCGGAGGTGCGGTGCGCGCGGGCGGCCGGCGCGAGCTGGGCCCTTCTCTCCCCGATCTGGCGCTCGCCGTCGAAGCCGGGTGACCAGCGGCGCCCCCTGGGCGTGCGTGTCCTCCGCGTGGAGGGGGCGGTCGCGCTCGGCGGCGTGACCCCCGCGCGCGTTCCCCGTTGCCGCGCCGCAGGCGCCGTGGGCGTGGCCGGGATGGGCGGCATCTTCGGGGCGCGCGATGTCGCAGCCGCGGTGGGTGCGTGGGTCTCGGCGTGGGACTCGGCGCCCGACCTGCACCCTTAGAACGACCAGTGCTAGAACGACCAGAGCGCCTCGTCGTAGCAGACGCCGTCGGCGATCTCGTCGCAGGAGGACTCGTCGATGCAGACGAGCTGCTCGTCCATGGCGTCACGGAGCTGGGTGTCCGTCCACCGCTGGTAGAGCTCCTTCTGCTCGTTGCACTGCTCCTCGCACTCCGGGGCGCTCATGCGCTCGGTGCCGGGGTTCCCGCACTCCACGAGCTTCACGCACACCTGCTCGCAGGTGGGCTTGCAGCCGGCGAGGAGGAGGAGGAAGGCGGCGGCGTTACGGGTAGTTCGTGACAGGCGCACAGTAGTTCTTGTTGAGGTTGTCGCAGCTGGTCTCGGCGACACAGTCCATCCACTTGCTGGCCTGCTTCTCGTTCTCGAGCGAGATGTCTTCATCTCCCGCCCCGCGCTCGTTCGGAGTGTAATCGCCGATGTCGCCGCTACGGCGCATGGCGCGCTCACAGTGCGACACGCACTGGGAGATCATCTCCTGGCGGCCGGATTCGCCCGACTTTCCGGGGACGGAAATGTCGCACTCGCCCGCGGCGTCGCCGAAAATTTTCTCGCAGGAGGAGTAGCAGTCGGGGCCGCATCCCGCCGCGAGGACGGCTGAGAAGACGAGCAGCAGTGTGGTCGCGCGCATGGGCAGCCTCTCGGCCGCGGAGAGTAGTCCCTCCCCCGCGGCCGTGCAAGCGTGTCGCCGAGGCGGTAGCCTGCGCCCGGCACCCGAGTCGATGCGCGTCCTGCACGTCACGCCCTGCTTCCCCCCCACCTGGGCGTACGGGGGGATCCCGCGTGCGGTGCACGGACTCGCGCGGGCGCAGGTGCGCGCCGGGCTCGATGTCCGCGTCTGGACCACCGATGTGTTCGACGCCACGCGCCGCGCCCCGGTGCCCGCCCGGCACGTGCTCGACGGCATCGACGTCGCGGTGAGCCGCGTGGTGTCGAACCGCCTCGCATGGGCACACCAGCTCTACCTCCCGACGGGGGCGCCGCCGCTCGACGGCGTGGACGTCGTGCACCTGCACGCGCATCGCAACCTGCTGAACCACCGCGCCTACGCCGCCGCCCGCGCCGCGGGGCTCCCCGTCGTGATGACGCCGCACGGCAGCCTTCCGCGCATCGAGCGAAAAATCGGCGCCAAGCGGGTGTGGGACGCGCTGTTCGACGGCGACGTGCCGCGCCGCGCCGACCGCGTGATCGCCACCAGCCGCGCCGAGGTGCGCCAGGTGCTCGCGGCGGGGGTGCACGGGGACCGCGTCGCCCGCATTCCGAACGGGCTCTGGCTCGAGGAGTTCGACCAATTGCCCCCCAGGGGCACCTTCCGCGCCGCGCACGGCCTCGGTGACGCGCCGATGGTCGCCTACCTCGGCCAGATCACGCCGCGAAAGGGCGTGGACACGCTCGTGGCCGCGTTCGCCGACGGGGCGATGAGCGCCGCGCGGCTCGTACTCGCCGGGCCCGCGCGGGGCATGGCGGTGCCGGCGGGCGTGCACCACGCGGGCATCCTCGAGGGCCCCGAGCGCCTCGCCCTCCTCGTGGACGCCGACGTGCTGGCCTACCCCTCGACCCACGAGGTGTTCGGGCTCGTGCCGCTCGAAGGCCTGATGTGCGGCGCGCCGGTGGTGGTCGGCGGCGACTGCGGCTGTGGCGAGCTCATCGCCGAGGCCGGCGCGGGGCTCCTCGTGGCGGGCGGCGACGTGGAGGCGCTCCGCGGGGCGCTGCGAACGCTGCTGTCGGACCGCGCCGCCGCCCGCGGCATGGTCGAGCGCGGGCGGCGCTACATCGCGCGGCACCTCGACTACGGCGAGATCGCCGCCGCCCACCTCCGCCTCTACCAGGACGTGCGGACGAACGGGGTGCGCCGATGAGGAAGGCCTGGCTGGGCTTCGGCGCGCTGCTCGTCGCGATCGGGATCGCGTGGGCGCCCGCGCTGCACGCCCCCTTCACCTACGACGATCGGGTCGAGGTCGTGGGCAACCGGACGATCCGCTGGCTCGACGCGATCGGCGCCATCGCCAGCTACAACACGAGCCGTCCCCTCCTCATCGCCACCTACGCGCTCAACTGGCGGCTCGGGGGCCTCGATCCGTTCGGCTACCACGTGCTCTCCGTGGCGATCCACGCGTTGAACGCCGTGCTGGCGTGGCGCCTCGCCGCCCGCCTGGTCTCGCCAGGGCGGGCCGCCTTCGTCGCGAGCGTGTGGGCGCTCCACCCGATGACGACCGACGCGGTCACCTACGTCACCGGGCGCTCGGACGCGCTGGAGGCCACCAGCTGGCTCGTGGCGCTGACCGCGTGGATCGATCACCGGCGCGGGGCCCCCCGGGCCCGGTGGATCGCCGTCGCCGCGGTCGGCACCGCACTCCTCACCAAGGAGGTCGGGCTCCTCCTGCCGGTCGCGCTGCTCGCCGTGGACCGCTGGCTCGCGTCCGCGCCGCGCTGGCGGGATCACCTCGTGTTCGCGGGCGCCGGCGCCGCGGCGGTCGCCCTACGCCTCTGGACCTACGGCTGGCCCGGCGCCGAGGTGCCGCGCGGCCTGCTCGCCCAGCTCACCTCCCAGGCGGAGGTGTGGACGCGCTACCTCGGCTTGTGGCTCCTCCCCGTGGGCCAGTCCATCCTCCACGATCATCCGGGTGTCGTGCGGCTCGTCGGCGCGCTCGCGACGATCGGGTGGGCGGTCGCCGGTGGCGTCATCCTCTGGCACGCCCGCCGGGCGCCGCCGGAATCCGGCCCGGCCCTCCGCGCGTTCACCCTCGTGGTGTGGGCGGCCTGGCTCCTGCCCTCCTCCGCGATCCCGCTCCTCGAGACGATGGCCGAGCACCGCGCCTACCTCGCCGGCTACGCGCTGCTGCTCGGGGCGGTCGCGTCGCTGCCCTCGGTGCGGCCGGCGTGGGCACTCGTGCCGATCCTGCTCGTGGCCACCGTCGCGCGGAACCGCGTGTGGGCCGACGAGGCCGCGCTCTGGCAGGGCGCGGCCACGCGGTACCCGGAGAGCGCGCGGGCCTGGTACGGCTTCGGCGAGGCCCTCCGGCTCGCGCGGCGGTTCCGGGAGGCGGAGCCGGCCTACGAACGCGCCGCGGCGCTCGATCCGACCGATGCCGACGCCCGCATCGACCTCGGCATCGTGCGGGCGGAGAACGGGGACGACGCCGGCGCCCGCGCCGCCTGGGAGGCCCTCCTCGCGACCGATCCGCGGGCATGCGCGGCGCACAACAACCTCGGCAGCCTCGCCGCTCGCGCGGGCGAGCTCGAGGAAGCGGCCGCCCGGTACGCATCCACCCTCCGGGTCTGCCCCGACGATGCGCTCGCCCACCTCAACCTCGCCAACCTCGCCTACGGGCAGACGCAAGCCCGCAAGGCGGCCTTCCACTACCGGGCCTACCTGCGCGTGGCGGAGGACGGGCCGGCGGCGCCGCTCGCGCGGGAGCGGCTGTCACGGATGGGGGTCGAGTAGCTACGACGGTAGCGGCCACTTCCGCTGCTGGAAGATCTCGACCAGCCGGCCCCGGATGCGGGTGCTCTCCTCCTTGGGGTTCCCCAGCGCCTCGGCGAGGTGGGGCCTGGCGGAGTCTCCCTCCTGGGCGGCGAGCGCCTCGATGGCCGCGTTCCGCACGCCCTCGTCGAAGTCGGTGAGGAAGCGCCATGCGGCCTCGACCACGCGGTCGCTCCGGCGCTCGGCGAGCGAGATGAGCAGGTTGCGCTTCTTCTCGGGCTTGAACTCGTTCTCGACCTCTTCCGCCTGGAGCAGCTCGAGGAGGAGGTCCACGGCGGCGTCCGGCCCCTCGATCCGCTCCACCAGCCGGACGGCGTGGTGGAAGTTCGGGTTCTCCCTCGCCCACCGGCGTGCCACGGTCGCCCCGCGCGGCCCGTGATCGGCGAGGAGATCGAAGACGATGTCCTTCTCCTTGCGGTCCTTCAGCCCGTGCTCGAGCTGGAGCGCGAACCGGGCGCACAAGGCGAACAGCGCGTCCTCCGAGCCGTTCTCCGCCAGCCAGTGCGCGGAGGCCTCACGATCCTCCGCCTGCGCGTCGCGGTTGGCGATGCGGCGCGCGTGTTTCTTGAGCTGCCCCGCGGGGCCCCCGAGCAGAAAGTCGAAGAAGGCCATTCACGTCTCCTCGTCGGTGCACCCGTCGACGCGCGGCATGGCTAAACACCTGAGGGGCGCTCGGGAAGGGCCGACGCGAAGCCGACGGACACACCGGCGTGCCAATCCGCCGAAGCGGGCACGAAGCCGCCGCCCCCGTGCACCAGTCCGAACCATCGAACACCCAGGCGGAACCCGATGTCTCCGTCGATCCGTGCGGGGTTGCGTACGGTGGGGAGGTCGGCCGAGGCGCGCCCGATCACCCCGATCGAACCCCGCTCCCAGGCCAACGAGGTCCGGATCATCGGCACGTCGTCCTGGTTGGCGAAGCGCAGCGGGTTGCCGAGGACGGCGAGGCCCACGCCGATCCGCGCGGAGACCGGGCCGTGGCGCCACCCGCCGCCCGCGCCGAGGCGGATGTCGGTCTCGTCGGTGCCGAGCTCCCCCTCGTCCGCCGCGTTCGGCAGCTTGGCCTCCCACCCGGCGGACAGGTCGAATTCGCCGCGCCGCGCCAGCGTCACGACGGTTCCGAGGCGCAGATCCCCCGGACCGTGCACCAGGCCGCGCGCCGCGCCCACGTCGGCGAGCCACTCCCACCCGGCGCGGATCTCGACGGGCCCGAGGTGGACACCGGCGGCCACGGACGCGCTCGTACGATCCCTCTCCCCGACCCGGAAGGGCGGGACGTACCCGACCGAACCGTCGATGCTCGCGAGGACCGCGAGGGATTGCCTTGCGGTTCCGGTGGGACGGGGGAACAGTGGGTCCGGCTGCCAAAGGTCCTGACCCACGGCCGCGCCCGACCAGAGCAACGACGCCAGCACACACGTCCACCGCGGGCCCCGGCCGCATCCCCTGTCAAGATGATGTTGACGGCGACCCGGTCCCATCCGTACACTGCTTCTCCGCATGGGTGCCTCACACGGCGCTCGTACACCGTCCACAGCCGGAGCCCGACGCATGACTCCAACCCTCCGCGCTACCGCTACCGCCACCCTGCTCGCGTTGGTCTCCGTACCGTCGTGCCAGGTCCAGCCGCCCGACGACAAGGGCGACACGGCCGAAGCCTGCACCGACCCCTCGGTCATCGGATCGGCCGACCTGGCGATCACACTCGGTAGCACCGCGGAGGTCTCCGCCACCGGGACCGTCTGCCTGGCCGACGAAGAGGCCGTCCTGCAGTGGACCATGGAGTCCGCGCCCGTCGACTCCGCGCTCAGCACCAGCGATCTCGACCTCACCGATCCGTCGGCTCCGACGTTCCTACCCGACGTGGTCGGAACCTACGTGGTCTCCGTGACGGCCGTCGACTCCGCGGGGAATGACTCCGCGGCCGACTACATCGTCGTCACCGTCGCCTCCGGCAACGCGGCGCCGGTCGCCGATTGTGGCGAGAACGTGGATGCTTCCGTCGATCAGCGGGTGCAGCTCGACGGGTCCGAGTCCACCGACCCCGAAGGGGCGGCGCTCGAGTACGATTGGGTCCTGTCCTCCGTGCCGGACTGCTCGGGCCTGACCGCAGCCTCCCTGTTCAACTCGGACACGGTCGCGCCCTCTGTCGTGCCCGACTGTCCCGGCGTGTTCGTGGTGGGGCTCTCGGTGAGCGACTCCAGCAACCGGTCCCCGGCGGACTTCTGCAGCATCACCGTCGCCTCCCGTGACCAGGTCCCGGTCGCCGACGCGGGTGACAGCGGCGTGCTCTCCCCCTGCACCGAGCGGAACTTCGAGCTCAACGGCTATGGCAGCTACGATCCCGAAGGCGCCTCGCTCACCTACGCCTGGTCGCTCCTGTCGGCCCCCACGGGCTCGACCGGCACGTTCGACGATCCCTCGCTCCCCAACCCCACCTTCCGGTGGGATTCCGCGGGCACCTACACCTTCGAGCTCCGCGTCTACGACGGCACGACCTGGTCCCCCCCGGACATCGTGAGCGTCACGTTCACGTCCGAGGTGGAGAACAGCAGCCCGATCGCGAACGCCGGCGCGGACCAGACCATCACGGTCGCGGCCGCGTGCGACACCGCGTCCTACATCTTCACCTGCGAAGATTGCCCCTCGGAGACCGTCCTGCTCGACGGCACCGCCTCGGACGACCCGGTCGACGGAGACGACCTCGCGTTCCTCTGGACCGAGGTCACCGGCGAGCTCTCGATCGAAGCCCGGTACAGCCCCGTCACCAACGTGACCACGCCCTCGTTCCCGTCGGTCTACAACGTGGCGACCGTCCGGACCTGGGATCTCGTCCTGAGCGCGAGTGACTGCGCCGACTCCGACTCCGACACCGTCACCGTCACCTACACCTGCACCGGCGAGTACGCCCCGTAGGAGCCCCCCGATGCGCACGTCTCTCTTTCTGGCGCTACTCGCCATTTTCCCTGCTTGCGACGGCGCGAAGGACAGCGGCTCCGACACGGACATCCCGACCGTCGGCAACCGCAAGCCCATCGCGGAGGCGGGCGAGTCGATCACCCAGACCGCCGACACCCCGGTCGTGCTCAGCGGCGCGGGCTCCAGCGATCCCGACGGCGATCCCCTCACCTACCACTGGTCCTTCGACCACGTGCCGGAAGGCTCGTCGCTCAACACGCGCGAGTCCGCGTTCACCGCGAACCACACCGGAGAGGCCTTCGCCACCGGCTTCGGCCCCGACTCGGTCGGCACCTACGTGGTGAAGCTCACGGTCAACGACGACCACGGCGAGGAGTCCGATCCCGACTACGTGATCGTGACCATCGAGGATCCCGAGACCGTGCCCGTCGCGAACGCCGGCATCGATCTCTCGGCCGACATCGGCACGCTGGTCACGCTCGACGGGTCGCTCAGCTACGATCCGCAGGGCCGCACGCTCGCGTACGCGTGGTCCGTGGTGGACAAGCCGGAGACCTCCCGGGTGAACGAGATCACCGACGGCGACACCGTCTCCGGCAAGTTCACGCCCGACTACAAGGGCGTCTACGTGCTCAACCTCGTCGTGAACAACGGGCTCGCGCGCTCGGTCTCCGACGCGGTGACCGTGACCGTCCTGGGTGACGATCACGGGCCCGTCGCCAACGCCGGCGCCGATCAGGGCTCGGCCGAGGATTGCACGACGCTCTCGCTCGACTGCTCGGACTCGGCGGATCCCGACGGCGACCCCCTGTCGTACCTCTGGGAGGTCCAGTCCAAGCCCACCGGTTCGTCGGTGAGCAACGCCACCTTCTCGGACCGTACGGCGGCGCGGCCCACGTTCTACCCCGACGTGGCGGGCAACTACCTCCTCTCCTGCGTCGTCAACGACGGCACGACCTGGTCCTCGCCCGATCTCGTGGCCATCACGGCGGCCGAGCGCCGCACGAACGAGCGCCCCACGATCACGGCGGGTGTCGACACCACGGTGGACGGCGGCACGGCATCCTGCGAGCTGGACGGCTACGTCTACGCGTGCGACGAATGCGCCGACGTCACCGTTCCCCTCGGGGACACCGCCACGATCACCGACGCCGATGGCGACGAGCTGGTGGTGACCTGGAGCACGACCAATGCCGACGCCATCATCGCCGACACCAGCATCCTGCTCACGTCCGTGCTCCTGAAGGACGCCGCGGCCGCCGCGCCGAGCGAATGCGCGGACACCGCGTACGACTTCCTGCTCACGGTCACGGACTGCACGGGGGAGACGGTCGAGGACACCGTCACGCTCACCGTGAGCTGCTGCGGCGAGGCCGAGGACACCTCCGCCGAGTAGCGCGACACGCGGGGGCGGACGCATGACCCAAGCCGTGGCGTTGGCCTCGGCCGCCGTCCTCGCGATCGCGGCCTCGGATCTGCGCCCCACCGTGGGCGAGCCGGTGCGCCTGTTCGCCGCGTGGGCGGGCGGTTGGCCGGCGGAGATCACCTGGAGCGGGGTGGACGAGGACCAGGGGCTCGAGGCGCGCGTCGTACCGCGGGCCGCCGGGCCGCTGGTGATCTCGGCGTCGGGCGTGTCGATCACCCTCGACGTGCAGCCCGCGGCCAACAGCGGCACCGTGCTGGCGCGGCCGGACGTGCGCGCGCTCCCCGCCGTCGACGCCGGTGCCTGTCGGGACGACCGATACCCCGCGTTGGCGGGCCCGTGGGTCGTGGGTTGCTCCTTCACCGGGCGCGTGGACCGCGCGGTGCACATCGGCACCGGCGAGGTCGTCGAGCTGTCGGCCGGCGCGGAGGCGCCCGGCCTCGGGGCGAGCGCGTTGTTGACGGCGTCGCTCGGCCTCTGGCGCCTCCCCGGCGCCGCGCCCGTTCCCGACCTGACCCGCGTGGCGGAGGGCACCCTCGGCCCCCCCGCGACCGACGGGCTCCACGGCGCGTTCGTGTGGCCCGACCGGGTGGAGGCCTTCGCGCTCACGGACCGGGTCCGGACGCGGACCGACGCCGCGCCGCTGCCCTGGTACCCCGCCGCGCTCGCCTGGCCCTGGTGCGCCTGGATCGAGGACGGCGGGATCACCGGGGAGGACGTGTGGGCCCGTGGTCCCGACGGAATGCGCGTGCCCCTCGCGCGAACCGCACGGAGCGAGCGGCACGTGGCCGGAGCGGGCCGCTGGCTCGCGTGGGTGGACGAGGACGGGGTCTACGTGCAGGACACGACCAGCGGCGAGCGGCGGATCCACGCCGCGGACACCGGGTTCGTGTACGGGCTCGGGCTCTGGGGGCCCGTCGCGTGCTGGGAGGATCGCGCCACGCTGCGCGCGGGCACCGGCGACATCGACATCCGCTGCTCCGACGGGGTCGAGCTGCGCCGGCCGGGCCATCAACGGGCGCCTTCGCGCTGGGGGCCCTGGCTCCTGTTCCGCGAGGCGAACCGCACCGTGATGGCGACCGTCCCCGAGCTCGTCCTCGATGACGACGATCCCCGCGCCGAGGGCGGAGGCCGCACCGTCGACGGCGGCTGGCGCGGCGCGCATCGGGACGCGCCCGTGTCCTGGACCCTCGACTGGCCCGTCGCGGGGTGGGTCCTGGACCGGTGGGACGGCGCAGCGTGGATCCCCGGGGAGCCGGTCGGCGTCGGGCTCGTGACGGTGTCCCATCCCGGCGGTGACGCCGTGCGCCTCCGCCCGGAGGCCCCGTGAACGAGGCCGTGCGGCTCGAGGCGCCGCCGACACCCGCGGGGGGGACGCCCCGGCGCGGGCCCCGCGGCCTGGCGGCGCTCCTGGCCGTCCTTCTCGCCGCGGCGTTCGTGTGGCTCGATCCCGCGGGCACCGTCCGCCCCGAGGCCTTCCTCGCCCTCGCGCGGGGCGGCATCCCCGCCGCGCTCGCGCTCGTAGCGGCGCTCGGCGCGGGCGGCGCCATCCTGCGGGCCACCGCGCCCGCCGCCCTGGACGCGCCCTCGGGCTGGCTGGCCGCCCTCGGGCTCGGCGTGGCCGTGCAAGGCGCGTGCATGGCCCTCTTCGCGATGGGCGGCGCGATCGGGCCCATCGCGGCGGCCACGGTCGTGCTCGCCACCGCGGCGGGGTGGGCGGCGCGCCCGCGGGTCACGCTCCCCACGGTGCCGATCGTGGTGGGCGTGATCGGCGTCGCGTTCCTGCTGCCGGGCCTCGTCGAGGCCCTCGCGCCCCCCACCGACACCGACGAGCTCTCCTACCACCTCGCCCTCCCCCGCCGGATGGTCGAGTCCGGGCACCTCCTCGGCGGGTTCCTCAACCCCGAGGGCAGCCGTCCGCTCCCGGTCCACCTCGTGTTCGCCGCGCTCTACGCGCTCGGCGGCGAGGCCGCCCCGCGCCTCTGGCACCTCGGCGTGACCGCCGCCCTCGCGCTCGGCGTACGGGCCCTCGCCGAGGCCCGCTTCGGCCGTGGCCAGGGCGACCTCCCCGCGCTCGCCCTGCTCGGATCGTGGAGCTGGCTCCGCGAGTCCGGCCTCGCCTACAACAACCACCTCGTCGCGCTCTGGCTGCTCGTCGCGGCGGACGCGATGCTGGCCCGGCGCTGGGTGCTCATGGGGTGGATGTGCGGCTTCGCGCTGGCGGCGAAGTACACGGCCGCGCCCGTCGTCGCCGGCCTCGCGCTCGTGGCGGCGTGGGACGGCCTCCGCGCCGAGCCCCGCCGGATCGCGCTCGCCGCGGTGGCGACGCTCGCCCCGGTCGTGCCGTGGTGGGCCCGCAACGTCTACGAGGGCCTCCACCCGCTCTTCCCGTTCGCGGGCTGGCCCACCGGGGCCTCGACCGCCGCGGGGGCCGCCGAGGCTGCCTTCGTGTTCGTCTACCCGGAGAAGTACGGGCTGGGGCGCGATCTCCTCTCCACCGCGCTCCTGCCGTGGAACCTCCTGATGCGCGCGGAGGTGGACTCCTTCGTCTTCCTCGGTCGCATCTCGCTCTTGTGGGCGGCGCTCGCGGCCGCGACCGTGTGGGCGCTCCGTCGCGACGGGGCGGTGCGTCGGCTCGCGTTCGTGTGTGCCCTGGGTTTCCTCGGGTGGGCCCTGGGCGCCCAGATCGTGCGGTACCTCCTCCCGCTCGCCGGCATCGCCGCGCTCGCCGGCGGAGGGCTCTCCCGCCGCTGGCCCGCATGGTTGCTGCTCGCGGTGTCGCTGCCCGCGAACCTCGCGCCGGCGTTGGAGCGCGCCACCGAGCGCGTGGCCGTGGTGACCGGCAACCAGACGCCCGACGAATTCCTCACCGACGCACTTCCGGCGTGGGGGGCGCTGCGTTTCCTCCGGGAGCACGTCCCGGCGGAGGCGCCTGTCGGGATGCTCTTCGCCTGGCACGGGTACTACGTGCCGCAGCCCTGGATCCTCGGCTCGGTCGAGGACCACGTCCCCACCCGCTACTGGGCGTGGCGCCACGGAGACGACGCGCTCGCCGCCCTCGCCGACGAGGGCGTGCGCTACCTCCTGGTGGGGGACGTGCACTTCCTCAAGAAGAGCTACCCGTTCCTCGCGCCGTCCGTCCTGAAGGCCCAATTCACCGAGCCCGAGGCGAAGCTCCGCGAGCTGCTCCTGCGCGACGCCACCCGCCTCTACGCGTCCGGGCGCTGGGAGGTGTGGAGACTCGACCCGGAGCGCCTTGACGCGGGAGCCCCAACGCCATAATCCGGTGGGCGACCGAAGAGTCACCCGCGGGGGTGGCGGAATGGCAGACGCGCCAGGCTCAGGACCTGGTGGGGTAACTCCCGTAGGGGTTCAAGTCCCCTCTCCCGCACCACTTCAATCCATCGACAGGGCACTTGCGGACAGCCCGTCGCGTGTGGCATGAACCTCCCGGAACATGAGCCTCGAGGGCGGCCCCGCCCCAGGCCCTCCAGGGGTTCGTCATGACGCGCACGTTGTTCTCTCTCGTCCTCCTCTCGGCCTGCGCGCCGGGCACGATCAAGCTCGCTGACGACACAGCGGGCTCGGTCGAGGAAGACACGTCGTCGGACGCCGACAGTGGCACCGACACGGATACCGGCTCCGACACCGACACGGCGGCCGACACCGACGAGCAGCCCGAGCTGGTGCCCGACTACTCGGTGTGGAACGCCACCCGGCGCTTCTACTACGACTACTCGGAGTACGGCTACGAGTGCGACGAGACCGTGGTCGAGACCGGCGGGGCCGTGAGCGAGGGCTCGAGCGACTTCGCGGCCCTCCACGAGATGTGCGGCATCTGCGACTACTTCTACGAGGTCACGCCCGACCGTGACTCCGCCTGCGATTGGATCCCCCTCGGCACGACCTGGCGCGGCGTGGTCCATTCGGACGGCGCGGCGGCGGTGTACTTCTACCGGGAGTCCGACGGCGAGCTCGAAGAGTACGCCACCGACGACTCCGCCTCGTTCGACGGCACGACCATCGGGTACGACTACGAGTTCGACTACTACACCGGCTACTTCACCATCCAGGTGAGCGGCGAGGCCGTGTACCCGCTGGTCGAGGCGGAATAGCCACCCGCGGCGCCCCCGGACTACGCTGCCGGGATGAAGCGCCGCTCCCTGCACACGAGCTCCATCGGCGACTACGGCATCGAGACCGTGGTGCTCCCCAACGGCCGCGAGGTCGAGCTCACGGTGCTCCGGCACCCGGGCGCCGCCGCGGTCGTGCCCCTGCATGCCGACGGCACGGTCACCCTCATCCGCCAGCACCGTCACGCCGCGGGCGGCACGATCTGGGAGATCCCGGCCGGCAAGCTCGACCCCGGTGAGTCGCCCGTCGATTGTGCCGCGCGCGAGCTCGCCGAGGAGGTCGGGCTCGTCGGCACGCTCGCCCACCTCACGACGATCCACACCACGCCCGCGTTCACCGACGAGGTCATCCACCTCTACGTGGCCACCGGGCTCTCGGCCGTGCCGACGAACCTCGACGCCGACGAGGTGATCGACCCGGTGCGGATCACCCTCGCGGAGGCAGTGGCGCTCATCACCCGCGGGGAGATGACCGACGCGAAGTCCATCGTCGCGCTCCTGCTGGTCGATCGCACGGCGAGGTGACGACGATCCGAGCGCCGTCCGATGGCGCCGTGGAAGCGTGACATCTGCGTCACGAGCGAGCCGCGTCCCTGGTCGGGGGTGGCGCCCCAGCGGGTAAAAACCGGCGGACCTACGAAAGCGCGCCGGACGTGGCACGATTCGTGCATTCTGTTCGTACATGCTGTTCGTGCAGGAGATCGACATGCTCCGGACCTCACTACTTCTCCCGCTGCTGCTGGCCGGCTGTTCGGCCGACTACGGCCTCGGCGGCGACAAGGCCACCGACGACAGCGACTACGCCGCCGAAGGGGACGCCGACACCGACGCCGACAGCGACGCCGACGCCGACGCCGACACCGACGGCCCCCCCGAGGAGGAGGACGACTTCCTCTCGCTCGCACCCTCCGCGACCGACGCCTACGTGTTCGTGGCCAACCCGACGCGGGACACCGTCACGCGCATCTCGGTGCCGAGCCTCGCGGTGCTCACGACGGAGGTCGGCGAGGGCCCCACGGTCATCCAGACCACCGCCGACTACTCGCGCGCCGTCACGCTCAACGAGGGGGACGACTCGGTGAGCATCATCGACGCGGCCACCCTCGCGGTGACCAACGTGTCGATCCGCCCGAACTTCAACCGGCTCGCGCTGTCCTCCGACGCCGCCTGGGTGATGGCCTGGTACGACCCGGACCTCGACGAGGGCGGCGGGGACGGCGGCGTGCAGAGCTTCAACGAGGTGAGCTTCGTGCGCCTCGCCGACGCGAAGCACACCCCGCTCGCCGTGGGCTTCAACCCGCGCGGCGTGCAGTGGAGCGAGGACGGCACCCTGGCGCTCGTCGTGAGCGACGCCTCGCTCGCGGTCATCGATCTCACCGCGGAGGCGCTCGCGCCCACGCTCGTCGAGATCGCGCCCGACCCGGTGGACGCCCCCGAGGCCGAGGAGGTCGCGCTCTCCCCCGACGGGAGCTACGCCTACGTGCGCCAGTTCGGCTCCGACGATCTCGTCGTGGTCGATCTCGACACCTTCGGGGTCGACCGGATCACGGTGGGCGCCAACCCCACCGATCTCGACCTCTCCCCCGACGGCAACCAGCTCGCCGTCGTGGCCCGTGGCGCCCAGGAGGTCTGGCTCCTCGACGCGACCAACCCCTTCGCGGGCGCCACGGTCATCCCGTTCGACTCCCCCTACGGCTCGTTGCTCTACACAGGTGACGGGACGCAGGCGATCCTCTACACGAACGCCTCGCTGCTCGCGTCGTTCGGTGTGTGGGACACCGTCGGCGGCACCATCACCGAGCGGAGCCTCGTGAAGCCGGTGCAGAGCATGGGCGCGAGCCCCACCGGCGGCTCCCTCCTCGTGTTCCACACGAAGGAGGACGCGACGGACGCCGACCCGGAGAGCCCCTTCGCGGGCGAGTGGGCCCTTACGCTCATGGACCTGGGTGATTTCCGCCAGAACCCCATGCTGCTCCCGGCCGAGCCGGCGTCCTACTCCACCAGTGACGACGGCCGGTACGGCTACTTCGTCATGGACGGGAACAAGTGGCTCGAGGTGCTCGACTTCCAGACCCTCCTCTACGAGGAGGTGACCTTGAAGAGCCCCCCGGTGCACCTCGGCGTGCTCCCCGGCAGCGAGACCGCCTGGGTCAGCCAGGACCACGACCTCGGCCGCCTCTCCTTCTACGACCCCGACGCCGCCACCCTCGACACGATCACGGGCTTCGAGCTCAACAGCGAGATCGACCATGACTAGGCCCTCCTTCCTTTCGAAGGCCCTCCCGACGGCCCTCCCGACGGCCCTCGCGCTCCTCGGGCTGCTCCCCGCCTGCGCCCCGTGGGACCTCCCCGGGAACGGGTACGCCTACCTCGACGCCCCCACCTGGGATCCCGCGGTCGTCGCCGCGGAGGACGGCGTGTACGTCCGCCTCCCCGCCGCCGGGGATCTCGTCCGGGTCAAGCCCGACGGCACCTACGCCACCGTGGAGCTCGCCGGCGCCTCGCCCGATCGTTTGGTGCTCGCCCCGGACCAGAAGACGATCCTCGCGTTCGTCTCCTGGCCGGTGTGCTCCGACGACGACCCGAAGATCGTCTACGTCGACGAGTGCCGCGACGAGGACCTCGAGACCGCCTCCGAGCTCGTGCTGATCCGCGACGGCGCGGTGGCCCACGCCGTCGACGTCCCGACGCAGTACAACGCCTTCGCGTTCAACGAGGCGGGCACGCTCGCGGTGGCCTACCTCGACTTCGCCTCGGGCGACACCATCGACGTCTCCGGCGTCCTCAACCTCACCGAGGCGGTGTTCGTCGACCTCGCCTCCGGCGAGGCCCACGCGGTCCCGGTCGGGTTCGCCCCCGAGAACGTACTGTTCAGCGCCGACGGCGAGAAGGCCCTCGTGCTCTCGCGCAGCAAGGTCGCCGTCGTCTCCCTCGTCGGCGAGGACGCCTGGACCCGCACCGTCGTCTACCCGCTCACGCTCGATGTCGACCAGCAGGTCGATCCCGACAATGCCGTGCTCATCTCCGACGACAGCGGCGACACCGACTACGCCCTCGTGAGCGTGTCCGGCCAGAGCGAGCTCTACGTGCTCGACCTCACCAACGAGAGCATCGACATCGTCGAGCTCGACGGCGTGCCGTCCGATCTGCTCGTCGACGAGGTGACCAACCGCACCCTCATCGTCTACGCGGGGCGGCCCACCCTCGACGTGCTCGAGCACGAGCTGTTCGAGCTCCAGAGCTTCGTCCTCGACGAGCCGTGCACCCGCCTCGCCGGCGGGAACGGGCGCTACGTCCTCTACAACGACGCCGGCGTGCGGCACGACGTGTACCTCTTCGACGCCGCGGCCGACACGATCCACGAGGAGCGCGCCGAGAACCCGGTGATGGAGATGCGCCTCACCGAGGACGCCGCGTGGGGCGTCGCGACGATGTACACCGAAGGCGGGAGCGGAAACGACGTCTCCGGCTTCTACGACCAGTACTACGGCCTCGGGCTGTTCGACCTCGGCGTCGACCCGCGGGATCCCGTGGCCCTCCTCCTCGAAGGGGAGCCCGTCGGCTTCGCGCTCACCACGGCCGACACGTCGAACTACGCGCTGATCCTCATGCAGGGCGTGGACGCCCTCCAGAAGATCGACGTGGCCGCGGCCACCGCGAGCGAGATCGTCCTCGAGGAGCCCCCCGTCGGCATCGACGCCATGCCCGGCGGCCTGTTCGTCGTCTCGCATCCGAACCCTCTCGGCCTCGTCACCTTCGTCGACGCCACCACCGAGGAGCTGAAGACCGCCGCCGGCTTCGCCTCCACCGGCCTGTTCGAACGCCCGGCGCTCCCGCGCCGCGTGGAGGAGTGATCATGCTTTCCCTGCTCTGCGCGCTCGCGCTCCCCGCCGCCGCCGCCACCCACGAGATCAGCGTCGAGGCCGGCTGGCTCGGCACCCGGGATCCCGCCTTCGACCTGTTCGCCAACGGCCGCTCCCTCGGCTCGATCGGCCTCCGCGGCGGCTTCGCCGTGCACCCGAACGTCGCGATCATCGCCGGGTGGCAACACTCCACCCACGGCGCGAGCGTGGACGTGCCCGGCGCGGCCTCGTACGACGACGAGGAGGAGGACTACTACGACTACGGCGGCGGCTTCCAGACCGCGCTGTACACCGATCAGATCTCGGTCGGCTCGAAGGCCGACGTGAAGGTCTTCAAGTGGCTCCACCCCTACGTCACCGCCCAGGTCGTCGGCATGCGCGGGCTCGCGCGCCTCGACGACGACAACAACGACGACGAGAACCTCACCCAGGTGCAGCGCGCCGGGCTCACCGGTGGTTTCCTCGGCGCGGGCGGCCTGGACTTCATCATCAAGGTGCGCGGCACCTTCGCGATCGCGCCCTACGTCGAGCTCGGCTACGGCTGGATGGCGCCGATGGCGTTCGAGGACCTCGGAACCCTGCAGTTCTCGGGCTTCGCCGGACGCACGGGCGTCGGCGTGCGGTTCTGATGCGCCCCGTCGCGATGGCACGGGCGCCCGGGCTGCTCGCCCTGCTCGCGCTCGTCGGGTGCAGCGCCACGGGCCTCAGCTACGCGCCGCGCGGGGAGTCGTCCGACACCGGCGGGATGGGCACGGAGCCCCCCTCCGACGCGGACGGGGACGACACCGACACGCCCCCCGAGGAGGAGGACGACTTCCTCCGCCTCGCGCCCGCGGCCACCGACGCCTACGTGTTCATCGCCAACCCGGGCCGTGGCACCGTCACCCGCGTCTCCGTGCCGTCGCTGGCCGCGCTCACCGCCGAGGTCGGCACGACCCCGTCCGTCGTCGCGACCGCCGCCGACTACACCCACGCGGTCACGTTGAACGAGGGCAGCGACGACGTGAGCCTCATCGACGCGGCCACGATGAGCGTGCGCAACGTGGCGGTGCGCCCGAACCTGAACCGGCTCGCCCTGTCGGATGACGGCAAGTGGGCGTTGGCCTGGTACGACCCCGACGTCGAGAGCGAGGACCCCGCCGAGGGCGTCCTGAGCTTCAACGAGGTCAGCCTCGTCAACCTCGCCACCGGCACGCACTCGCCGATGGCGGTGGGCTTCAACCCCCACGGGGTGAAGTGGAGCGTCGACGGCACCCAGGCCGTGGTCGTGAGTGATGCCTCGTTAGCGCTCATCGATCTCACCGCCGAATTGCCTTCGCCCCGCTTCGTCCCCATCGAGGACGACCCGATGAACGCCCCGGTGGCCGAGGAGGTCGAGCTCTCCCCCGACGGCGCCTTCGCCTTCGTGCGGCAGTTCGGCGCGAGCGAGCTCGTCGTGGTCGACCTCGTCGGCGGTACCGTGGATCGTGTGCCGGTGGGCGAGAACCCCACCGACATGGACCTGTCGCCCGACGGCGAGCGCGTCTCCGTCGTGTCGCGCGGCGCGCGCGAGGTGTGGACCCTCGACGCGCGCGATCCCTGGGCCACGCCCGTGATCGCGCCGATGGCGAGCGCGTACGGCTCGGTGCTCTACGCGAACGACGGCACCGCGCTCCTGTACACCAACGCGTCGCTCCTCACGACGTATGGCGTGTGGGACACCACGACCGGCACGATCACCGAGCGCAGCCTCGTCAAGCCGGTCGCCTCGATGGGCGTCAGCCCGACGGGCGGCTCGCTCCTCGTGTTCCACACCAAGGCGGACGCCGAGGGCGCCGACCCGACGAGCCCCTTCTCGGGCGAGTGGGCGCTCACCCTCATCGACCTCGACGACTTCCGTACGAACCCCCTCGTGCTCGACGCCGAGCCGACGAACTTCGCCACCTCCGACGACGGTCGGTGGGGCTTCTTCGTGCTCGACGGGCTCAAGTACCTGGAGGTGTTGAACTTCGAGAGCCTCCTCTACGACGAACTGCCGCTCCCGAGCGTGCCGGTGCACCTCGGCGTCCTCCCGGGCAGCGACACCGCGTGGGTGAGCCAGGAGCACGATCTCGGGCGGATCAGCTTCTACGAGCCCGTCTCCACCGCACTCGACACGATCACGGGCTTCGAGCTCAACAGCGGGATCGATCACGACTGACGGTTCGGGGCGGTGGAGAGGGAGCGGCGAGAACTACGCCGCCTTCGCCACCGCCGCCTGCGCCCGCGAGCGCAGCATCCAGAGGCCCAGCAGGGTGACCAGGATGCTGCCGTACTGCGCGGGGGTGAGGCCGCCGTAGCGCACGTCGACGGGAGACGTGCGGCTGAAGTCGAGGAGGAAGCGGAACGGGCCGTAGAGCGCGGCGATCCAGGCGACGTAGAAGCCGTGGAAGCGCGGCTTGGTGTCGAGCAGCGTGAAGAGCAGGAACACGCCGCCGGACCAGAGGGCCTCGTACAGACCGAGATCGTGGCAGGCGATCGTGGGGTTGCCGCCGGGGCACATCCCGTAGACGCCGAGCCAGAAGTTGGTCTGGGTGCCCGGATGGTCGTGCGCGGAGAAGCAGCCCATCCGCCCGAAGAACCAGCCGATGGCGAAGCCGAACGCGAGCGCGTCGAGGTAGGGCCAGGGGTTCAACTTTTCGCGCCGGAAGAACCAGATGGCGAGCGGCACGCACACCGCGAAGCCGCCGAAGCTCGAGAGCCCCTCCCACACGCGGAACAGCAGCATCGGGTCCTTCGCGAGCTCGTGCGGCCGGTACAGCAGCACGTCCCCGAGGTGGCCGCCGACGAAGGTGCCGATGACGAGCCACCCGACGAGCCGGTTGATCCGCTCGGAGGCGCGCGGATCGCCCGAGAAGCGAACGGCCTTCTTCATCGCGACGTTGCCGCCGATGAGAAAACCGATGGCGACGAGGATGCCGAAGCCGTGGATGGCGACGGGCCCGAGGTCGAAGGCGAAGGGCTCGAACGCGGGAATGAGCGGATGCATGGGGAGCCTGGGCAAGGGACGAGCGACCGACCGACGCGCTTAACGCTCCGCGCCGAGCGGCGGCGCCCCACCCGCGAAGGCTACCCGCTCCCTTCGGATCCTGTATGATTCGCGTCCGCAGGCTCGGGAGCCCTCGCCGATGGCGTTGATCAACTTCGCGCGACGCGAAATCGAAGTGAAGATCGTCTTCTACGGACCGGCACTCTCCGGCAAGACGACCAACGTCGAGGTCCTCCACCGCCTCATGCCGCCCGCGCAACGCGGCGAGCTCCATTCGCTCCGCACCGAGCAGGATCGCACGCTCTTCTTCGACTACGCCCCGCTCCGGCTCGGCGAGATCGCCGGCTTCACGGCGCGCTTCAAGGTCTTCACGGTCCCCGGGCAGATCTACTACAAGGAGACGCGCCGGGTGGTGCTCCAGGGCGCCGATGCCATCGTGTTCGTGGCGGACTCTTCGCCCGCCCGCGCCGCCGCCAACGTCGAGGCCCTCGTCGACCTCGAGGACAACCTCCGGCTGCACGGCCTCGACCTCGCCAGCATCCCGCTCGTCGTCCAGCTCAACAAGCGGGACGTGCCGGGGGCGGTCTCCGTCGAGGCGATGAGCGCCGAGCTCAACCCCTTCGGGGTCCCGGTCATCGAGGCGGTGGCGTCCGAGGGCCGTGGCGTCCTCGACACGCTGCGGCGAGTCACCGACATCGCCGCGCAGCGCATCCGCGAGAACCTCTCCGGCCAGAGCAACGCGCTCCCGCTCACCGCGATCGAGCGTGCCGCGCCCGAGGACGAGCGCCAGGTGGTGCGCGACCACATGGACGCGATCCGCGCCGTCCGGCCGGGGGAGGAGGAGGCCGTGCGCCGCCTCCGCGCCGCCGGTCAGATGGACGCGGGCCAGGTGGACGCCGTGCTCTCGGGCCTCGTCGTACGGAGCGAGGACGTGACCCCGCCCGAGCCCATCGACCCGCTGGACGGCCCCTTCGACGAGATGCCCGTGCCGCGCGATCCGGTGGGCCGGCCCGCCCCCCGCGTGCACGGAGGCCTCGCCGGCCTCTCCGGCCTCCGCGGGGAGGCCACGCCCGTCCGCGGGCTCTCCCCCCCCATGGCCGATGCCGTCCACGGCGTCCCCCTCGACGCGTGGGTTGCCGCGACCGGCGCCACGTTCGTGGAGGTGCGCGCCGCCGGGCTCGACTTCGACGGCGCCGCGCGACTGGAGCTCGTCGCCGATTGGCACGGCGAGCGGCGTCGACACATGGTGACGCTCCGGATCGGCACGCCCCCGCCCGCCGCCGCGACCTGGTCCGAGCCCATCGCCACGCCGCACCGCGCACCGCCGCCCGAACCCGGCGCGCGCGAGCCCGCCGAGGCTCCGCGCGGGCACCTCAAGTGGGTGGCCTTCGGCGGCGCCGCCGTCTTCGCGGCCGTCGGGGGGATGGCCCTCGGCGTCGGCCTCGGCTGGATCGCGTTCGCCGGCTGATCGTCGGACGGGTGGACGGACCGATCCACGGCGCCGCGCGTCGGAGCGCCCGGCCGACACGACAAACGGCATGGCCGACCCCGACCCCAGGCGGTACAGGCGCCCCCATGTGGACCTCCCGTACGGGCCGCCGCTGGGAGCTCACCCCCGCGGCCGCCCCCGTCGTCGAAGCGCTCCAGGCCGCCCTCGGCCTCCTCCCGCTCACCGCGCGCGTGCTCGCCGCCCGGGGCCACGATGTCGGGACCGCCACCGCGTTCCTCGCGCCGATGGAGGGGCCCCTCCACGATCCGTTCGTGCTGCTCGGCCTCGTCGAGGCGGTGGCGCGGATCGAACAGGCCGTGGCGCGCTCGGAGCACATCCGCCTCGTGACGGACTACGACGTGGACGGCACGACCTCGTGCCTCATCCTGCACGCCGCCCTCGACCGCCGCATCCACGCCGCCGGCAGCCGCGCCGTCGTGAGCTACCACGTGCCCGATCGCTTCCGCGAGGGCTACGGGCTCTCCGCGCTCGCGGTGGAGACCGCCGCCGCCGACGGCGTGACCCTGCTCGTCACCGCGGACATCGGCGTGCGCGACCACGCCACCGTCGCGCAGGCGCGCGCCGCGGGCCTCGACGTCATCGTGGTGGACCACCACCTGCCCTCCGGCGAGTCCGTGCCCGCCGACGCGTTCGCGGTCATCTGCCCGCCGCAGGCCGGCTGCCCCTACCCCAACAAGGCCCTCGCCGCGTGCGGCGTCTCGCTCAAGCTCGCCACGGCGCTCCTCGCCGCCGATCCCCGCCGCGACGACGTGCTCCGCTCCCTCTTCAAGCTCGCCGCCATCGGCACGGTGGCCGACGTCGTCGATCTCGCCACGCCCGAGAACCGCGGCATCGTCGCGCGGGGGCTCGCCGCGCTCAACGCCGATCGCCACGGCCCGGGCCTCGCCGCGCTGCTCGAGGTCGCCGGCGCCGCCACCGGGCGCCTGAACGCGAGCGACCTCGGCTTCCGCATCGGCCCGCGCATCAACGCCGCGGGCCGGCTCAAGGACGCCAACGCCGTGGTGCGGCTGCTCCGCGAGCGCGACCCCGCCGCCGCGAAGGCCCAGGCCCAGGCCCTCGACGGGCTCAACCGCGAGCGCCAGGGCATCCAGGAGGCGCTCGTCACGCATGCGCTCGAGCGGGTGCCCCACCCGGTGCCGGGCTTCGCGGTGGTGTGGGGCCCGGAGGAGGAGGGCTGGCACCGCGGCGTGGTCGGCATCGTCGCGGCCAAGGTGCGCGATCGGATCCACCGGCCCGTCGCGGTGGTGGCCGTGCTCGGCGCCGTCGCGACCGGGAGCGTCCGCTCGGTGTCGGCGGTGCACGCCGTCCGCGCGCTCGACTCCGTGGCGGATCTGCTCGTGCGCTACGGCGGGCACGCCGCGGCCGCGGGGTTCACCGTGCCGACGGAGAAGCTGCCGGAGCTCGCCGCGCGCCTCGCCGCGTGGGTCGACGCCAGCGCGGGCGCGGAGGACCTCGTGCCCGTCGAGCCCGTCGACGCGACCACCCCCGGCGCCGCCGTCACCCTCGCGCTCCTCCGGGAGCTCGAGCGCCTGGAGCCCTGCGGCAAGGGCAACACCGCCGCGCGCGTCGTCGTGGAGGGCGCGGTCACGGGCATCCGGGTCATCAAGGACCGCCACGTCTTCTTCCAGATCGACGGCGCCGACGCCGTGTGGTGGGGCGGGGCCGACCAGCGCGAGCTCCTCGCCGGCGCGCGCGCCGTGCTCGGCACCATCGGCCTCAACGAGTGGAACGGGCGGACGAACGCGCGGATCACGGTCGAGGACATCGCCTAGTCCGGCGTGTCGCTCCCTGGATCGGCCCCCTGTCCCAAACCCACCGGAGCCCCCTCCCCCACCGCCGCGATCCGCCGCCGAACGAGGTCGCGGGCCTGCCCGGGCGGGCGCCGGAACGTCGCCAGGATCCGCTCCACCTCCGTCGTGAGCGCGCCCTCCGGAAGCGGCGGCAGGGCCGACACCTCCCGGGAGATGGCGTTGGCATGGCACTGGGAGACGAAGCGCCCGGCACGCGCGCATTCGTGCACGGCGTCCCTCCCGACGCGCTCGTGGGCATCCACCGCGGTGAACCAGCACTCGTCCCGCATCACGTCGGACACGACGGTCGGGCACGCGGCCTCGGCCGACCCGGGTGCCGCCCGGACGCCGTAGATCACGCACTCGTCGCGGAGGGAGCGGTCTCCGATCCGCTCGCAAGCGAGGTCGCGGAAGGCGACCCGATCGGCAGCGGGGTCGGCGGCCGAACCCGCGCGCTCCCCGACGCACCCGCACCCCACGAACACGACGATCGCCCCCAACCGACCGAGCACCGGCGCCTCTCTCCGCCCATCGTACCCCACGGGCCCGACACGGAGGGGCATGGCCCCGCTCCTCCGGACGGCTTAGATGGGCCCCCTTTCAGGAGACCCGATGACCACGGCCGTCACCCCCGAGCTCGCCGCCGCGAAGGTCCTCTTCGCCACCTTCCCCGCCCGCCACGCCATCGCCCGCCGCCGCCTCGGCCGCGCGATCACGCTCGCGGAGAAGATCCTGTTCGCCCACCTCGCCGACCCCGAGAAGGCCGAGTTCGTGCGGGGCAAGTCGTTCCTCGACTTGAACCCCGACCGCGTCGCGATGCAGGACGCCACGGCGCAGATGGCGCTCCTCCAGTTCATGCTCGCGGGCAAGGCGACCACCGCGGTCCCCTCCACCGTCCACTGCGACCACCTCATCCGCGCCCACGTCGGCGCCGGCGAGGACATGAAGGTCGCCCTCGCCGAGAACTTCGAGGTCTACGAGTTCCTCCGCACCGTGTCGCAGCGCTACGGCATCGGCTTCTGGAAGCCGGGCGCGGGCATCATCCACCAGGTCATCCTCGAGAACTACGCGCTGCCCGGCACGCTGATGATCGGCACCGACAGCCACACGCCGAACGCCGGCGGTCTCGGCATGCTCGCGGTGGGCGTCGGTGGCGCCGACGCGGTCGACGCGATGGTCGGCCTCGCCTGGGAGGTGCTCTGCCCCAAGGTCATCGGCGTCAAGCTCACCGGCAAGCTCAACGGCTGGACCTCCCCGAAGGACGTGATCCTCAAGCTCGCGGGCATGCTCACCGTCAAGGGCGGCACCAACGCGATCATCGAGTACTTCGGCCCCGGCACCGAGTCGTTGTCGTGCACCGGCAAGGCGACCATCTGCAACATGGGCGCCGAGCTCGGCGCGACCACGTCGGTCTTCCCCTACGACTCGCGCATGGCGACCTACCTCCGCACCACCACCCGTGGCGCCGAGGCCGACCTGTGTGACGCCAACGCCGCGTTCCTCCGCGCGGACCCCGAGGTCGAGGCCGATCCCGCCGCCTACTTCGACCGCGTCGTCGAGATCGATCTGGACACGCTCGAGCCGCACCTCGTCGGCCCCCACACCCCCGACCTCGCGCGCCCCATCTCCGAGATGCGCGCCGCCGTCGAGAAGGAGGGCTACCCCGCCCACATCTCGAGCGCGCTCATCGGGTCCTGCACCAACTCCTCGTACGAGGACATCGGCCGCAGCGCGCACCTCGCCCGCCAGGCCGCCACCGCGGGCCTCAAGATCGCCACGCCGTTCCTCATCTCCCCGGGGTCGGACCAGATCTACGCCACCATCCAGCGGGACGGGCAGATGGCCGCCCTCAACGACATCGGCGGCACCGTGCTCGCCAACGCGTGCGGCCCGTGCATCGGCCAGTGGAAGCGCGACGACATCAAGAAGGGGGAGAGCAACTCCATCGTCTCCTCCTTCAACCGCAACTTCCCCGCCCGCAACGACGGCAACACCGCCACGCTGTCATTCATCGGCAGCCCCGAGATCGTGACGGCGCTCGCCTTCGCCGGTGATTTGCGCTTCAACCCGCTCACCGACACGATCACGCGCGACGGCATCACCTTCAAGTTCGAGGCCCCCGTGGCCGAAGAGCTACCGGTGAACGGCTTCCTCCCGGGCTTCGACGGCTTCATCGCCCCCTCCGAGGCCGGCAAGTCGACCGACGTGGCGATCTCCCCCACCTCCGATCGCCTCGAGCGGCTCACGCCCTTCGCGGCGTGGGACGGCAAGGACATCGGCGGGCTCGTGGTGCTGCTCAAGGCCAAGGGCAAGTGCACGACCGACCACATCTCGGCGGCGGGCCCCTGGCTGAAGTACCGCGGCCACCTCACCAACATCTCGGGCAACCTCTTCCTCACCGCCAACAACGCCTTCACCGGCGAGATGGGCAAGGGGAAGGACCTCGTGTCCGGCGAGGCGAGCGTCGCCTACCCCGACCTCGCGAAGCGTTACCGCGCCGCTGGCCAGGGCTGGGTCGCCATCGGGGACGAGAACTACGGCGAGGGCAGCTCCCGCGAGCACGCCGCCATGGAGCCGCGCCTCATGGGCGCCCGCGCGGTCGTCGCGCGCAGCTTCGCCCGCATCCACGAGACCAACCTCAAGAAGCAGGGCCTCCTCCCCCTCACCTTCGCGGACCCCGCGGACTACGAGAAGGTGCGCGAGGACGATGTCGTCGCCATCGAAGGCATCGCCGGCATCCCCCAGGGCATCGCACCCACGCTCGTGCTCACGCATTCCGACGGCACGGTCGATCGCATCGCGGTGAAGACGACGCAGTCGCCCGAGCAGTTCGAGTGGTTCAAGGCGGGGAGCGCGCTGAACCTGATCCGGTCCAAGGCCGCCGCGGCCAAGGGCTAGGATCGGGCGGCCCGGCACCCCTCCCCTCGCGGGGAGGGGTGCCGTCGGCCCCGTTCCGGGCTCGCGCTCCGCGCTCGGTTGGCGCGTCCGCCCCCGTACGATCCACCGCCCGGCTTGCGCGCGGGCGGTGGCTTTCGCCCCGCTACGCTTCGCTGCCGCGTCGCGGGGCGGGGCGCCGAACCGCGCGGCCGCTGACGCGCCCGCGCGCCCTCCAGGCGCCTGCCGCGACCCCTACGCCGCCTCCTCCTCAACCCGCAGCACCGCCCCGCCGCCGAGCCACAGCCCGACGAGCCCCATGACCACGTCGGGCGCGGCCGCGGCGAACCAGAGCACGCCGCCGAACGCGAGCGCTTCGGGCGCGGTGGCGCCGAAGGGGGTGAGCACGAGCGTCGCCGCCGCGGTGGTGTTCGCGCCGTAGTGCGGCGGCAGCACGAGCCCGCCCACCGCGCCCACGGCCATCACGAGCGCGCCGCACAACCAGGGGACGGGGACCTCCAGGCCCACCGACGCGAGCACGCAGCGGAACACGCCGAGGATCACCCCGATCTGGACGGCGCCGAGCAGGAGGTTGACCAGGAGCGGGGCGGGCCGGGCGAGGATGGTCCGCGCCTGGTCCACCGCGCCGTGGAGTCGGTCGCGGAGCCCCCCCGCCCTCCTCACGGCCACGGCGGGTCGTGGGCGCAACAACCGCAGCGCGACCCCCGCCACGCCGATGCCGCCGAGCGTCGCGAGCGACACCCATCCGAGCGCCTCGCGCCGCTGGGCGCCCGTCAGCACCTGCTCGATCACGGGCGCCGCCCCCACGAAGAGGCCCATGAGCCCGGTCCCGAAGGCCACGGCCTCCAGGAACCCGGCGGTGGCGTAGGCGGCGACGCCCCGCTCCACGGGGAGGCCGGCGCGACGCGCGATCCACACGGCCCCCGCGAGGTCGGCCACGCGCGTCGGCACGACGAGGTGCCCGAGGTTGGCCGTGAGCACGCCCTTGACCACCACGGCGTAGGGGGCCGCGCGGTCCATCGCCGCCCACACGCGGGTCGCGCGCAACACGAGCCCGCCCGCCTGCACGAGCGCCGCCGCGGCCACCCAGCGCGGATCGACCCCGGCGAAGGCCTGGCGCACCCGCTCGGGGCCGGCATCCGCCCACAGGAGCCCGATCACGGCCAGGGAGACGAGCGCCTGGAGGACGAGGAGCGCGCGACGCCTCACGCGCCCGGCCTCATCCCGGTGGGATCAGCGCCCACTGAGCGGCGCGCACTGGACCGTGAGCCGGAAGGGGCCGGTCTTGCCGTGCTTCCCCTCGACCGCGACGAGGTAGTCGCGCGCCTTGAAGGTGTTGAGGCGCACGATGTCGCCGCCCGTCCTGTTCTCCCCCTCGCACTCGGGGATGAGGTGGTTCACCGTGGGGCAGGTGCCCTCGTACTGCCAGGCGAGGACCGCGAGATCGAGGTCCACGCAGTCGGACTGGAGCTTGATCGTGATGTCCTGGTTGGCGGGCGCGTCGAGCCGGTAGACGCGCTCGGGGCCGGAGCGGTCGTCCCCCGCGGGGAAGCAGAAGATGCCGGCGTAGAAGTCGTCGTTCCAGTTGGCCTGGCCGCCGTCGAGGGTGCCCTCCACGACGTCCCCGCACTGGAGGGTCGAGGTGAGGCACCCGCGGGGCGGATCGCTGGGCACCGCGGCGTCACACGGCAGGGAGGGGGTCGTGACCTCCTCCTTGGCGGAGACGGCCGCGCGGCGCACCTTCTCGACGGCCTGCTGGGCCTCGCGACAACCGAGGGCGAAGAAGAGGGCGATCATGGGGACCACTCCGATCGGAGCAGCCCGTAGAGGAGCGCGCCGGCGGCGGCCGTACGCTCGTGTCGGAGCGTTCCTTCACGAATGAACCCTAGTTTCTCCAACAGACGAACGCCGCTCTCGTCCGTCACGCGGACGCGCGCCTCGAGGCGGTCCAGATCCGGGAACTGCTCCAACAACCAGCCGACCAGCGCGCCGACGGCCTCACGGGCGAGACCCTTGCCGGCCATCGTGGGGTTGAGGACCCAGCCGAGCTCCATGGTCGGCGGGGAGAGCCACACCTGGTGGAACGCCACGCCTCCGACGAGCTTGTTGTCGAACGAGACGCCGAGATCGGTCCGCGGCGGGCGGCCGTAGCGGGCGATCGTGTCCACGAGGTAGCGCGCGGCGTCCGACGGGCCGGCGCCGCCGAGCCAGGAGCCGTACTCCGCCGCGGGCTGCGCCTGGGCGTAGGCACGAAACGCGGCGTGGTCGGTCGCGGTGAACGGGCGGATCACGAGCCGCTCGGTGCGGAGGGTGGGCGGGAGCCAGCGCGAGGGCACGGGCTACGCGGCCTCGACGGGGCCGCCCGCCGCCTTCCAGCGCGCGAGACCGCCGGGGATGACCCAGGCGTCCTCGATGCCGCGCTCGCGGAAGAACAGGACGGCGTGGGTGGCGGCGGCGTCGTCGTCCGACCAGGCGGCCACCAGCTGATCGTCGGAGAGCTCCGACACGCGGATCGACACCTCCGAGAGCGGCATGTGGAGGGAGCCCGGGATGGCCTCTCCGACGCGGCGCTCGCGCACGTCGACGATCACGACGTTCCGGCCCTCCCCCTGTGCGCCGCGGACGGCCGAGGCCTCCATCCGGACGGCGGCGGGGTCGAGCGTGGACTCGAGGGGGGGCGCCTTGCCCGGCGCGAGGGTGTTCGCGAGATCGCCCGGATCCTGGGTGGCGCCGTACCGATCGCGGGCCTTCGCGTCCTCGCGTTCCTGGAAGGCACGGGCCGCGCGGGTCGCGACCGAAAACGGGAGGTTCACGAGGCGCCTGAACATCCCGGCATCTTAGCGCGAGCGTCCCACGGCGTCGCCGAGCCGCGACCGTTCGCCCCTCGGGGGCAGGCCCGATGTGGGCCCGTTGCGGGCCGGCACGACGCGATCAGTTAGTAGGTCGGCCGATGATCTTCTTCCTCCTCCCGATGGCGCTCGCCGGCAAGTGGGACGGCGCCGAGACCGACATCCGCGTCGAGCGCGTGGTCCCCGCGCCGCCCGAGGCCGTGTTCTCCCACCTCCTCGATCTCGGGCACCTGCGCGCGATCTTCCCCACCGACTGCGTCGGGCTCTGGGAGCCGGGGGAGCGCACGTTCGGCGAGGGCGCGAACGCCATCGTCCGATACGACATGGCGGCCATGCACCGGAAGCTCCCGATGACCCTGGTGCGCGCGGAGGCGCCGCGGCTCATCGACCTCGATCACCTCGGCAACCGGGGGTTCGTGACCCGGTGGACCCTCACGCCCGAAGGCGAGGCCACCCGCGTCAGCCTCGTGACCCCACTCAACGCCCCGCCGGTCCCCTTCCGCGGCTACTTCCAGAACGTGGTGCGCCCGGAGTGGCTCGCCTGCTACACGCGCACGCTGGAGAACCTCGCGGGGGTGTTCGGCTCGTGATCCTGCTGGTCGCGGCGGCGCTCGCCTCGCCCCGCTCCGAGGGAGACGCGGCGGACGCCGCGCGCGACTGGGCGGGCGCCCACTCGGCCTGGACCGCGTGCGCCGAGGCCGAGCCCAATGGGCGGGACGCACGGTATTGCGCCACCCGCGCGGCTGCGCTCGCGCCACACGCCGCGGACGCGTTCGTCGGGTTCGATCTGCTCGAGGGCGTGCGGCGGGACTACCGGACGCTCGGCTCCGACGCGGCCGTGGCGCGCATCGAGGCGGGCCTCGCGGCGAACCCGGGGAGCCCGGCCGCGGCGTCGATGCGGGTGTGGCTCGCAAACGAGCGCGCGCGGCGCGGGGACGAGGCGGCCGTCGCGCGGATCGAGGCCGACCTCGCCGCGGACCCCGGCGCCACCCACGCGCAGCGGGCGTTCGTCGCGGGCCGGGTGGCCTTCGATCGCGCGGAGGCGCGGCGGCGCGTGGCGGCGGGTCTCGGCGCGGCGGTGGGCGCCCTCTACACGGGCGTCGCGCTCCGCGGCCCCGGCCCCTGGCGGTGGCGCTCGGCCGGGCTCGCCGCCGTGGCGCTCGGGGTGGTGCCGACCCTGTTCGCGGCCCTGTACGAGGAGGGCGTGGCGACCGGCTTCGCGGCCACGGGAGGCGTCGTGTCCGCGGCGGTGCTGCTCGCGGGGCGCGCGCCGCGCTGGGTGTCCGTGCCCGGCACCTTCGGCGCCTTCGCCACCGTCGCGTGGGCCAACGGCTGGTACCCTTCCCTCGGATTCTGAACGCCCGATGATCCGCCGCATCCGACTCGGGCACGCCCCGAACTGCTCCTCGCTCGGCAACGTGCTCAACGCGCTCGTGTGGACCCAGGCCGTGGTCGCCGCGCTCTGGGTGGCCGCCGAGGCGTGGCCGGCGCGGCGGAGACGCGGCGAGCCCGGCGGCGGGGAGACCCGCTCGGTCGACGATCCCCCGGCCCTGGTGACCCTCGGCGGCGCCGTCGAGGGCCCCATCGAGGCGCACGTCCAGGTCACGAAGGCGTGCGGGCTCCCCTGCCCTTCCTGCCACATCGATCCGACCGCCGACGGCGCGCACGTGCCGCTCGACGTGCTCGACGCGCGCTTCGCCGCGCTCGCGGCGCGGGGGGTGTTCCGGGTGGCCATCGGGGGCGGCGAGGCGCTCCGTCACCCGGACCTTCCCGGCATCGCGGCGGCGGCGGCCCGTCACGGGCTCACCATCGGCCTCACGACGTCGGGCGTGGGCCTGACCGAGCGCCGCGCGGCGGAGCTCGCGGGGTTCGCGCAGGTGAACGTCTCGCTCGACGGGGTCGGCGCCACCTTCGCCGCAGCGCGCGGATACGACGGCGCGGAAGGCGCGCTCCGGGCCATCCGCGTGCTGGCCGCGGCGGGCGCGCGCGTCGGCGTCAACGTGGTGCTCGACCGCGAGAGCGTCGAGCGCCTCGAGGAGACGGTGCAGGCCGCCGTCGACGCCGGCGCACGCGACATCCAGCTCCTCCGGCTGAAGCCCGCCGGACGCGCCGTGTCCGCCTACCTCGGTCGGCGCCTCACGCCGGCCCAGGGCCTGGAGCTGTGGCCGCGTGCCCGCGCCCTCGTGGAGGCGATGCCGGGCGTGACCTTCCGCGTGGACTGTTCACTGGTGCCCTTCCTCGCGGCGCACGGCGTGGACCCCGAGCGGATGCGCGCCTTCGCGTTCCTCGGTTGCCACGGCGGGGATGCCCTCGTCAGCGTCGATCCCGCGGGGGCCGAGCACCCGTGCAGCTTCGTGGCGGGCCCGATCACGCCGCGGTGGCGCGAGGGGGTCACCCGCGGGCCGTGCGTGGACTGCGACTACCGGGACCTGTGTCGCGGCGGCTGCCACGCCGTCGCCGCGCACCTCACGGGCGACCTGTTCGCGCCGGACCCCGAGTGCCCGATGGTCGTCGCGAGCGCGGCCGCGCGCGTCGAAGCGGGAACCGGGGCGCGGACTTGACGGAGCCGTCCGGGGCGGACCGCCGTAGTTCCGCCATCGCCTGCTTCGTGGTCACCGCGGTGCTCGGCTACGCGCTCAGCCGGCTGTGGGGCGCGATCGGGGAGCCCGATCCGCGCACCCTCGGGCCGAGCCTTCACACGGCCTACTACTGGCGCCTCGCGACGGCGCTCTGGTGGGGCGGGCTCGCGGCGATCGGCGGGTGGCGGTACCCGGCGGCGGGGGGCCTGGCGGCGCGGGGGTTGCCGTTCGTGATCGTGGGGGCGGGGGTCGCGGCGTTCGTCGTGCCTTGAGTCGCGCGGCCGGCCCGCGCCCGCGCGAGCCGCTCGGAAGGCGCGGCGACCGGAGGGAGCCGCGGTCCGGCCG
>JAKFCH010000082.1:0-1646 GCA_036676765.1 Deltaproteobacteria bacterium
GTCCGGCCGCCGCCCGCGGAGCGGGCCCGGCCGACCAAGCGGCGAAAGCCGCGCGCCCGCAGGGGGCCGACCCGCCGCCCGCCGATCGTTCGAGCGTCCCGCCGCGGAGACGGCGGCGGGGCACGCCCCACGAAGCCCGATCGCCGTGCCGCGGATCACCGCGCCGCGATTGCCGCGACGCCCCCTCCACGGCACATTGCGGGATGTCCAACCCGCGCTACCCCTGTCAGATCCCCACCGCGCCCGCCTCCGCCGACGGCACGGTCGACCCCGCCCTCGCCGCCGAGGCCCGCCGCACCGTGCACGTCAAGCGTGTCGACGAGGTCGAGACCCTCGACGAGCTGTTCACCTGGTGCCTGCCCGCGTTCGGCGGCGCGCTGCTCCGTCGCATCTACAAGATCCTCGACGAGGCCGTGGGCGCCGGCTGCCCCATCACCCTCGCCATCGCCGGGCCGGCCACCGTGTCGGGCCAGCACCACACTTGGCTCAACCCGCTGCTCGAGACCGGCTGGGTCGCCTACATCAGCACCACCGACGCGGTCTGCTACCACGACGGCCACCGCAGCCTCGACGGCTTCAAGGACCCCATCCACGAGGTGCCGATCTTCGGGGACGACGGGGCGCTCCGCGACGAGAAGACCATCCGCGTCACCGACATGGCGTTCGACGAGGACGTGCTCCTCCACCAGGACAAGCTCCTGTCCGCCGCGCTGCAGCGCCCCGAGTTCCAGAAGAAGATGACCGGCACCGAGCTGCGCTACCGCCTCGGCGCCGTGTACGCCGAGCAGGAGACGAAGAACAGCATCCGCGAGGGCCTCCTCGCCTGCGCGAACCGGCTCGCCATCCCGATCTTCGTTGGCGCCCCCGGCGACGGCAGCGTGTTCCTCAACTCGATGAAGCTCTGGGCGATGGCGAAGGCCGGGCTCGTCCCCGACTACAAGTTCGACCTCGACCTGCACGCCGAGGTCTTCGAGGCCTGCGCCTACCACTACTGGGGCCTGTTCGAGGACCCCGTCGGCGCGCTCGCGACGCTGGTGCTCGGCGGCGGCGTCCCGAAGAACTACAACCTCCAGCCCGAGCCCGCGCTCGGCCAGGTGCTCGGCCTCCCCGACGTGAAGGGCTACACGTTCGACGTGCAGATCGTCAGCGCGCCGGTGACCGACGGCTCGCTCTCGTCGTGCCCGCCCGCCGAGGCCGTCACGTGGGGCAAGGTCGACCGCGACACGTACGTCCAGACCACCGAGAGCATGCAGGGCGACTACTCCATGCTCATGCCCTTCCTCGTGAAGGCGCTGCTCGACAACCGCGCCCGCTACCAGCGCTGGGCCGACAAGATGGGCGAGGAGGAGCTCTACGCCAAGCACCCGAAGGCGCGCGGGTACCTGCGGTCCGTCGACGGGTACCGGCTCTTCGACAAGCGTGACGCGCTCACGACGAAGCTGCTCGACGAGGTGCGGAACAACAAGGAGTGGCTGCTCGACAGCCTGCAGTACCCGATCGGCGCGAAGTAGCTCGACGGGCGCGGGGCGTGCCCCCGGGGACGCCGCCAGGGGCGTCGTCCCCGGGGTCGGCCTCCTGCGGGCGCGCGGCTGCGCCGCTTGGTCGGCCGGGCCCGCTCGCGGGCGGCGGCCGGACCGCCCCGCCCT
>JAKFCH010000083.1:0-19192 GCA_036676765.1 Deltaproteobacteria bacterium
GACGCCCTCGCCGCGCCGAGCGCCCGGGCGCTGGCCGACGCCCCGGTGAGCGACACCACCCTCGCGGACCTCGTGCGTTCGCCCGACTGGCGCCTCCGCGCCCGCGCCGCCGCCGCGCTCCAGTGGCGCCGCGATCCCACCTTCGCCGAGGCCGTCGCCGGGCTCGGGCCGGCGACCACCCGCACCGGCGCGGTCCGGTTCACGGATCGGCGCCTCCGCGCGCCCGAGGCCGCCCCGCTCCTCGTCGAGCGGCTCCTCGACACCACGGCCCCGAGCGCCGAGCGCGCCGCCCTGGTGGAGGCGCTCCGCCTCTCCGGGGGCGAGTGGGAGGACGCCGCGGTCGGCCTCCTCGACGCGGAGGCCGATCCCGCCGTGCGCGAGCAGCTCGCGGCGGTCCTGCGCTACGCGGCGCCCGACGTCGCCAGCTCCGGCCTCGCGCTCGTGGTGGCCGATCCGGCCGGCGCCGTGCGCGCCGCCGCGCTGCGCACGATCGGCGCCCGGGACGACGGCGCCCGCTATTCCGAGGTCGTGCTCGCGGCGTTCGGGGACACCGACGCCGAGGTCCGCGCGGCCGCCGTGCGCGCGGCGGGGTGGCTCGGCCTCTCCGACGCGTGGGAGGGCCTCGTGGCGCGCCTCAGCGATGCGGACGCGGAGGTCCGGCTCAAGGCCGTGGCGGCGCTCGAGCGGCTCGATGCGCGGCGCGCCGCCGCCGTACCCGCGCTCACCGTGCTCACGCGCGATCCCGACGCGCGCGTCGCCCGGGCCGCGGAGCGTGTCCTCGGCCGCTGATTCGCCCGCTGATTCCCTCGAATGGCGCCGGCGCTTACTCCATGCTCATCCTTCGGAGCGCGCATGATGTGGGCATGGCTGTTGGTGGGGTGCACGGGCGTCCGCGGGGACCAGGCGGAGGGCCTCGTGCTCAACGAGGTGCTCGCCAAGAACACCGTCACCAACGCGGACGAGGCCGACGAATTCGACGACTGGGTCGAGATCTGGAACGGCGGCGATCAGCCCGTGCTGCGCAAGGACCTCTTCCTCAGCGACGACGGGGACACCCCCTCGCGCTTCGCGCTCCCCGACGGCGATCCCATCGAACCGGGCCAGTGGCTCCTCGTGTGGTGCGACGGCTCGCCCGATCAGGGCGAGATGCACGCCCCCTTCAAGCTCGGGGGCACCGGGGAGTCCGTGATCCTCTCCTACATCGGCAGCGGCGAGCCGCGGACGCTCGACCAGGTGGACTTCGGGGCGCAGGTCGCCGACGTGGCCTGGGCGCGCCTGCCCGACGGCGGCGTCGAGTGGTCGGCCTCGACGCCGACCCCCGGCGAGTCGAACGGGGAGTGAGCGGGAAGGGCGCGTGGGCGGTCGTCTGGTTAGTCGGCGCCGCATGACGCCCGACCAGATTGCGCGGATCCGCGCCCGCCTCGAGGAGCTCCGCGCCGAGGTGGAAGGCACCGGCGCCGTCTCCGTCCGCGCCGAGGACATCGGACCGGTGCCCAGCGCCGCCGACGAAGACGAGGCCCCCTACCGCGAGATGGACCAGTCCATCGCGAGCAGCCGCAACCGCGTGCGCGCGGATCAGCTCCTCCGCATCGCCCACGCCATGCGCCGGCTGGAGGAGGATCCCGAGGGCTTCGGCCTCTGCGAGAAGTGCGAGGAGGCCATCCCTCCCCGCCGGCTCGAGCTCCTCCCGTTCGTCCGGCGGTGCGTCGCGTGCCAGTCGGCCGCGGAGACCAAGTCCGGCAAGCCGGTGCGCAAGAAGGTCACCGACTACCACGACTGACCGGTTCGACGCGGGAGCCGCCGCGGGGGCGGCTCCCGATCGTCAGACCGGCTCCTTCTTGGGGGGCGTCCCCTTGGGCGTCTCGATGTCGGCGCGCTCGCGCTTGAGATCCGCCTCGACCACCTGGTTCTCCTGCACGCGGGTCTTCTTGATGACGACCTCTTCGGTGGCGACCACCTGCTTGTTGAGGACGGCCTCCTCCGCCATGAGCGGGATCCGCACCTCCTCGTCGGTCACCACGACGTTGCCGCTGAGCTTCTGCCCGGCGGGCACCGGCCGCCGCTCCACCGTGACCTCCTCGTGCATCACGGGCACCGTCTCCCGGACGTGCTCCGTCTCGACCCGCTTGTGGACGACCGCCTCGCCGACCTGGACCTGGCGCTTGCCCACGTCGAGCTTCTCCTCGTGGAGGACGACGTAGGCCTCTTCCGGCCGCTGCCGCCGCTTCCCGAAGAAGCGCCTCGCGTCGTAGTCGGGTCGGTCGTAGAACCCTGCCTCCTTCCCCGTGCCGCCGAACAGCGACCGCTCCTGTTCGAACGTGAACGCGTCCTCCTTGTAGTCCGGGAGCGTGTTCGCCGTCGCGACGGTGACGTCCTCGAGGTAGACGCGGTCGAGCGCGTCGTCGAGGCGAGCCCGCCCGACGGGCACCAGCACCCGGCGATCGCCCTGCACGTTCGGCAGGGTACGGTCGAGGCTCACGACCATGTACCGGGCCTTCATCGCCTCGGTGTCCACGATGAGCTCGCGTACCTCCCCCAGACGAAGGCTGTCGTTCCCGAAGACGTCCCACCCGCGGATGTCGGGGTTGCCCTCCGAGACCCGGTAGTCCGCCAGCTCTCCCAGCGGGCAGAGCCGCCCGCGTTCCATCACCTGTTCCGCCATGTCCCCTCCCCCCTCGTTGTTGCGTCCGGTCGCTACGCCGGCTCCGGTTCCCGCTCCACCTCGGCCTCGCCGACCTCGCCCATCGGCTCGGACGCGACCGGGAGCGCCTCGGCGAGCGCTTCCGCTCTCTGCTGCTGGGCCCCGACCGGTACGGTCTCGGGGGTGGTCTCCCTGCGCCCTTCGACCTCGGGGATGCGGTTGTTGCGCCAGAGCAGCCAACCGACCACCACCACCAGGATTGCGAGGCCGATCAGCCAGGGCAGGATGTTGGCCTTCGGCCGCCGTTCGATGTCGATGTCCGCCACGTTCGCCTCCACGGAGACGGCGGACCCGATCCGCAGTGGGCGCGAACGTCGGTCCCCTCCCCGAAGGCGAATCTACACACCTCGACGGGAGGCGCGGAAGGCACCGAAGAGTTGGCAAGACGTGACGAGGCGGAGGGCCCCACCAGGCAGGCAGGGCCCTCCTTGCGCGTACCTAGACCTTCTCGCCCTTGCGCGGGGAGCCAGAGGGGTTGCTGCCGGGGCGGTCGGACTTGTTGGGGGAGGCCGTCCCCATCTTCGCCGTGAAGTCGGTGAGCTTCTGCTCGGCGATGTCGCGGGAGTAGCCGTAGCGCTCCTGCAGCTTGCCGAGGAACTGGTCGCGGCGGCCGTCGATCTTCTCGAGGTCGTCGTCGGTCAGCTTGGCGAAGGTCTCGCGGACGGAGGTCTTGTACTGCTTCCAGTTGGTCTGAATACGATCCCAATTCATGGTGAACTCCGGGGGGTTGTCGTGACAGGAACGCCGAGCCGGTTGAGCTTGGCCCGGTACTTTTAGGCGCTGATCGGCCAGGGTCAATGGAGCCACACAAATCTATTTTACCGTTGAAACCGGCATTTTACTCCTTTTCGCAACCGGTACGGCACGAGGTCGCGGCGCGTTGCGCGAGGTGGACGAACAGACCGGAGGTCGCTTACATGCGCCGCCCCGCGAGCGTTCCGATGCCCCCTCCGTCCTGGCCCCGCCTCCGTCGCAACGGCGCGCCCCTCACCGTCCTCGCGCAGAGCGCGGACTGGATCGTGGTAGCCAAGCCCCCGTCGTTGCTCGTCCACCGCTCGGAGCTCATGCCCTCGGCGGAGGCCGCCCTCCAGGTCGTCCGGGACCAGGTCGGCCGCAAGGTCTACCCCATCCACCGGCTCGATCGTCCGGCGTCCGGCTGCCTGCTCTTCGCGACCACCCAGGAGTGGGCCGGCCCCCTCTCCGCGGCGATGGCCTCCGCCGACGCCCGGAAGACCTACCTCGCGTTCGTGCGCGGCTACTTCAAGGAAGACAGCCCGGTCACCATCGATCGCCCGATGAAGGACGACAACGGCATCCTCCGCGAGGCGACCTCCACCGTGTGGTGCCTCGGCCGCAGCCACGAGCCGCGCTGCTCGCTCCTCCGGGTGCAGCCGCGCACCGGGCGCTACCACCAGGTGCGCCGCCACGTGCGCGACCTGATGCACCCCATCATCGGCGACACCGACCACGGCGACAGCAAGGTCAACCGCTGGTGGCGCGACAACGGCGGCGTCACGCGCCTCGGCCTCCACTGCGCCTCGCTCTCCCTCCCCCTCCCCGACGGCACCCGCATCGAGGCCGTGAGCCCCCTCTTCGAGGACCACTACCGCGTGTGGTCCGCCCAGCCCTGGTGGGACGAGGCCGTCGCCGCCTTCCCCACCCTCGCCCTCCCGCCGCTCCCGATGCGCGACGCCGCCCCCGCGCCCGAATCGCCCCTTGGTAGCGACGCCGTCCTCGACGACGACACGGCCCCCCGCTCCGACGACCCCGAGGACGACGATCCCCCGTTGGACTCGAACCAGCCGGAGGATTGAGCCGGCGGGGGCCCCGGACGCGGTTCTCGGCGCCGATGCCTCCGAGGCCCACGGAGCCGAGACAAGCTAAAGGCGGATCCCATGCGCGACACCCTCGAAGAGCTGCTGACCCTCCTCCGCCTCGAACGGATCGAAGAGCGCATCTTCCGCGGCCAGAGCCAGGATCTCGGCTGGGGCAGCGTGTTCGGTGGCCAGGTGCTCGGCCAGGCGCTCTCCGCGGCCGCGCAGACCGTGCCCGGTGATCGGCCGGTCCACTCGCTCCACGCGTACTTCCTTCGCCAGGGGGACGCCCGGCGCCCCATCGTCTACGAGGTCGACCCCATCCGGGACGGCGCGAGCTTCACCACCCGGCGCGTCGTGGCCGTGCAGGGCGGGCACGCCATCTTCAGCCTCGCGTCGTCGTTCCAGGTCGAGGAGCCCGGGCTGGAGCACACCTCGTCGATGCCCGACGTGCCCGGCCCCGAGGGCCTCCTCTCCGAGCTCGACACCGCGCGCAAGTACGAAGCCCAGATCCCCGAGCCGCTCCGCGCGATGGCGCTGGCCGACCGCCCCATCGAGATCCGCCCGGTCCAACGGGTCAACTTCCTCGCGCCCAAGCCCGCGCCCCCGCGCCGGCAGCTCTGGTACCGCGCCACGGGCCGGCTCCCCGACGATCCCGCGGTGCACCGCTACCTGCTCGCCTACGCGTCCGACTTCAACTTCCTCGTCACCGCCATGCTCCCGCACGGCGTGAACTGGCTCACCCCCGGCCTCCAGGTCGCGAGCCTCGACCATGCGATGTGGTTCCACCGTCCGTTCCGTTTGGACGATTGGCTGCTCTACGACGTGGAGTCGCCGTCGGCGGGCGGCGCGCGCGGGCTCGTGTTCGGGCGGTTCTACGCCCGGGACGGCACGCTGGTCGCCTCGGTCACGCAGGAAGGGCTCATGCGGGATCGGCGGCGCGGACAGGGATAGGGGGCTCGAGCCGCGCGGGCCGCGGTGCCCGTCGGGGGCCCGAGCGCCCCCCGCCGACCGCGCCCCCATCGACCCTCCCCGCCGCCGTCGTCCCGCCCGCCAGACGAACCGTCGCGCACCCGCTATCCGTCGTAGATCGGCCGGGCCCTGGACCCTCCCGTACCAGGCACGCGGCTTGCACACGCTCCAGGCATGCGCCCCCACCGCTACGTCTTCGCCGCCGTCCTCCTCCTGCTCGCCCACGCTGGCTGGATCGCTGCCGACGGCCTCGCCGACGATCCGCGCCCCGCCGATGTCGCCGTGGTGCTCGGCACCACCGCGAACCCCGACGGCACGCTCTCCGAGCGCCTCGCCGCGCGCACGGGGGCCGCGCTCGCGCTCTACGAGGACCAGATGGTGCGCCGCATCCTCGTCAGCGGCGCGACCGGCGCGGAGGGCGTCAACGAGGCCGAGGCCATGGCCGCGTGGCTCGTGGCGCGCGGCGTCCCCAAGCGCCACGTGCTCCTCGACCCCGAGGGCTGGAACACCTGGGAGACCGCGCGCCACACCCGCACGCTGCTCGACGAGGCGGGGCTCTCCACCGTCGTGGCCGTCACCAGCTACTACCACCTGCCGCGCACGCGCATGGCGCTCGGCCGCGCGGGCGTGGACGTGGTCGGCACCCGCCGGGCCGACCTGCTCTGGGAGCCGCGTGAGCCGTGGTCGATCCTCCGCGAGGTCGCCGCGCTCTATGCCTACGCGCTGCGTGACCGGGCGTAGGGACTTCCCCGCCAGCGGTGGCGCCATTGGGGGGCGATCGCGCGCCAGCTCGGGGTTGTCTGCCCCGCGAGATGGCGCGACATCGGGCGATCGCGCGCCATCTTGGGCCCTGGACAGGTTGTCTGCCCCCCGAGATGGCGCCAAGTCGGGCGATCGCGCGCCATCTTGGGCACCGGACCGGTTGTCTGCCCCCCGAGATGGCGCGACGTCGGGCGATCGCGCGCCATCTTGGGCACCGGACAGGTTGTCTGCCCCCCGAGATGGCGCGACGTCGGGCGGTGAGCGCCGCCTGGACCCCAACGTCGCGCGTCGAGCCTGTGACGGCTACGTTTCGAGGGCGGCGGCCCCGCGGCGCGGGCCGAGCTCTCGCCGGAGGGCGCGCCACCGAGGCCGAGTGGAGGCCTCACGGCGCGCACGTGGACCGCCGGTGGCCTCAGCAGGCGGGTGCGCTGGATCGCGCGGAGACGCCGCCCATCAGCACCGCCGTGGAGACGCCGGGCGCGGACGCGAGGGCGGCAGCGTTTGGAACGTCCTCCGTCGACCCGCCGAGATCGCAGGCAGGTTCAATAGGAATCGCGCCAACGCAAGCAGGACCGGGTGGGAATGCGACCGCGCGCCCGCGTTGCTCCGCCACCGTGGAACGCCGCCTTTCGAGATGCCAACCGCCCCGGTGTCGAAGAATACGGTTCAAAATTCCTACTCGGCGCCACTTGCCTCGGACCCGTTCCTGTTCGGGCAGGCTTGCCCCCGGCATGCCGCAGTCGTGCTCGCTACCACCTCCGGCCAGGCCCGCGCCCAACACGGCCACGCCACCACGCATCGCCTACGACTACGTCCCCGCCCAGGGGTCCTTGCCGCGGGCGGAGCCCATGGCGATCTCCTGCTCGAGCTGCCGCACGCGCTGTCCGAGGCGCATGCCCCAGATGCCGAGCGCCGCGCCCGCGATCAGCGCGCCGGCGCCGAACGAGCTCCACATGAGCACCGACACGCTCACCGGGGAGCGGAGGCGCCAGGCGGCGAACCAGAGGTCGAGCTGCAGGGGCGCCCGGTAGGCGCCGTTCTGGAGGGTGAAGGCCGTCAGGACGACGACGAGCAGGGTTGCGAGCGTCAGCCAGACCCACTTCATGTCGCCTCCTCCACGCAGGAACGGCCCGAGGCGTGAGCCCGGGCCGTCCTTCAGATACCACCGATGGCCGCGCGAGGCGACTCCGGTGTTCGAGGGCGCGCCCATGTGGACGCGCCCGCGCCGACTACTCCCCGCGCCGTACGAGCCCCCTCCCCGGCTTGCGCTCGGGGAGGGGGCGTTCGCCCACGCGGGGACGCAGCCGGCTGGCGCCGACTACCGTACGATCCATCCGCCGGCTTGCGCACGGCGGAATGGCTTTCGCCCGTAGGCGCACACCGCGGCTTCACGCCGCGGTCAGCGCCTACTCTCCGCGCTCGCGCATGCGGCGGGAGAGGTCACCCATGATGTCGCCGAGGCGGGCGCTGGAGTCACCCTGCTTGCGCAGGACCTCCTTCATGTCGCCACCCTTCGCGCGATCGGCCGCCGACTTCTCGGACAGGCTGACCTTGCGGTCGTGGGCGTCGATGTTGATGATCTCGGCCGCGATGTCCTGGTTGTCGGCGTAGGCCGACTGCCAGTCGCCGCTGCTGTTGGCGAGCTCGGAGTGGTGCACGAGGCCCTCGACGCCGTCCTCGAGCTCCACGAACACGCCGAAGTCGGCCTTGTGGACGACCTTGCCGTTGATGACCTGGCCCAGGTAGTACCGGGAGGGCACCGAGAGCCAGGGATCCTCGGAGAGCTGCTTGATGCCGAGGCTGAAGCGCTCGTTGTCCACGTCGATGTTGAGGACGCGGGCCTCGACTTCGTCACCCTTCTGGAACTTGTCCGAGGGGTGCTTGACGCGCTGGCCCCAGCTCATGTCCGAGATGTGGACGAGGCCGTCGATCCCCTCTTCGATGCCGATGAAGACGCCGAAGTCGGTGATGTTGCGGACGCGACCGCGCACGATGGTACCGACCGGGTACTTCTCGGCGATGAGCTCCCACGGGTTCGGCTCGAGCTGGCGCATGCCGAGGCTGATGCGCTTGTTGTCGAGGTCGATGCCGAGGACCTTGGCCTCGACCACGTCACCCTGGTTGACGAGCTTCGAGGGGTTCTTGATGCGCTTGTTCCAGGTCATCTCGGAGATGTGGACCAGGCCCTCGATGCCGTCCTCGAGCTCGACGAAGGCGCCGTAGTCCACGATGGAGACGACCTTGCCGCGCACGATCGCGCCGACCGGGTACTTGTACTCGGCGTCCTCCCACGGGTCGGGGCGGATCTGCTTGTAGCCGAGGCTGACGCGCTGGGAATCCTCGTCGAACTTGAGGATCTTGACCTCGATCTGGGCGCCCACCTCGAAGATCTCGCTGGGGTGCTGGATGCGCCCGTAGCTCATGTCCGTGATGTGGAGCAGGCCGTCGATGCCGCCGAGGTCCACGAACGCACCGTAGTCGGTGATGTTCTTGATCGTGCCCATCATGATGGCGCCGACCTTGAGGGACTTCAGGGTCTCGTTCTTCTTCTCTTCGCGATCGCGCTCGAGGAGCACGCGGCGAGAGAGGACGATGTTCCCGCGCTTCTTGTTGAACTTGATGATCTTGAAGTCGTGGGTCTCGCCGATGAGGCGGTCGAGGTTCTTGACCGGGCGCAGATCGACCTGCGAGCCGGGGAGGAACGCCTTGACGCCGATGTCGACGGCGAGGCCGCCCTTGACGCGGGAGATGATGGCGCCGCGGACGGTCTCGTCCTTCTCGACGGCCTTGGAGATCTCGTCCCAGGCCTTCATGAGGTCGGCCTTCTCCTTGGAGAGCTCCAGGAGACCGTCCTCTTCGCCCATCTGATCGAGGTACACGTCGACGGTGTCGCCGACCTTGACGGTCAGCTCGCCCGCTTCGTTCGTGAACTCGCGGCGGTTGATCACGCCTTCGGCCTTGTAGCCGATGTCCACGGTGACGACTTCGGGGCCGATCTCGATGATCGTGCCCTTGACGACACTCTGCTCGCGGACGGAGCGGTTGCCGAGGTAGTCGTCGAAGAAGCTCTTGAAGTCGTCGCGCTCGATTTGATCGAGGGGGGCGTCGAGATCGATGGTCTGGTTGCTCATGAAGGGTATGATCCGCGCCGGGCGAGCCGGCGGACGTGGGAAGCGAGGAGGAGAGTGGGACACAGCCGGAACGCCGAGATGGTGGACCGACCTCGAATCACGGAACATCCTCAGTTTGCGCCGTGACCGACACCCGTACAGCACGGGGAGGCGGGGTCTAACGGGCGGTACCCCACCCGTCAACGATGACGATCGACGCAACCTGCACACCGAATGGCCCGCGTCGACCCTATCGAACGCGATCCACCAACATCTCCGTGAAACGCTTCGCACCCGCCTCGGAGAGGTGGTCGAAGTCGGTGAACGCCACCTCCTCCTCCGCCGAGAAGGCATCCGTCGCGTCCCACACGACGACCGACGTGGGCGCCCGTGCCGCGATCCCCTCCACCGCCGCGCGCAGGTCGGCGCGGAGCGGGGCCGGGATGGCGTCCCGCATGCGCGCCCGCACCGGCGGCAGGACGAGCACCGTGCGGCCGGCCCGCGCCCCGGCGACCGTCCGCTCCAGCACGTCCACGCAGACGTCGCTCACCGTCGGGACGTAGGTGTCGAGCGGGCCCCCGAGCAGGAAGCGCCGGCGCTTCTCGATGCGCTCCACCGTGAGGTCGGGGATGGCCTCCCCCTCCCAACGGGCGGGCGGCGCGAACCCGTGCAGGACGCCGGGGAGATCGGCGAGGAGGCGGAGCGCGTGGCCGGGGCGCTTCGCGTGGTCGACGAGGTCGCGACGGCGCCCCGACGTCATGATCCAGCGGTGCGGGAGCCAGCCCATCGCCACGTCGGGCGCGAGCTCCTCGTCGGGGCCGAGCATCCGCCGCGCGGCGGACCACCACCCCACGCGCATCGGCACGCCGTCGAGCTCCGGGCGGCCGCACGCCGTGGCGTCGAACAGGAGCGGCGACACCTCCACCACGAGGTGCGCGAGGCCCGGCGACGCCGGCGTGGATGCGAGCATGCGCGGGTAGGTGCGCGGGATCGAGGACTGCTCCACCGCGTGGCGCGCGACCCGCACCCAGGGGTGGCCGGTGCCCTCGGCGAGCGCGTGGACGTCGACATCGAGGCCCATCTGGGAGCTGCCGAGGACGACGCCGTCGACCACGCCGGGGCCGGTGGGCAGATCCCCGTTCCAGAACGCGTCGCTGTCCTCGCAGTGGGGCTCGTGCGCCGAGAACGCCGCCCACACCGCGATCGGCGCCACGATCAGCACGAGCGCGAGCCCGCCGAGCCACGCCGCGAGCGCGCGCCCCGGGGAGATCCGCGGCACGTCCGGCGCGGCCGCCGACGCGGCCCGCGCCTCAGAAGTTGAAGTAGATGAACGGGGCATCGGCCTGCTTGAACGCGACGAAGGCGATGTAGGCGACCCCGGCGAGCGCGCCCTGGGCGAACGCGGCGCGGGGCCAGGGGACGACGAGGGCGGGGCGGAAGTACGCGACGAGGTGCAGCGCGACGACGACGGCGAAGAGCGCGCCCTGGAGGGGCGTCACGACGAGGGCGGTGGTGCCCACGGTGCCCGAGACCAGGCGCGCGAGGTAGGCCCACGACTCCCCGACGGTGGAGGCGCGGAAGAAGATCCACGCGACGCACACCGTCGTGAGGGTGAGCGCCCAGCCCGTGAAGTTGCCCGCCGGTGAGGCCCAGAAGCGCGTGTGCGCCGGGGTCTGGATGCGCTCGCGGTAGAGGTACGCGATCGCCTGGCCGAAGCCGTGGATGGCCCCCCACACCACGAAGGTCCAGTTGGCGCCGTGCCAGAACCCCCCGATGAGCATGGTCGCCGAGAGCGCGAAGAGCGTGCGCGGGAGCCCGTGCCGGCTGCCGCCCAGGGGGATGTAGAGGTAGTCGCGGAGGAAACGCGAGAGCGAGATGTGCCAGCGGCGCCAGAACTCCTGGAGGGAGCGGGCGATGTAGGGCGCGTCGAAGTTGTCGGGAAAGTGGATGCCGAACATCCGCGCCAACCCGACGGCCATCTGCGAGTACCCGGAGAAGTCGAAGTAGATCTGGAGGGCGTAGGCCGCGAGCCCGACGAGGAGATCGAGCGAGCCGTACGCGCCGGGGGCGCCGAACGTGGCGTCGGCGAGGAGCGCGAACTGGTCGGCGAAGATCACCTTCCGGCCGAAGCCGAGCACGAAGTCCTTGGCGCCGGCCATCAGGTCGTCGAGGGTGGACGGCTCCTTCAGGCGCTCGAGCTGCGGCAGGATCTCGGCCGCCCGCACGATCGGCCCGCTCACGAGGTGCGGGAAGAACATGATGAAGATGGCGAGCTCGCGGAGCGAGCGCGTGGGCGTCAGGAGGCCCCGGTACACGTCGACCGTGTAGGAGATCGCCTGGAACACGTAGAAGCTGATGCCGAGGGGCAGGACGAGGTGCGGCACCGGCACGGACCACGAGGTGCCGAGGAGCGTGAACCCCTGGTTCAGCACGGCGGCCCCGAAGCCCAGGTACTTGAAGAACCCGAGCATGCCGAGGTTCATCACCACCGAGGTGGTGACGAGCGCGCGGCGGGCGCGCGGCCGCTCCTCCGTGCCGAGCCGGAGCGCGATCACGTAGTCGACCAGGATGTTCGCGAAGAGGAGTCCGAGGAACCCGACGCTCCACGACGCGTAGAACCACACGCAGAAGCCGAGGAGCAGCCACCGCCGCGCGTCGGGATGCCGGACCGCCGCCAGGGTGGCGAGCACGAGCGCGAGGAAGACGAAGAACTCGTCGGAGATGAAGAGCACGGGCGAGCTTACCGCGCTCCCGGCCTCGCGGGCACCGGCGCCGGGGCGGTCCCGGTCGTCACCGTGCCCGACGGGCCTCGACCAAGGCCAGCACGGTGGCCACGACCTCGTCGATGTCGTGGCGGGTGGTGTCGACGCGCACGGCATCCTCCGCCTGCCGGAGCGGGGCGGTGCTCCGCCCGGAGTCCTGAGCGTCCCGCGCGGCGAGATCCCGTTGCACGTCGTCGAGCGAGCTGCCCGACAGCTCTGCCGACCGGCGCCGGGCCCGCTCCTCCAGGGAGGCGTCGAGGAAGATCTTCAGATCCGCGTCGGGGAGCACGACGGTGCCGATGTCCCGGCCGTCCATGACCACCCCTCCCCCCGCGCCGAGATCGCGCTGGGTCTGGAGCAACGCCGAACGGACGCCGGGATGCACGGCCACGGCGGAGGCGGCCGCGCCGACGCGCTCGTTGCGGATCGCGTCGCTCACGTCCTCGCGGTCGACGATGATCCGGAGCTGGCCCTTGTGCCAGTCGAACCCGAAGTGGAGGGACTCCGCGATGGCCGTGGCGGCGCGGGCGTCGGTGGGAGCCGCGCCCGCGCGGAGCACGCACAGGCCGACCGCCCGGTACATGGCGCCGGTGTCGACGTACGCGTAGCCGAGCGATTCGGCGACCCGACGTGCGACGGTGCCCTTGCCCGACGAGGCGGGGCCGTCGATGGCGATGGTGAGCTCACGCACCGGCGAACCTCGCGAGGGTGGAGTGGAACGAAGGGTAGGAGGTGGCGATGCACGCGGTGTCGCGCACCTCGGCGCCGAGCCGCAGCCCGGCGATGGCGAACGCCATGGCGATCCGATGGTCACCCGCGCTGTCGATGGGCGCGCTCGCCCGGGGCGCGGCGTCGGGCGAGCCGTGCACGACGAGCCCGTCGGGGCGCGCGTCCGCGTCGATTCCGAGCGCGCGCAGGCCCGCGACGGTGGTCGCGACGCGATCGGACTCCTTGACGCGGAGCTCGGCGGCGTCGGCGAAGACGGTCTCCCCGTCGGCGAACGCCGCGGCGACCGCGAGCACCGGGATCTCGTCGATGAGCCGCGGGATCAGCGCGCCGTCGATGCGCGTGCCCCGGAGCCCGCCGCCCCGCACGCGCACGGTGCCGAACGGCTCGGGGGCGCCGAGGGAGTCGGGCTCGGCGTCGACCTCGATGGAGGCGCCCATTCGCGCGAGCACGTCGAGCAGCCCGGTGCGCGTCGGGTTCAGGCCCACGCCCTCGATCAGGAGGTCGGAGCCGGGCACGATCGCGGCGGCGACGATCCAGAACGCGGCGCTGGAGATGTCACCCGGCACGGGGATCGCGAGCGCGTCGAGTGGGCCGGCGTGCACGACGAGGGCGAGGCCCTCCCGCGTCAGCGGCGCGCCCATCGCCATCAGGAGCCGCTCGGTGTGGTCGCGGGTGGCCACGGGCTCGACGTAGCGGGTCACTCCTTCCGCGCCGAGCCCCGCGAGCAGGACCGCTGACTTGACCTGCGCGGACGCCACCGCCGCCTCCATCGTGACCCCGGATAGCCTACGTTTCTCCACCGTGATCGGCAAGGTGAGGCCGCCGTCGGGTGCGCAGGAGCGCGCCATCGCCCCCATCCTGGCGAGCGGATCGAGCACGCGGCGCATCGGTCGGCGCCGGAGCGAGGCGTCGCCGTCGAGCGTGGCCCCCGCACGGGGCGCCAGCGCGCCGAGGAGCAGGCGCGCGGTGGTCCCGGAGTTCCCGCAGTCGATGCGGCCCGCGTCGCGCCAGGGGGCCCCGGTCACGTGCGTGGTGGAGGCGTCGCAGCCGAGCGCACGCACGGCGGCGAGGGTGGCCAGCACGTCCTCCCCTTCGAGCAGGCCGGTGATGCGGGTGGTGCCCCGCGCGAGGGCCCCGAAGAGCAACGCCCGGTGGGAGATCGACTTGTCACCCGGGACGCGCAGCCGGCCGCGGAGGGGGTGGAGGGCGGGCCGGACGGAGAGCGACATTCGCACGGCCTCCTAGCACGCCGGAGTGCTGCCGGTCGGTCAGCCGCGGTCCTCGACCGCGCCGAGGCGTCGGAAGCGGTCGTACCGATCGGCGCGGATCTGCGCGGGCGTGAGGGAGTCGAGGGCCGCGAGGTGGCGCTCGACGGCCTCGCCGAGGGCGCGGATCGCCTCCGCCTGGCCCCGGTGGGCGCCGCCGGGGGGCTCGGGCACGACCTCGTCCGCGACGCCGAGCGCGTGGCAGTCGTGCGACGTGATCTTGAGCGCCTCGGCCGCGCGGGGCCCCTCGGCGCGATCGTGCCAGAGGATCGCCGCGCAGCCCTCCGGCGAGATGACCGAGTAGGTCGAGTGCTCGAGCATCAGCACGCGGTTGCCCACGCCGACCGCGAGCGCGCCGCCGCTGCCGCCCTCGCCGATGACGCAGCACACGATGGGCACGCGGAACGTGGACATCTCCATGATGTTCCGCGCGATGGCCTCGGCCTGGCCGCGCGCCTCGGCGTCGAGGCCCGGGTACGCGCCCGGCGTGTCGATGAGCGTGATGATGGGCAGGCCGAAGCGGTCGGCGAGCGCCATGAGGCGCAGCGCCTTGCGGTAGCCGTCCGGCAGCGCCATCCCGAAGTTGCGGGTGACGTTCTCCTTGGTGTTCCGGCCCTTCTGGTGGCCGATGAGCACCACGCGCCGGGTCCCGAAGAAGCCGATGCAGCCGACGATGGCCTGGTCGTCGTGACCGGCGCGATCGCCGTGGAGCTCGGTCCAGTCGGTGAGCCACGCCTTCGCGTAGTCGAGCGTGTACGGGCGGGCGGGGTGCCGGGAGAGCAGCGCCCGCTGCCAGGGCGTCAGCGACGCGAAGATCTGGCGCTGGAGCCGCTCCGCCTTCTTCTCCAGCTCGGAGATGGAGGCGCCGAGGTCCGTGCCTTCGGCGGCCTGCGCCGCGCGCAGCGCCTCGATGCGACGGGTGAGCTCCACGAACGGACGCTCGAAGTCGAGCACGAGCTCCACGGCCCTACTCCCGCATCTGCTGCGAGAGGTAGTTCGGCAGCCCGATCTGGCGGATGGTCTCGATCTGGGTCTCGAGCCAGTCGATGTGCTCCTCCTCGCTCACGAGGATCTTCTCGAGGAGGGCGCGCGTCGCGTTGTCACCAGCGGTGGTCGCGAGCTGGATGCCCTTGTTGAGGCGCTCCACCGCGGCGTACTCGAGCGCGAGGTCGCTCTGGAACTGCTCGTCGACGGTCTCGCCGACGTTGAGCTTGTAGAGGCGCTGGAGGTTCGGCACGCCGTCGAGGAACAAGATCCGCTCGATGATCGCCTCGGCGTGCTTCATCTCGTCGATGCTCTCGTGACGGATGAACTTGTGCAGCCGCGAAAAACCCCAGTTCCCGCACATCTTGGCGTGCACGAAGTACTGATTGATGGCGGTGAGTTCGGCGCTGAGGACGTCGTTGAGAACGTCGACGAGCTGGGGATCCTTGGGCTTCACGAAAACCTCGGGCGGCGGTCTGGACCGCTAACTCACTTGGCCGCGAGTTGTTCCGCCGATTCCTTCAGCTCGTCCTCACACGCCCGACTCGCGTCGGCGAGCATCCCGCCGATGTCCGGGCGACAGGCCCCACACGACGTGCCGGCGCCGCAACGGCGCCCGACCTCGTCGATCGAGCGTGCACCTTCGTCGATGCAACGCCGGATGGTGCGATGGGAGACTCCCTTGCAGAGGCAGACGTACATGCGGCGCGTCCATCCTGAAAATGAAGATGACTTTCAGAATCGAAATGTGCCCCACCCTCGCGCGATCGTCAACCCCCTGCTTGCGTCCGAGGCCGGCTCGCGGGAGAAAGCCGTGGTTCGAGGTCGAGGATGGCGAGCTCGGGCCTGCACAGGAAGCGCAGGCGGGGCGCGTCGTACCGCTCCATCCCGATGCCGCGGGACACGTAGAGCCGACCGCCCCCCGGGAGCGTGGTGAGGCCGACGGCCCAGCTCCGGGGCACGTTCGAGAGCGTCATCAACGGGCCGAAGAACGGGAGCCGCACCTGCCCGCCGTGGATGTGCCCGGCGAGCACGAGGTCGGCGTCGGGGCCCGTCAGCACGAGGTCCGGGCGGTGGGCGAGCACGACGTGGGGCTTGTCGGACGGGGGGATCGGTGGGCGTGCCGACGCGGCGTCCTGGGGCGCCAGCGCGGTGAGCACGATCGGCCCGAGGTCGTACGTGCCGCTCGAGGTCACGGTCGTGACGGGCAGCCCGTCGTAGATGGTGGGCCAGGCGTCCCGGTCGACATCCCCGCGCACGGCGTAGCCGCCGAGGCGCGGCGCGAGCCCCCGCATGGCGGCGTTGAGCGCCGTCGCGCCGGCCGCGAACACGGCGTCGTCGCGGGTCTGGACGTAGTCGCCGGCAAACAGGACGAGGTCCGGCTCGGCCTGCCGCACCGCCTCGAACACGGCGCGCTCGTAGTCCCCGACCCGGTCGGTCTGGATGTCGGCCACCAGCGCCACCCGCAGCGGTGCGTCGAGGCCGTCGAGCGCGATCCGCGTGGTGGTGACCTCGAGCCAGCGCGGCTCCACCAGGAACGCGTCGACCCCCACGATCGCGACCACCCCGGCGAGGAGTCCCGGGAGCGCCCGCCGGGTCACCACGGCCACGGTCGCGAGCAGGATCGGCCCGTGGAGGAAGATCGCCCAGGCGAGCACCTGGAGCAGGGCGAACGTCTTCCACCCGAGGACCAGGCTCCCCGTCACGAGGAAGGCCGGCGTCGCCACGGGAAGCACGAGGAGGGTCCGGCCGGGCGCGCGGGTCCGGAAGAGCACCCCGAGCGCGAGCAGGTCGACGAGGAAGAGGGCGAGGTTGGCGACCAGGGCGATCATCGCGGAGGTCTAACGGGGCGCGTTCGGAGGCCCCTGCCCTACCCTCGCTCGACGATCGCCCGCTCGATGACCGCCCGCCCGCTCGCGGTGCGCACCCTCAGGAGCGGACCCGCGTCGTCCTGCGCCACGCCCTCGAGGGTCTGCCCGCCGAGGGTCTCGACGTCGAGGTCGTAGCCCCCCTCGGGCACGGAGAGCCGCACGTCACCGACGCCGACCCCCACGTTCACCTCGGTCGGCCGGGTGAGGAACCCGAGGCGGGCATCGCCCCAGCCCGCCTGCACGCGGACGGTGTCGCCGAGCAGGCCCTCGCCCACCACGTCGCCGTCCCCCACCTCGACGGAGAGGTCGCTGTCGAGGCCGACCACGCGCACGTCCCCCTCGCCGGTCCGCACGTCCACTGGGATCCCGAGCGGCACGGTGAGCTCGATGTCGGCGCCGCACGGCATGATCGACTCGCAGTGGGCCTCGATGCGCAGGATGCCGTCCACCACGCGCTGGGTGGTGGTCAGGGTCGCGGCGCCGCGGAGCGTGCGGGCCACGTGGATGGAGGTCCCGCCGGCGTTTACGGTCACGTTGCCGGCGTCGACCTCGACCCGCACCGCCAGCACGTCGCCCCCGACCACCGAGTGATCGGCGATCTCCGTGGGGGTACATCCGGCGAGGACGAACAGGAGGGGTGCGGCGCGCATCGTGGGGTCGTCCTCGGTGTGTGTGACACCGGCGGCGCCCGGGCGCGCTACCGTCCCTCCAACAACGCCCGAGCGGCTCCCAGCTTCACGTCCAGGCGCGGAGAAAATCCCAACGACCGCAGGAAACCCCGCTGTTTCCTGGCGAGGCGGCGCGTGTCTCGTTTCGTCAGCCCAACCGCATCGTCCAGGGAGACCTCGCCCGCCAGGTGGGCGGCGAGGTGGCGATACCCGAGGGAAAGCATGGGCTTGAGCTCCCTCCCGTAGCCCCGGTCGAGCAGGCCCCGCACCTCCTCGAGGTACCCCTCCGCCATCATCGCGTCGACGCGCCGGTCGAGCCGCTCGTAGAGATCCTCCCGGTCGATCCAGATCACCCGGGCCTCCCGGCGCGCGTGGGGATCCTCGGCGTGCAGCTCGGAGAGCCGGCGCCCGGTGAGCGCGTGGATCTCGAGGCCCCGGACGACGCGCACGCGATCGTGGGGGTGGAGGCGCGCGGCGAGGACGGGGTCGACCTCCGAGAGGCGCGCGTGCGGATCGGGGAGGGCCTCCAGCGCGGCGCGGAGCGCGAGGTCGACGGGCGGCGCGGGCACGAGCCCGAAGAGCCAGGCGCGCAGGTAGAAGGGGGTGCCGCCGCAGAGCACGACGGGCCCGGTGACGGCGTCGGCCTCGGCCACGAAGTCGGCGGCGGAGAAGGGCTCGTCGGGGTTCCGGATGTCGATGCACCGGTGCGGGATCGCCGCGCGCACCTCGACCGACACCTTCGCGGTGCCGATGTCCATGCCGCGGTAGACCTGCATGGCGTCCATCGACACGACGGTGGCGCCGAGCTCGGCGGCGAGCTCCAGCGACACGTCGGTTTTTCCCGCGCCGGTCGGGCCGACGAGCACGATGGGGAGCCCCGGAGTCGGACGCACGGCTCCCTCCTACGCGCGGTGGAAGCGGCGTTCGAGCTCGCCCGTGCCGACACGGATGGCGACGGGGCGGCCGTGGGCGCACACCGAGAAGTCGACCTCGTCGAGCGAGACCAACAGGGCCCGCATCTCGAGCTCGGAGAGGACCTGCCCCGCGCGGACGCTCGTGTGGCACGCGCGGGTGGCGAGGGCGAGCTGGAGGCGATCGTCGGCCGCGCTCGCGCCGCCGCCCTCCGCGAGCTCGTCGGCGATGTCGGCGAGGAGCGTGTGGAGATCCATGTCCCGGAGCGCGGCCGGGAGGCCCTGGACCGCGAACGTGCCGCCGCCCATCGGCGCGATCTCGAGGCCGTAGGGGGCGAGGCGGTCGACCTGGGCCGCGAGCAGCCGCGCGCGGGCCGCCGGCAGCTCGATCAGCACGGGCACGAGCAGGCGCTGGGCCCCGCCGAGCGCGGCGCGCGGATCACGCATGAGCTTGTAGAGGGTGACCCGCTCGTGCGCGGCGTGCTGGTCGATGACGACGAGCTCGCCGGCGCCCTCGCAGAGCACGTACGTGGTCGCGAGCTGCCCCACGACACGAAGATCGCGGAACCGCGGCACGGGGAGCAGCGCGTCGACGGGGAGCGGGCGGACCGGCAGGGTCGGAGGGGCTGAGGCGGTCGGCGCG
>JAKFCH010000084.1:0-10279 GCA_036676765.1 Deltaproteobacteria bacterium
CTGGAACCACGGCTGTCCTTCGGTTCAAACCCTTGCCAACCGGGCCGGCCATCTCGTCCGTCCGCCCCCATGCCCCGAATGCCGAGGCTTCAAGCTGAATATGGTGGATACGGATCCAGTGGGCGCCGTGAGCCCGATCGTGTCGGGTCCGTCCGGCCGCGCGACCGCCCCCTCGCACCCCTCAGCACGCCAGATCCGTACACTCCACGTTCCCGCCCTCCTCGCAGGAGCAGGTGTTGCACCCGTCGCCGGCGTCCCAGGTCTCGCCGAGGGGGTGAAGGGCGCCGTCCGCGTCCACGCAGGTGATCGCGCCCTCGCCGGTGTCCTCGGGGATGGGCGGGTTGCAGGCGAGGGCGAGCAGGAGCGGGAGGATCACGGCGGTTCCCTGGGGGAACCCAAGGATAGGCGCCGATTTCCGGCGGGCGCGGCCTCAGCGCCCGCCGTCGCCCCGCAACAGGTCGCGCCCCGCCTCGGCGAGCGCGGCGCGGTCGAGCGACGGGAGCCACGGCATGCGGCGGACGGCGACGTCCACGAGCAGATCGACGAGCTCGGCGCGGTTGTCCATCGGCGCGCCGCCCACCTCGGGGCCGGTGAGCACCACCCCCGCCACCGGGAGCCCCGCGCGGCGCACGGCGGCGACCGTCAGCAGCGTGTGGTTGAGCACCCCGAGGCGGTCGGCGGCGACCACGAGCACGGGCCACCCGAGCGCCACGCCGAGGTGCGACACGCGCCAATCCGCCGCGAACGGGACCTCCCAGCCGCCCGCGCCCTCGACGAGGGTGACCGCCCCCGCGTTGGCCTGCACCCACGCGACGATCGCGGCGGGATCGACGGTCACGCCCTCGAGCGCCGCGGCCCGGTGGGGCGACACGGGTGTGCGCAGGCGGAGGAACGAGGCCGGGGCATGTCCGGCGGCGGCGCCGATCAGCGCGGCGTCCTCCCCGGGATCGCCGGGCTCCACCCCCGACGCCACCGGCTTGAGCGCCCGCACCGCCACGCCCGCCTCGGCGAGCGCCGCCGCGAGCGCCGCGGTGACGACGCTCTTTCCGACCCCGGTGTCCGTGCCGGTGACGAGCAGGCCCCGATCAAGCCGCACCGGGGCCCTCGCCGTTCCGGGACACCGCGCCGCCCGCGTCCTCGCCATCCACGCCGTCGCCGGTGTTCGCGCCGTCGGCACCGTCCTTCGGCCGCCGCGGCGCCACCACGTCGAGCACGCCCTCCGCCACGCGGGCCAGCCCGCCGCCGAGGTTCTTGATCCCGGCCGCGAGCGGGGTCCACCCCGGGTCGGCCTCGAACGAATCGCCCGCGGAGGCGCGCGCCGTGCGGATCGCCCCGGCGGGGTCGAGCGGGTGGGCCTTCAAGCCCTCGCCGGTGGCGTGCAGGATCCGCCCGACCTCGGCGCCGGCCCGGGCGATGGCCTCGTCCGCCTCCGGCGAGATCGCGGCCTCGGGGGGCAGCTCCTCCCGCCCGATGGCCTTCGGCCCGAGCAGCCGCCCGGCCACCCCGGCGGCGGCGCGCTTGAGGCTCTGCAGGCCGCGCTGGAGCTCCGAATCATCCGATGACGACGACATACGACTCACTCCAGGGCGTAGGCGCCGTCGACCGCGCGCACGCGCCCGCGCTCGACGAGCCACGTGAGATGGGTTCGGACCTGCACGGCCGCGAGGCCGAGGTTCACGCCGGGCACGCCGGCGTACACGACGGCGGCGATCCCCTCGGGATCCAGCGGCCCACCGCCGAGCGCGGCCGCGATCTGCTCGGTGCGGGCGTGGCGGTGGGCGATGTACCGCTCGAGCACGGCCCGGCCGTCCTCGAGCACCGGCCCGTGCGCCGGGAGGAGCCGCCCCGCCAGCGGCACGAGCCGCTCGAGGCTCGCGAGGTAGGTCGCGAGGTGGCCCTCGGGCTCGATGAGCACGATGGTGCCGTGGCCGGCCACCATGTCGCCCGCCACGATGTCCCCGGACTCCTCGACGCGGAAGCAGAGGTGCCCGTCGGCATGCCCGGGCGTGTGCAGGCAGCGGAGGTGACCGGCGCCGGTGTCGACGACATCGCCGTCGACGAGCTGCCCGTCCACGCGGAACGGCACGCGCGCGTCGGGATGCGCGTACACCTTCGCGCCGGTGCGGGCGACGAGATCCGCCACCCCGCCGACGTGATCGACGTGATGGTGGGTGAGCAGGATCGTGTCGACGCCGCGCCCGTTCGATCCGACACCCGCCCACGCGGCCAACCGCTCCTGCTCGTCGGCCCACGGTGACGCCGGATCGATCACCGTGCGCCCGAAGCGGTAGCAGTTCGTGTGGGTGGCCGGTGGCACCGTCGGCGTGCGGACCGGGAGGACGTCGAACATGGGGCGTCCCTATCCGGTCGGGGCCCGATGGGGCGCCGCGGGGGGCCCGCGCCCGCTGATCGACGCCGTGCGCCTACCCGCCGATGAACCGCCACGCGAGGAGGAGCGCCGTCACGACGCCGAACGCCACCATCGCGCCGACCACGACGCGATCGGGGACCAGGTCCTCGTCCGGGGGGGCGGTGCGCCGGAACGCCGGGAGGCTCGGCTCCGAGCCCTCGTTCGAGCCCTCGTCCAGGTCCGAGCCCGGATCCGCCCCGAGGTTCGCGGCGGCGTCCTCGATGACCTCGATGTCGCCGAGCGCGGGGCCTTCGGCGTCGTCCGTCGGGGGCTCGTCGTCGACGGACGTGTCCATCTCCAGCGGGTCGTCCGAGAGCGGGTCCTCGGCGGGCGGGACCTGCGCGAGCGCGCCGCCCCACACCGGGTGGTCGGTGAGCGTGTCCTCGACGAACACCTGCTCGGCGTGGTGCTGGCTCGCCGACAGGGGGACGATCGGTACGCGCGCGCCGAAGAGCCGCGGCGCGTAGACCTCGGTGGGATCGGCGTCGTGGTGCAGCGGCGTCGCGAGGAGCGCGTCGTCCAGGCGCATCCGGGGCTCGGCGCGCGGCGTCGGCACGGGAGCGCGCCGAGGCTCCGGCCCGGGCGCGACGTACGCGGCTGGCGCGACGTGCGCGACTGCCGCGACGTGCGCGGCTGGCGCGACGTGCGCGGCTGGTGCGACGGGAACCGCCGCCACCTCCGGCGAAGCGTCCGGCATCACCAGCAACGACGCCGCGTCCGCGCCGCTCAGGGACGCCACGAGCTGCATGGTGCGGGCGCCGGCCTCGGCGCGCTTCGACACCCCCCCGATGTTCCGCGAGAGCGCGAGCAGCTCCTTGATCAGCCGCTCGTCCCCGTCGTAGCGGTTGGCGGGCGACTCGGCGAGCAGCCGCGCGAGCACCCGTGTCGCCTCGGGCCAGCGCGCCTGCAGGATGCCGTACGCCACCTCGACCGAGGCGCCGCGGGCCTGGTCGAGCACCTCCGGCGCGTGGCGCAGGAGCTCGATGCCCAGGGCGCCGAGGAGCCACTGGTCCGTGCGGGGGTCCTGCACGTCGTGCTGCTGCTCGGGCGCGAGCGGCCGGGGGTGGGACGGCTCGGGATCGCCGATCCCGAGGAGCATCACCTTGCCCTCCGCCGTGAGCCAGATCACCTCGGGCGCGATCGCGCCGTGCACGATGCGGCCCCCCTCCTCGCGCACGATCGCGTGGGTGTGGCGGAGCGCATAGGCGAGCTCGACGAGGATGTCGGTGGACGTGGCGGCGTCGAGGTCGATGCGCCCGGCCTCCACGAGCCGCAGCGTGTCCCGCAGCGAGGCGCCGTGGACACACATCCGCGCCGAGGCGCCGTGCCCGCCGTAGAGCGCGACGGCCTGCGGGATGCGCTCGTCCTGCAACACCCGGAGGGTCTCGTACTCGGCGCGGACGCCGTCGAGCGCCTCCGGGAGCGGCGCCCCGTCGGGCCCGGCCACCGCCTGCCGGAGGATCACCTCGCGGGGTTGGCGGGACGTGCCGTCGGCGCGCAGGCCCCGGTACAGGGTCGACAGGGCACCCTGCTCCAGGAGCTCGATGATCTCGAAGGGGCCGATGCGATCGCCGATCTCCGCCACGGGGGTCGTGCCTCGGCGCGCACTATAGCTCGGCGTGATCCGTGCGCGAAAGCCGGGTGTAGGAGCGCGCGCACGTCAAGGGCTTCAGGGGCCTGTCCCGCGCCCTTTCGGAGCCGCCGCCCCCGTCTCCTCGACCACGCCTCCGCGGCGGCCGGGCGGCCGCGCCCGGTCCGGCCGCCCGCCATCCTTGGAGGTTCCGCCAGACGCGCGAGTTGTTCGTCGGAGCCCCTACACCTGTGCCGTCCCGCGGCGACGGACACGCCGCCACTTGGACGTCTACGCGGCAGTCCGCGAGCCCACCTTCATCGGCACCTGGCGCGGCTTTGCCATTCCCTGGGAGGACCCGTACCATTGGTGATGCACCTCGCCCTCACGCTCCTCTCCCTGCTCGCGTGCGACGGTGGCAAGGACGCATCGGCCGACGCGGGATCGGACACCGGCGACACCCCGGACACCGCGACCGACACGAACGAGACCGGCGACACATTCGAGGACACGTCCGAGGAGACCGGGGACACCGCTCCGCCGACCACCGATGCCGACGAAGATGGCTACGTGGACGCGGCGGTGGACGGGGACGACTGCGACGACGCGAACGCCTGGGTGCACCCCGGCGCGGTCGAGTACTGCGACGCGGTGGACCAGGACTGCGACGGGGAGCCGCTCACCGAGGGGAGCTGCTCCGGCGTTCAGGAGCCGGATGCGGGGGTGCGGTGGGCTTATCAGACCGAAGGAAACATGGGGGGCTCCTTCGGCATGATCTCCGACGTGACGGGCGACGGCATGGCAGACTTCGTGTTGGGGCAGAGCCCGCGTGGCTTCCACGCGGTGATGCCGGGAGGCGCGCTCCCCGAGGAGGGGATGATGATCATCCCCGACGAGGCTTGGCTGCGCGCCGACACCGACAGGGGAATCTACGGCAGGGAGATCCTCGACGTTGGCGACGTCGACGGAGACGGCGTGCCCGACCTCGGCTTCGCAGACCACGACAACCTCGGCATCGACCTGCACTTCGGGCCCTTCGCTCGCGGCGAGACGAGGGGCATGTACGTGGATGCCGACGCGCAGTGGCCTGGGTACTACCAGGACCGGGACAACTGGGGTATTATAATTGCAGCGGGTGGTGACTTCGACGGGGATGGCCGCGATGACGCCGCGGTGAGCAACCAGGCGCTGTTGAAGGAGGTCGGAGTGGAGGTCGACCTCTACTTCGGCGGGGATTGGGACACCCGCTGCGGTCTGGGAAATGGCCGCTACGGGCTCCCACACCTGCTCGGCGACATCGACGGGGACGGGCAGGCGGACCTCGCGGCGTATAGCAGCACCGGGGGCCTGCTCCTCGTCAGCGGGGCCGACCTCCGGGGCGCGTGCGGCGGCGCGTTCGCGGATGTGGCGATCGCCCAATTGGGATACTCGGAGGAGGACGGCGGCGCGCTGTCCCTGAACTGGCACTCCGTCGGCGATTGGACCGGGGATGGGCTTGATGACATGGTAACCGGGGCAGACTATTCGAGCAGCATCGGGCACAGGCACGGCGAGGTATTCTTGTTCTCCGGAAGCACACGCGGGGACTTTCTGAGCTCCGATGCGCTCGGCTCTTATGTAGGTACGGACGACGACGACCGGATTGGTAGCGTCGTGTTTGCCGCGGACTTTGACGGCGACGGGATCTCCGACCTCGCCGTCGACGACGGACCACCGTATGGGCACCTGTTGTTACAGGGCGGTGTTGTCCCTGCGCTCCGGAGCTCCCTGCCCGAGCGACACATCCGCGTCGACCCCGGCCTCAATTTCGCGAGCCCAGGCGACGTCGATGTCGACGGCTACGCCGACCTCTTCGCCGTCTACGTCGCCGACGGAGAGCCCACCCTCATCGGCATCTGGCGTGGCTTCGACATCCCGTGGGATGACCCGTACTATTGGTGACGCCCGCCGGTGTCCGGCACAACCGCGGCGAAGACGGCGTGTACGACGCCCTCCTCCCTACAGGTTCCGCCGGTACGCCCCGCCCACCTCGTAGAGCGTGTGCGTGATCTGCCCGAGGCTCGCGACGCGCACCGCCTTCATCAGCTCGGTGAACAGGTTGTCGCCCGCGAGCGCCGCGAGGCGGAGGCGTTCGAGCGCCTCGGGGGCCTCGTCGGCGTGGGCGGCCTGGAAGCGGCGCACGGCGGTGATCTGGGCCTGCTTCTCGTCGTTGGTGGCGCGGCGCAGCTCGACGGGCGCGGGCTCCCAGTCGTCGCCGAGCGTCGTCGGGTCCTGGTAGGTGTTGATGCCGATGATGGGGAGCGAGCCGTCGTGCTTCTTCTCCTCGTAGTACAACGACTCTTCCTGGATCTTGCCGCGCTGGTACTGGGTCTCCATCGCGCCGAGCACGCCGCCGCGCGCGTCGATGCGGGAGAACTCGGCGAGCACGGCCTCCTCGACCAGATCGGTCAGCTCGTCGACGAAGAAGCTACCCTGGAGCGGGTTCTCGTTCCTCGCCCAGCCGAGCTCCTTGTTGATGATCATCTGGATCGCCATCGCGCGGCGCACCGACTCCTCGGTCGGCGTGGTGACGGCCTCGTCGTAGGCGTTCGTGTGCAGCGAGTTGCAGTTGTCGAAAAGCGCGAGGAGCGCCTGCAACGTGGTGCGGATGTCGTTGAACTGGATCTCGCGCGCGTGGAGCGACCGGCCCGAGGTCTGCACGTGGTATTTGAGCTTCTGGCTGCGCTCGTCGGCGCCGTACTTCTCCCGCATGACGACGGACCAGATACGCCGGGCCACGCGCCCGATGACGGTGTACTCGGGGTCGAGCCCGTTGCTGAAGAAGAAGGAGAGGTTGGGGGCGAAGTCGTCGATCTTCATGCCGCGGGCGAGGTAGTACTCGACGAAGGTAAAACCGTTCGCGAGGGTGAACGCCAGCTGCGAGATGGGGTTCGCGCCCGCCTCGGCGATGTGGTACCCGCTGATCGACACCGAGTAGTAGTTCCGCACGTCGTGACGCACGAAGTACTCCTGGATGTCCCCCATGAGCTTCAGCGCGAACTCGGTGGAGAAGATGCAGGTGTTCTGCGCCTGGTCCTCCTTGAGGATGTCGGCCTGGACGGTGCCGCGCACGGTCGAGAGGGTCTTCGCGGCGAGGGCGGCGTGCTCCTCCGTGGTCGGGGCGCGGTCGTGCGTCACGACGAAGCGGTCCACCTGCTGGTCGATCGCGGTGTTGAAGTACATCGCGAGCAGGATCGGCGCGGGGCCGTTGATGGTCATCGACACCGAGGTCGTCGGGTCGCAGAGGTCGAAGCCCGCGTACAGGATCTTCATGTCGTCGAGCGTCGGCACGCTCACGCCGGACTCCCCGATCTTGCCGAAGATGTCGGGGCGCTCGTGGGGGTCCTCGCCGTAGAGCGTGACGCTGTCGAACGCGGTGGACAGGCGCTTCGCGGGCTCGCCCTGGCACAGGTAGTGGAAGCGCGCGTTGGTCCGCGCGGGGCCGCCCTCGCCGGCGAACATGCGCTTCGGGTCCTCGCCCTGGCGCTTGAGCGGGAACACGCCCGCCGTGTACGGGAAGTGCCCGGGGAAGTTCTCGAGGCCGCACCACCGCACGATCTCGCCGTGATCCTCGAAGCGCGGCACGCTGATGCGCGGGATCGGGAGGCGCGAGAGGCTCTCGGTGCGGAGCGACTGGCGGATCTCCCGGCCGCGGACGGTGTAGACGAAGTTCTCGCCCGCGAAGGTGGCCCTGTGCGCGGGCCAGCCCTCGACGATCCGCTGGGTGTCGGCGTCGACGGCCACGGCGTCGCGCGCGGCGAGGAGCACCGGGGCGGCATCGGCCACGAGGTCGGCCGCGGCGGCGAGCTGCCAGCGCTTCCGCGCCTTCACGGCCTGCTCCTCGACGCGGGTGCGGTACTTCTTCGCGGTGTCGACGAGCTCGCCGAGGTAGCGCGTGCGCTCCGGCGGGAGGATGCGGCGCCGCGGCGGGCTCGCCTTCGTGCCGGGGTCGGGGATGCGGCTTTCGTGCGTCGCGAGGGTCGGGAACCGGGTGAGCAGGTGGCGGTACACGGCGTTGACGCCCGCGTCGTTGAACTGGCTCGCGATGGTGCCGAAGACGGGGAGCTGCTCGTCGGGCGTCGCGAACAGCTCGCGGTTGCGCTTGACCTGCTTCCGCACGTCGCGGAGGGCGTCCTCCGCGCCGCGGCGCTCGAACTTGTTGAGCACGACGACGTCGGCGTTGTCGAGCATGTCGATCTTCTCGAGCTGGCTCGCGGCGCCGTACTCGGGGGTCATCACGTAGAGCGACACGTCGGCGAGCTCGACGATGCCCATGTCGCCCTGGCCGATGCCGCTGGTCTCGACGATGACGAGGTCGTAGCCGGCCGCTGCGCAGAGGCGGACCGCGCCGGCGGTGGCGGCGCTTAGCTCGCCCTTCTCCGCGCGCGTCGCGAGCGAGCGCATGAACACGCCCGAATCGAGCGCGTTCATCCGGATGCGGTCACCGAGGAGGGCGCCGCCCGTGCGCCGACGGGTCGGGTCGATCGAGAGCACCGCCACCTTGCGGTCGGGGAAGTCGAAGCGGAAGCGACGCACGAGCTCGTCGGTGAGCGAGGACTTGCCGGCGCCGCCGGTGCCGGTGATGCCGAGCACGGGCGCCTTCTTGTGGGGGCCCTCGATGAGGTGGCGCAGATCCTCGGGGAGCACCTGCCAGTCGGCGGACTGCGCCCCGGCGCGCTCGTTCTCAAGCCACGTGATCGCGCGCGCGAGCGCCCCGACATCCCCGCTCACGACCCGCTCGGCGAGCTCGGGCTCCCCAGCCGTGCCCGCGGCGGTCACGTCGAAGTCGGAGCGGCGGAGGAGATCGTTGATGATCCCCTGGAGGCCGAGCCGGCGGCCGTCCTCGGGGGAGTAGACGCGCTCGATGCCGTCCGCCTGGAGCGCCCGGATCTCCTCGGGGACGATGACGCCGCCGCCGCCGCCGAAGATCTTCACGTGCGTGGCGCCGCGCTCGTCGAGGAGCTGCCGCATGTAGCGGAAGTACTCCATGTGGCCGCCCTGGTAGGACGAGATCGCGATGGCCTGCGCGTCCTCCTGGATGGCGGCGTCGACCACGTCTGAGACCGAGCGGTTGTGCCCGAGGTGGATCACCTCGGCGCCGCCGGCCTGGAGCACGCGGCGCATGATGTTGATGCTGGCGTCGTGCCCGTCGAAGAGCGAAGCCGCGGTGACGATGCGCACCTTGTGGGTCGGGATGAAACGCGCGGTCTCCACGGGGCCTCCGGGTGGGCTGGCCGATCTAACGCGGGGGTCCGGGCAGCGGGGTCCGGGGGGCCTCGAGCGGGGTCCGGGGGGCTCGAGCGGGAGCGCGGCGGTGCCCGGCGCCCGGGGCGGCGCCGACCGCCGCGGGTGCGCGGCGAGGTGGGAGGTTCAGCGCCTCCGCGTCTGCCGCGCGCGGTCGATCCTCGCGGCGGTGTCCGCGAGCGCGAGGTGGGCGAGCGCGGGGTCGGCCGCCACGAAGACCTCGGCACGCGCCCGGAGCACCTCGGCCGACGGCGGGAACGCCCCGCCCTTGCTCGCGAACACGATCTTGTTCTGGCGGTCGTCCGTCTCCACGACGACGAGGTTGCCCGCGAAGGTGTCGAGCATGCGGCGGACGTAGCTGCCATAGCCGGTGCTGTCGGCGTTCAGGTTCACGACGAGGACGCCCCCCTCGGCGAGCCGCGCGGCGCATGCATCGTAGAAGGTCGCGCTGCACAGGGCGGCGGGCTGGCCCGCGCGGTCGAAGCCGTCGACGAGGAGGACGTCCAGCGGTGCGTCGGGCGCGCGGACCCAGTCGGCGCCGTCGCCGTGGAGGACGCGGAAGCGGGGGCCGTCGGGGGGCACGCCGAAGGCGTCGCGCAGGGCGATCACCCCGGCGGAGAGCTCGACCGCGGTGAAGTCGGCGTCGGGCAGCGCGCGCCGGCAACACCGGGCGAGCGAGCCGCCGCCGAGGCCGATCATCGCGATGCGCGCGGGCGTGGGGGAGAGCACGACGAAGCCCATCATCGTCCGCGTGTAGTCGAGCACGAGGCGGTCGGGATCGGACCGGAGGACGCGGCTCTGCACCTGCGTCCACTCGAAGTGCAGGGAGAGCTGGTCGCCGTCCTCGGCGACGAGCGGCAGGAGCGCGGGGCTCGTCGGGGGCTCGGTCATGGCGTGTTCCGGGGCGCACCTAACCTTCGCCGCGCGGCCGGTGACCGGCGGGCGGCCGGCTGCGCCGGCCGGCTCTGCGCCTCGCCGCGGGCGGCGACCGCGCAAGCGGAGCGCGGACGCGCGAC
>JAKFCH010000085.1:0-18557 GCA_036676765.1 Deltaproteobacteria bacterium
CGGCCGCCCGGAGGACGTCGAGCGGGGACCTGTCCGTCAGGGGTGCCCTCGGCGGCCGCCCGGAGGACGTCGAGCGGGGACCTGTCCGTCAGGGGTGCTCTCGGCGGCCGCCGCCTTCAGCAGGCCCTCGACTCGGCGCCGCTGTTCGGCTGATCAATCCCCGCTCAATTCCGGCGCGTCGTAAGCGGATATATATATATCCGGCCTATGCCCAACCGGTCAGATTCCCTGACGTGAGGTAGTAGGCATCCTCCTGACGCTTCTCGGCTGTGAGGAACAAAGCTTCGTCTATAGACGCTCATTGGATTGTACGGAGACCGAAACGGCAGTGGCGATCGACGAACCCGTGGATCTGGGCTTCTCCGCCGATCAACTCCGTTCGCTCCTCGGCAGTGATCCGCTCACGTTCGCGGTGACGTACGAGGATGATTCGCTTGGATACCTGACCGAGACCGTGACCTTCTCCGACACCCGAGACCTCGTCGCCACGCGCGTCTCTCGCGCAGGTGCCGACTGCGCCGAGCTCCACGGCGAGCCCTTCGCGGAGGTGCTCCACCTCGCCTGGACGACCGACGTGTCCACCGCTTCCGGGGACGTGGTGGGAACGGCCACGGTCGGGATCGAAGCGTATGCGCTCGACCTCGAGGCCACTCGGTACGAAGATGGCGAAGCGGGCCCGGACCTGGCCTTCTCGGCGGGCGTATGGGACGCGTTCTTCGAGGAGTTTCCCAACCGCGAGGGCAGCGATTGCGACGCCCGGTTCGCCTGGAGTGGTCCCGTTCCTTCCGCCGTGTGGTCCCTCGGCGCGTATTGCGAGAGCAGCGAGACCCTCTCGCTCGGGAGCTGGCTCTCCGGAACGATGGTCGTCGCGCCGTAGCCATCGGACCCACGCGCCCGCCCACCGGGCGCGGTCGGCGCCGCTCTGGGCGCCGGGAACCGCGCCCCGCGTCGGTCGCCCCTCCCGGAACCCTACTCCCCGACCAGCACCCCGCCCGTGAGCGTCAGGTCGAAGCCGAGGTCGCTCGACGACACGGCCGACTGGTGCAGCGCCACCGCGAGGACGTTGGGCCCCGCGGTGAGCAGCGCCGGCTCGATGTCGAACTCCCAGTAGTTGGTCTCCGAGGCGCCGCCGATCGAGGCGGTGGCGAGCGTTGCGTCGGTGAGATCCCCCTCGGGGAGGTTGTCGCGCGCGATCTCGACCCCGTTGAGGTAGACCACGGCGCCGTCGTCGCGGAGCAGGCCCATCGTGAGCGTGCCGAACTCGATGCCCGGCACGTTCACGGTCGCGCGGAACCAGGTGGTGACGGGCTTGTTGCTGGGGTCGACGCCAGAGTTCACGACGGTCACGAGGTGGGTGTCCCCGTAGCCGAGGGGCGCGGCGCCGCTCGGCCACGCCGTGTCGTCGAAGCCGGGCTGCTCCCAACCCACGCCCGGGCTCGCGCCCGTGTCCCAATAGTGCCACGTGCCGCCCGCGGCGAGCAGCGGGACGGATTCGTAGACGGGCTCGACGTTGGGCTCACCCGGCGTGCCACGAAAATCGAAGGCGAGACAACCCTCCCCCTCGCAACAGTCGGGCACGCGCGCGAGCGAGAAGTCGGCCGCCATCTGGCCGTACGTGACGATGCTCCCGCGGCCGTCGGGCGCGTACAGGGCGACCTCGCCGCCTTTCCCGCCGAGACGGAACGCGAGGTGGTCGCTCCCGGCGTCGGGGAGGGCGTCCGCCCAGAGGAGGCGGTAGCCGCCGCCGGGGATGCTGAGGCCCCCGGCGAGCACGTTCTTCCGGGGCTCGTCGCGGTCGTCGGTGAGCGACCAGCCGTCGAGGATCACCGGGGCTTCACCCGGGTTGTGGAGCTCGATCCAGTCGGGCCACGCGAGGGTCTCGTCCTGGATGGAGGCCTCGTTGTCCGCCATGAACTCGTTGATGCAGAGCTCGAGCGGGAGGTCGGGGAGCTCGCCGGTGTCGGTGTCCGAGTCGGTGTCGATGCCGGTGTCCGTGTCCACCACGGTGTCGTTGGGGACGGGGACGGTGTCCGCGGTGTCGGCGGAGAAGTCCTCGGAGCAGGCGAACAGGAGCAGCAGCATCAGAGTCCGTACCAGGTGCGCAGGTCGGTCGGGCGCTGGGCGAGCCAGGCGCGGATGTAGTCACGGTAGGCTTGGACGCTCTCCGCCGCGCACTCACGCCGCGGATCGGTCTGCGTCGCGGCGAAGGTGAGCGCCTCGATGTTGTCGAGCCAGGGGCCCCAGTCGTCGGCCTCCCACGTGGCGAGGAACGTGGCCATGGTGGCCCGGTGGTTGGCAAAACACGTGGCGTCGGCGAAACACGCATTGGTGATGTTGCCGTTCGCGGCGTGCCAACTCAACCCCCACTCGTAGTCCTGGAGGAAGGTGTAGTCGAGGTCCCACGGGAGGAGGTCGGCGCGGCCGTCGGACGGATCGAAGTACACGCGGTAGTTGTTCGTGTTCATCGAGTAGCCGTCGTTGTGACCGATGAATTGGTCGACCGACGTGTACCGGTGGAAGTGGTCCCAATCCACGACCTCGCCCATGGAGTCGTAGAACGTGGGTTGGCCGGCATGGGCCCCGAGCGTCCGCGACACGGCGGCGATGTCGGCGTTGCCGACGTCCGTGCCCTCCTCGAGCTGGAACAGGTGATCCACGCCAGCCGTGAAGTCGAGGAGCGTGTAGTTGGATCCGCCGTACCAGATGTACTTCCCGTCGTAGAGGTTGCCGTCGGGCTGCTCGTAGTTGCGGTCGAGCCACTTGTCGGAGGGGGTCTCGAGCATGACGTAGAGGCCGTACGGCAGGCCGTTGACCGTCACCTGGGCGTAGGCCGTGCGCAGCGTCGGGATGCCCGCCATCCGGTACATGCGGTAGCCGATGACCTCCTTCATGTACGAGCAGTCGACCACCGCGTTGTTGAGCGAGAGCTCCTCCAGCCCGTAGAAGCGTTGGTTCTCGACGAATTCGCCGAAGGAGATCTTGAACTTGGGCTTCCCCGCGAGGGTGCGGAACGAGCCGATCTTGCCACGCAGGCGCACGCCCACCGTGTCCAGCTCCTCGCCGTCGATGCGGATGGACGCCACGGACCACTCGTAGGGCGACGCCGTGATCGAGGTGGTGGAGTCGGCGTCGAGGGTGATGTCGACCTCGTGGATCCGGTCGAGCTTGAACAGCCACGCCGCGAGGTCGGTGGTGTCCTGGTCCGCCACCCACTCCTCGGTCACCACGGGCTCGTCGGCGGTGTCGGGGGCCGCGGTGTCGGGGGCCGCGGTGTCGGGCTCCGACGTGGCGGTGTCCGGCACGCCGGAGTCGCGATCCGGCCGCGGCACCACGGCCTGCCCCACGGGATCGGTGCAGGCGAGGAAGAGCAGGAGGTGCATCGCGCCTGCATCCAAGCACCGGGTTGCAACGCTGTCAACCGCCAAATCGACTTGCCTCGGCCCGGAGCGCAGCCGCGCGCCGGTCCGGGTGGACCCGAAGCGAAAAGAGACCGTTTCCGACGACACTTCGCGGGCCCGGTCCAGCTCCCTCCTTATCTGCTTGGGAAGGGCCTTCCCCTGGGAGGATGACGATGGGCTTGTGGGCATGGGACATCTCGGCGCGGTTCTACCGACGCACCTACGGGCCGCTGGCCCACGGGCTGGACGAGCAATTGTTCGCCTCGCTCGGGGATCTCCGCGGCGCCGTCGTGGCCGACGTGGGCTGCGGGCCCGGGGTGGTCGCGCGCAAGTTCGTGGCCCGTGGGGCGGCCCGGGTCTACGCAATCGACGTGAGTCGAGCAATGCTCGAACAAGTCGGCGACGATCCGCGCATCCGGACGGTGGAGGGGCGGGTGGAGGACCACGTTCTCGAGCGCATCCGCGCGGAGGAGGAGCCCGAGGGCTTCGACGTGGTGCTGTTCAAGCGCAGCCTCTACCTCCCTCGGCCGGCGGCGGTGGAGGCGCTCCGGGCGGCGCTCGGGTGCCTGCGCCCGAAGGGCCGGGTGTGCGTCGTGCACCCCGAGCGCTCGCTCCTCACCTACGCGTTCGGGCGGCCACCCCGGCTGCGGAGCCACACGCCCTACCACCTCTTCAACCGCGGCATCAGCACGCTCGGCGTGCTCGCGGGCGGGGAGGACTACGCGGTCTACACGCGGGCCGAGCTGCTCGCGCTCGCCGAGGAGGCCGCGGACGGCGCCCGGGTGGAGGCGCTCGACGGGGGAACGTCGGCCGCGTTCAACCTCGTGACGATCCACCGGCCCGGGCGGGCGGCGGCGTGATCGTGGGCCCCCCGGGGGAGCCGCTCCGCGCGGGGCTCGTGATCAACCCCCGGGCGTGGGCCAACCGCGCGCGCCCGTGGCAGCGCCGGGCCCTCCGCGGGGCGTTCGCGCCGCTCGGCGAGGTGGTCGAGACCGACGACGCCGAGGTGCTCCCCGCGCTGCTCGGCCGGTGGCGCGACGAGGGGAAGCAGATCGTCGCGATCTCGGGCGGCGACGGCACCGTGCACGAGGTCGTCAACGCGCTCCTCCTCGCCTGGGCCGGCCGGCCGCTCCCCTCGCTGATGCTCCTGCACGGCGGCACGATGGGCGTGGCGGCGCGGTCCGCGTGCGCCGAGGCGCCGCTGCGGCAGGTCAACGCGCTCGGTCGGGCGCGCGCCCGTGGCGATCCGCTCCACACCCGATCGATGGAGACCCTCCGCGTCGGCGACCGTGTCGCCTTCAACTTCGGCCTCGGCCTGTTCGCCGAGCTGCCCGCCGAGTTCGACCGCCGCGGCGCGCGCGGGCCGGGCGCGGTGCGCGACCTCGGGCTTCGGACGCTCGCCAGCGCGCTCGTCGGTGGCAGGCTCGCCACGCGCGCCCTCTCCGGCTGGCAGGGGGAGGCCCGGTGCGACGGCACGCTGCTCGGCCACGGCCGCCTCGCGGGGCTCTACGCGACCGCGCTCGACCACGCCGCCCTGCTCCACATGCGCGGCTTCGAGGTGGCCGACCGTCCGGCCGGGCACCTCCGCGTCGTGGCCATCGATGCCGGGCGCCTGGAGGTGGTGCGGAGCCTCGCCCCCTTCGCGCTCGGGCTGCGGCGCGGCGTCGCGCCGGGCGTGCGCATCGTGGCCACCCAGGTGATCGAGCTCCGCCCCTCGGGGCCGTGGCGCTACGTGCTCGACGGCGAGCTCCACACCGCGTCGGGCCCGCTCCGCATCGAGGTGGGGCCGGTACTGGAAGTGTTGTAGCGCTCCCGGTACGACCGGCGGGTGCACGGCCGGGGCGCCTCCGAGGCCCCGCGCGCCCGTCGCACGCCCGCGATACAGTACGCCATGCTCGATTCGCGGCCACGCATCCTCTCGGTCGGCACGGCGAACCCGCCGGAGCGCTACCGCCAGGAGGACCTCCTGGCGCGCTACCGGGTGGAGGATCCGCGGCTCCGCTCGCTGTTCACGAGCAGCCACATCCGCACCCGGCACCTCTACCTCGCCCCCGCCGGCCCCGACGGCGCGCCGGTCGAGTCCCAGGGGGAGCTCCTCGCCAAGCACGCCCGCGGCGCGATGGAGATCGGCCCCCAGGCCGTCAATCGCTGCCTGGAGCCGCTCGGCCTCACCGTGAAGGACATCGACTACCTCTGCTGCATCACGACGACCGGGTTCCTCACCCCCGGCCTCTCGGCGCTGCTGATGAAGGAGATGGGGTTCCGGGAGGACTGCTCGCGCGTCGACATCGTGGGCATGGGCTGCAACGCCGGCCTCAACGGGCTCAACCCGGTGTCGTCGTGGGCGATGGCGAATCCGGGCCGCAACGCCCTCATGGTGTCGATGGAGATTTGTTCGGCGGCTTACGTATTCGACAATTCGATGCGGACGGCGATCGTGAACTCGCTGTTCGGAGATGGCGCCGCCGCGGTGCTCGTGCGCGCCTCCGAGAAGGACGAGCGCGCCTTCGCCCCGAAGATCCTCGGCTTCAACAGCCACATCATCCCCGAGGCCGTGGGCGCCATGCGCTACGATTGGGATGACACAGTCGGGAAGTTCAGCTTCTTCCTCGATCGTGACATTCCCTACGTCGTGGGCGCGAACGCCGAGCGCCCCCTCGGCCGCCTGCTCGCCACGCACGGGCTGAAGCGCCGCCACATCGGCCACTGGCTCGTGCACAGCGGCGGAAAGAAGGTGGTCGACGCCATCAAGTACAACATCGGCATCTCGGAGTGGGACGTGCGCCACACCCACTCCGTGCTGCGCGACTTCGGCAACCTTTCGAGCGGGTCCTTCCTGTTCTCCTACGAACGCCTGCTCGCCGAAGGGCGGGTCAAGCGCGGGGACTACGGGGTCATGATGACGATGGGACCGGGCTCCACGATAGAGACCGCGTTGATCCGTTGGTAGGAGCTTCCATGTACGAAACCCTGGCCTTCCAGGACGGCTGCGCCGACACCGGTGGGGTCGCGACGCTCACCCTGAAACATCCACGCATCAACGTGCGCATGATCCGGGAGCTCGAGCGCGTGTGCGATCACCTCGAGGACCACTCGGCCGCCAAGGTCTTCGTGATCCGCGGGCACTCCCTCGGCATCGACTTCGCCGACTTCGACCCCAAGGAGGCCCTGGACATCCACGGCTTCAACAAGTGGGAGAAGCTGGTGAGCCGCGTCGAGCGCCTCCCCCAGGTGACCGTCGCCGCGGTCGACGGTCCGTCGGTCGGCGGTGGGTTCCAGCTCGTGCTCGCGTGCGACCTCCGGGTGTGCGTGCCGACGGCGGCCTTCTCCCTCCCCGAGGTGAAGCTCGGCTTCCTGCCCGGCATGGCCACCTTCCGTCTCGCCAAGTACGTCGGCCTCGGCCACGCCAAGCGGCTCATGCTCACGGGCGCCGAGCTGGGCGCCACCCAGGCCCTCGCCCTCGGTGTCGTCGACGACGTGGACCCCGACCTCGACGCCGTCCTGGCCCGCACCCTCGCGGCGCTCGGCCCGCAGCACGCCGTGGCCGGCACGCTCGCCCGGCGCCTCCTCCTCGAGAGCTTCCACACCGAGCCCGAGGATGCCATCGGGCACTTCCTCGCCGCCCAGCACCGCGCAATCAGCCAGGCCGCGTTCCTCGAAACGCTCAAGAAGGAGCGGGGATGAGTGACGGATCCGTCGGCGCGCGCGCGTCGGACCTAGGGGCGGTCATCAAGCCCTTTCCCATCGACCCCGAGGTGATCGGCCGCATCCGCCCCATGCAGTACCGGGACGCCGAGCGGGTCGCGGAGCTGCACCACGCCGCCATGGGCAACAGCCTCTGGGCGCTGCTCGGCGAGCCGTTCCTCGCCTCGCTCTACCGCGGCCTCGTCGACTCCCCGCTGTTCTTCGGGTTCGTCTACGTCGAGCCCGGACCGGACGGGGGCGACGTGAAGGGCTTCATCGCCGGGAGCACCGACACCGCGAAGATGTACCGCTGGGTGCTCCGGCGCCGGGGGATCTTCGTGGCCCCCGCCGCGCTGCGGGGGCTCCTCATGCGGCCCACGGTGGGCATGAAGCTCCTGGAGACCACCCGCTACTTCGGTGTCTCCGGCGCGGAGGACGTGCCCGCCGAGAGCCTCTTCTGCAGCTTCGTGCCGGATCTGCGCGGCAAGCGCGTGAGCGGCCACATCAACAAGGTGCTGTTCGACGAGCTCCTCGCCCGCGGGCACACGCACGTGCGGGTCACCACCGAGGTCGACAACGAGGGGGCGAACCGCCAGCTCCAGTCGTGGGGGTTCGCCAAGCGCGGCAACTTCCGGTTCTACGGCAAGGACATGGTCACCTACGTGCTCGACCTCACGACGTCGCCGCGCGTGGATCCCGTGAGCCGGCACCCCACCGTCTGAGGACCGCTTGCCGGATCGCGGGCTCCGGCGTTAGCCGGCGCCCACCTTCCAGGTGTGCGTCATGCTCCTCCTCTCGCTCGTACTCTCGGCGTGCCTCCCCACGTATACAAGCGATGCCGGCAAGGCCGACGACACCGCGGACGCGGCGGACACGGACACCGACACGGACACCGACACCGACACGGACACGGACACCGACTCGGACACCGACTCGGACACCGATACGGACACCGACACCGACACGGACACCGACACCGACACCGATGCGGACACCGACACCGACGTGCCGGTGGAGGTCGACTGCTCGGCCGCCGGCGCCGCGCCCGCCCTGGGCGATCTCGTGATCACCGAGATCATGAAGAACCCGGACCCGACCGAGGACCTCTACGGCGAGTGGTTCGAGGTCCAGAACGTGAGCGGCGGCGCGGTGGACCTCTGCGGCCTCGTGCTCACCGATCTCGGCACGGACACGCACACGATCGCGAGCCCCGTCCCGGTCGCGGCCGGCGGCTACGCGGTGATCGGCCGCTCGTCGGACACGTCCGTCAACGGCGGCGCCCCGGTGGACTACGCCATCGCCGGCAGCAGCTACGAGCTCGGCAACAACGAGGACGAGATCGTCCTCACCGGCGGCGCGGGCGAGCTCGACCGGGTCGTCTACGACACGACCGCGTTCCCCGACGACAAGGGCCTGTCGATGCAGCTCCAGGTGGTCGACACCACGAGCAACGACGTCGGGGCCAACTGGTGCGAGGGGACCGTGTTCTACGGCGCGGACGGCAACGTCGGCACCCCCGGCGCGGCGAACGACACGTGCCGGCCGCCGGACGAGGTCGAGTAGCCGCCCGGGTCACTCCCGGAGGTACGGCTCGGTCGCCGATCCCCAGGCCACGGGCCCGCTGGCGTCGAGCCAGATGGCGTTGCCGTAGAAGAAGTAGGACCAGCGGCTCTCCGTGGCCCTGGGGCTCGACCAGTCGATGACCAGCGGTGTCGCGTCCACGAACCCGCCGTCGAGCTCGACCGACTCGGTGTCCCCGACGGTGAAGCTCCACGTCTCGGCCAGGCTGGTCGTGACCGCCGGCAAGCCCTCGTAGGCAGAAGGCGTCAAGACGTAGTTCGTGGTGGACGTGGTCTCCTCGGTCCAGGCGGACTCCCCCTCCCGCCACACCGCCACCGGCGGGGAGTACTCGACGGTGCCGTCGATGCCCCACGTGTGGATGCTCCCCCACGCACCGCCGTACCCGTAGCTGTAGACGTCGAGCTCCTCGAGGGTGACGACGTCCTCCTCGCACCGGAAGGTGGCGGTCGTCGTGATGGTCTCGGCGCCGCGGTAGGGCCAGCTCGCGTCCGCGCCGTCCCAGTGCACGTACCTCTCCAGCAGGACCGTGTAGGTGGGGCCCGCCCCGCCGGTGACCGTGTGTACGGTGGTCGCGATGTCGTAGGAGTAGTCGACGGGGCGGGTGTAGGAGGTGACGGAGGGCGTGGCCAGCCACGACCAGGCTCCGCACTGGTCGCAGTCCACGTCCTCGGGCTCGTCGGCGAGGCCGTCGCAGTCGTCGTCCCGCTCGTTGCACGTCTCGACGCCGGACGGGGAGACGCCCGAATCGCTGTCGTCGCAATCGTCGGCGTCGGCCACCCAGCCCTCGGGCGCGGCGCACGCGGAGAGGGGCATGGCGGGGTCGCCGTGGCCGTCGTCGTCGGCGTCCGCGTAGAAGAGGGTGGTGGTCGCGGGGTCCACGCCGGGATCGGCGTCGTCCGCCGCGCCGCTGCAGTCCTCGTCGAGATCGGCGGCGTCGCACACCTCGAGCTGGTCGGGGCTCCGCGCGGCGTCGGCGTCGTCGCAGTCGTCGCCGTCGGACACGTAGCCCTCGGGTGCGTCGCACGCGGAGAGGTCCGCCGAGGGGTCCCCGTGGCCGTCCCCGTCAGCGTCCGCGTACCAAAGGGGGGTGTCGGCCGCGCCCACGTCGACGGTGCCGTCGCAGTCGTCGTCCACGCCGTTGCAGACCTCCACGGCGCCCGGGCTCACGTCGGTAGCCCCGTCGTCACAGTCACCCGCAGGCCTCACGAACCCGACCGGCGCGTCACACCCGGTGAGCGTGACATCCTCGGCGCCGTAGCCGTCCCCGTCGGCGTCGGCGTACCACGTCGGGGCGTCGGCCGCGCCTATGTCGACCGTGCCGTCACAGTCCTGATCCACCCCGTCGCAGCGCTCCGTCGCGCCCGGATGCACGTCCGCACGGGCGTCGTCGCAGTCGACGTCGACCGCGTAGCCATCCCCGTCGTCGTCCACCGGGGGCGGCGGGGCGGTGTCCTCGGGCAGGCCCGTGTCGTCCGGCAGGCCCGTGTCGTCGGGACCATCGGTGTCGTCGGGGAGGTCGGTGTCGTCGAGGACGACCACGGTGGCCCCGGGCCGGCACGCGGCGAGCGCGAGAAGGAGGATCGACGCGCTGCGATGCATGTTTGACTCCGAACGGTCGTCGGAGGATAGCACTCGTTGGCCGCAGCGGAGCCCCGCGCGGCCTACTTCGCCTCGACCTTCTGGGGGAGGGCGTCCGGCGCCGGCTCGGCCACCGGGGCGGTCGCCGCGGTCAGCAGCTTGCGCGCGGCCGAGGCGCCCGACAGATCGGGCTCCAGGTCGCGCTCGCGCAGGATCCGCCGCCGCTCGTGCACCTGGCTCGTGTCGTGCTCGACGAACAGGCTCTTCACCATGTCCGTCGCGACCTCGAGCTGCTTGCGGAAGCCCACCACCTTGAACAGGTAGATGAGCGCCCACAGGTACCACGCAAGCCAGCCGGCCACCGGGATGCCCATGACCGACGCGACCGTGGAGTGTTTGCCGAGCCCGACGAAGTACCCCATGTCCACGTACTTCATCTCCCGCGGCGGCTTGCCCGCCATCTCGGCCAGGAGGTTCTCCGCGACGAGGCGCCCCTCCTGGATGGCGCCCTGGGCCACCTGGGGCACGAGCTTGCCGTCCTCCTCGTAGGCCTCGGCGATGTCGCCGATCGCCCACACGCCGTCGGTCACCTTGCACGTCCGGTCGACCTTCAGGCGGCCGCCGCGCCCGAGCGGCCACGGCCACGGGTGCTCGAGCTGCGTGCCGCGCACGCCGGTGGTCCACACGAGCGTGTGCGCGGGGATGACGGAGCCCTCGTCGAGGCGCACGGTGGCCTCGGTCACCTCGACCACCTTGCGGGAGAGGAGGAGGTTGACGCCGAGGTTGCGCAGGTGGCCGAGCGCGACCTGGGTGTGGTTGGCGCGGATGCCGGGCAGGATGGAGTCGGTGGCCTCGATGAGCACGACGTTCACGAGGTTCTGCGGCACGTTCGGGTAGAGGTGCTTCATCGTGGTGCGGAACAGCGTCGTGAGCTGGCTGCACACCTCGACGCCGGTGATGCCGCCGCCGACGACGACGAAGGTGAGGAGCCCGCGCCGCACGTTCGGATCGGTGGCCTGGTCCGCGAGCTCCCACATCTCCACGACCTGGGCGCGCAGGCGGATGGCGTCCATCAGGGTCTTGAAGACGAAGGAGTGCTCCTCCGCGCCGGGGATGCCGAAGAAGTTGGTGGTCGACCCCGCCGCGATCACGAGCTTGTCGTAGGGGAGGGTCAGGTCGTTGTGCAGGGTGAGGATGCGCCGCTCGGGGTCGACCGCGCGCACCTTGTTGCGGAGGAAGCGGATCTTCCGCGGGATGCAGAACGATCGGAGCGGGTAGACGATGTGCCGCGTCTCGACCGCGCCGGTGGCCACCTCGGGCAACAACGGGTTGAACTGGAAGAAGTTCTCCTTGTCGACGAGGGTGAGCTCGATCTCGCCGCGCTTGTTGGCCGCGGCGAGCCGCCGACACACCTCGAGGCCGCCGAAGCCGCCGCCGATGACCACCACGCGGGGCACGCCCATCCCTACCTCACCGGACCTCCTATCGCGGCGGGCCCGTCGGGCGGATAGCGGGGCGGGCTCCCCGACGACCAGGACCGTGCTCCCCTCCCTCCCGCTCCTGCGCTCGTTCTACTTCGTCTCGCTCGGGGCGCTCGGGGCGGTCGTCCCGTTCCTCGGCGCGCGGCTCGAGGCAGCCGGCCTCACCGGGCACCAGATCGGCCTGCTCATGGCGATGCTCCCGCTCGGGCGGCTGGTGTCCGCGCCGGTCTGGGGGTGGCTCGCCGACCGCTTCGCGATGGCCGGGCTGCTCCTGCGTATCGGCTGCGCCATCGCGGTCCTCGGTGACCTCGCGATCCTCTACGGCACCGACCCGCGCTGGGCCGCGGCGGGCCTGTTCCTCTTCTCCGCGGGCCGCGCGCCCCTCGGGCCGCTCGTCGACTCGGTCACGCTCCAGGCCCTCCGCCAGCCGGGGCACGACCCCCGGGAGTACGGCCGCGTGCGGCTCTGGGGCTCCATCGGGTTCCTCGGCTTCGCGGTGGCGTGCGGGCGCCTCTCCGACCTCGGCCTCGACCCGCTCGTGCTCGGCGCCGGCCTGCTCGCCGCCACCACGCTGCTCGCCTTCCGCTTCCCCACGCGCGGGGCCGGCGGTCCGGCGCCCGTGCTCCCCGCGCTCAAGGCGCTCCTCACGCAGCCGTTCCTCGTGCCGCTGCTCGGGATGGGGTGCCTCCAGGCGCTGACGCTCTCGGTCTACGACACGTTCTTCTCCACCCACGTCCGCGCGCTCGGGCTCCCGTCGATGGTCACCGCCTCGGCCGTCGCGCTGGGCGTGGCCTGCGAGGTGGGCGTCATGCGGTTCGGGCGCCCGCTGCTCGCGCGCCTCGGGGCGCCGCGCGCGCTGCTCCTGGCGGCCGCGGTGGCGGTCCCACGGTGGTGGCTCACCGCCCAGGTCCACGATCCCGTCGCGCTCGTGGCGGTGCAGATGCTGCACGGCGTCTCGTTCGGCGTGTTCTGGATCGCGGGTGTGCAGCTCATGGCGGAGAAGGCGCCGCCCCAGGTCTCGGCGTCGGCGCAGAGCTTGTTCTCGGCGGCGAGCTACGGCGTCGGCGCGCTGGTGGGGGCCCTGCTCGCGGGCGAGCTGCGCGAGGCGTGGGGGACCGCCGCGATCTTCGAGGGGATGGCGGTCGTCTCGTGCGGGGCGACGCTGTTCGCGGCGTGGCTCGTGTGGCGTGAGCGCGGCGGGTTGCCCTCGCTGCAGCCGACGGCGGGCAGCGGGGTCTGACCTCGGGGAGGCCCGATCCGCCGATCAGATGTTCGCCGCCAGCTCCCACAGCGAGTCCACCAGCAGGTCCGCCTCGGCCTCCCACGGCTGCGGCCCGTGCCGCATCACCAGCACGGTGGCGGCCCCGGCGGCGCGGCCGGCCTGGGCGTCGTAGATCCAGTCGCCCACGAGGACGGCGGAGCGTGCGTTCGCGCCCCAGTGGCGCAGGAGCCGCTGCCCCCCGCCGGGGTGGGGCTTCGGCGGCGCGCAGTCCCGGCTCACGATGGACGCCGGGTCGAAGTAGCGCGCGAGGCCCGCGGCCTCGAGCGTGAGCCGCGCGCCTTCGAGCGTGTTGCGGGTGAGCACGCCGAGCACGCGCCCGCGCTGCGTGAGCCGGTCGAGGAGGGCCACGGCGTCGTCCTGGGGGCGCGCGCGGCGGGCGACCTCCTCCTCCCAGAGCCGGATGACCTCGGTGTCGGCGGCGGCGCGCGCGGGCGGGCGGGTCGCGATGGTGGCGAGGATGTCCTCTCCGACGGGCACGTCGAGCGCGCCGTGGAGCCACGCGAAGTCGTGCATGGGCACGGTCAGCGTGCCGTCCATGTCGAAGATCCAATGGGTGAGAGCGCGAAAATCCACGATCGCTCCTGCTGGCGATCCCTAATCCGCCGGTCAGATGACGAGCCGCTCTCCGTGCCCGTACGACCGGCCGATCCGGAACGCGCCGATCTCGGCGGTGTGGCCGAGGATGTCCACCGTCTCGATGTCGCGCCCCGCCTCGGCGAGGGCCTCCGCCACGCGCGCGGTGAACGGGCCGAACATCGCCCCGTGGCCCGAGAACCCGACGAGCCGCACGAGGTTGGCCACGGCGGGGTCGTACCCGAGGAAGGGGTTGTGGTCGGGGGTGACGGCGTAGTAGCCGGCGGTGGTGGCGGTGATCCCCGCGAACTCACCGATGGGGGGGAGCACCTCGGCGAGCGCCATCCACGTGGCGTAGCCGTAGGACTCCGGCCCGGAGCGGTGGAAGAACGCGGGCTCCACGCGATCCTGGTCCTCGTAGGAGAAGTCGGCCTCCTCCGGGGCGTCGTGCGCCCAGCCCATGAGGAGCGAATCCTCGTTCTCGGGCCGGCAATACGCGCCCGACGGCGCGACGACGAGGGGCATGCCCGCGAGGGTCTCGCCGCTCATCGAGCCGGCGCGCTCGAGCATCCAGAGGTAGCGCTTGCGCGGCGCGATCGGCAGGTCCGAGGCGCCGAGCACGCGCGCGAGGCGGGGCGACCATGCGTTCGTGCAGTCGATCACGAGGTCGGCGGGGAACCGGCCCTTCGGCGTGAGCACGGCGTCGATGCGGCCGCCGTTGCTCTCGACCCCGGTGACCGGCGCGTTCTGCACGATGTCGGCGCCCAGGCGGCGCGCGGCGGCGATGGCCTCGTTGTAGACGGCCTCGGGGCGGAGGAACCCGTCGGTCGGGCAGAAGGTGCCGCCGAGGAGCGCGTGCCGCTCCACCCACGGGAACCGCGCGACGAGCGCGTCGATCTCGAGGGCTTGCACCTCCTCCAACCCGCACGCCTGCTGCATCTCGACGCGGTACTTCGCGGCGTCCCAGTCCTCCTGCAGCGCGTAGAGGAACAGGTAGCCGTTCTGCACGATGGGGACGGTCTCTCCGCCGACCTCCTCGCGGAAGCGGCGGTAGAAGTCGACCGCGTAGCGCATGCCGAGCACGGTCTCGGGGGTCGAGAACTGCTGGCGGATGCCCGCGGCGGTGCGGCTCGACGAGCCGGCGCCGATGTGGCGCGCCTCGACCACGGTGACGTTCCAGCCGGCGCGGGCGAGCCGCCAGGCGACGAGCGAGCCGGTGATCCCGGCCCCGATGATGACCACGCGGCGCGCCATTCGCCGGTCTAACCATCGGCGGCGGGACGCGCGCCCGTGCGCCGGATCACCGGCGGAGTCTCCGCTCGTCGCCCGAAGCCGAATCCGCGCTACGCTCCCCGGGCGTGCCCTCCCTGCGCCAGTTCCTGCTCCTCGCCCTCCTGTGGGCGGTGCTGTCGTGGCTCACGACGGCCGCCTGGGGCATCGCGGCGCAGAACTACGCCTTCACCGACGCGTTCACCCGCTACTACGCCTTGCGCGCGCCCCTCGTCGGCGCGGCGGCCGGCGTCATCTGGGCGCCGGCGTTGTGCGCGGGGATGATCCCCGGTCGCGCCAGCGCCATCGCGCACCGCTCCGCGGGGCTCGCGGTGGAGCGCCCGACGCGCTGGTTGATGCGCGGCCTCCAGGGCGCCTTCGTCGGGCAGCTCGTCGGCACCACGGCCACCTTCGCGTTGTTGTTCCTCTGGCCAAACGACATGCAGAACACGCGGATGGACGCGCTCAAGTGGGGTGGGGTGTTCTGGCGCGTCTACTGGTGGCTGTTCGTCCCGTGCTCCGCCGTCGCCGGCGTGCTTAGCGTGACGATCGCCCTCCGAACCGGCCGCACCCGCCGGCCCCTCGCACCGCATCCGACGGAGTCCTGATGTCCCGCCCCACGCCGGTCGTCCTCTGCATCCTCGACGGCGTCGGCTGGGGGCGGCGTGACGACACCGACGCCGTCTACATGGCCGACACCCCCCACCTCGACGCGCTCCTCGCCACCGAGCCGCACTGCCTCGTGCGCGCCCACGGCGTCGCGGTCGGGCTCCCGTCCGACGCCGACATGGGCAACTCCGAGGTCGGCCACAACGCGATGGGCGCGGGCCGCGTCATCGAGCAGGGGGCCGCCCTGGTGGACGCCGCGATCGCGAGCGGGCGGCTCTTCGAGACGGAGGCGTGGAAGGAGGTGATGGCGTGCCCCACGGTGCACTTCATCGGCCTCGTGAGCGACGGCAACGTCCACTCCCACATCAAGCACCTCGACGCGCTCATCGACCACGCCGCCGCGGCCCGCAAGCGCATCCGCGTCCACACGCTGACCGACGGGCGCGATGTCTCGGAGCGTAGCGCGCTGCGGTGGATCCGCCCGCTCGAGGAGAAGCTGGCCGCGCTCCGGAGCGCGGGGCTCGACGCGTCCGTCGCGTCCGGTGGCGGGCGCATGCGCATCACGATGGACCGCTACGAGGCCGACTGGCGCATGGTCAAGCTCGGCTGGGAGTGCCACGTGCACGGCGTGGGGCGGCCGTTCCCCAGCGCGACCGCGGCGATCGAGGGGCTCTATGCCGACGATCCGAAGGTGACCGACCAGTGGCTCGAGCCCTTCGTCATCGTGGACGCGGGGGGCGAGCCCGTCGGCCGCATCAAGGATGGCGACGCCGTGGTGTTCTTCAACTTCCGCGGTGACCGCGCCATCGAGATCTCCCGCACCTTCGAGGACGAGTACTTCCGCTACTTCGACCGCGGCGATCGGCCCAAGGTCGTGTACGCGGGGATGATGCGCTACGACGGGGATCTCGGGATCCCCAAGCGCTACCTCGTCGAGCCGCCGGTCATCGACCACACGGTCGGTCAGCTCCTCGTGGACGCCGGCATCCGCACGTTCGCCGTGAGCGAGACCCAGAAGTTCGGCCACGTCACCTACTTCTTCAACGGCAACCGCTCCGGTCGCATCTCCGTCTCCCTCGAGGTCTACGACGAGGTGCCGTCCGACAACGTGCCCTTCGATCAGAAGCCCGCGATGCAGTGCGCGGCCATCGTGCGCGAGGCCGTCACGGCGCTCCGTTCCGGCAACTTCGACCACGTGCGCCTCAACCTCGCGAACGGCGACATGGTGGGCCACACCGGCAACTTCGCCGCCACGGTGGAGGCCATGGAGGCCGTGGATGCCTGCCTCGGCGCCCTCGTCGACGCGTGCCGCGAGGTCGGCGCCATCCTGCTCGTGACCGCCGACCACGGCAACGCCGACGAGATGTACGAGCTCGACAAGAACGGCGCGCCGCTGCTCGTCGACGGGGAGCGCAAGCCGCGTACGAGCCACTCGCTCAACCCGGTGCCGTTCATCCTCCTCGACCCCACCGGTGCCTGGAAGCTCGACTGCCCGCCCATCGTGGGGGTGGGGGCCACGCCCGGCATCGCCCAGATCGGCGGCACCCTCCTCACGCTGTTCGGCGTGCCCCTTCCCGCCGACTACCTCCCGCCCCTGGTGCATCGCGCCAGCCAGGACCCCGCATGATCGTCGACCTCCGCTCCGACACCGTCACCAAGCCCACCCTCGCGATGCGCCGCGCCATGGCCGACGCCGACGTGGGCGACGACGTGTTCGGCGAGGACCCCACCGTCAACCGCCTCGAGGCCCTGGTGGCCGAGCGCCTCGGCAAGGAGGCCGCGCTCTACGTCCCGAGCGGCACCCAGGCCAACCAGATCGCCATCCGCTGCCTCACCGAGCCGGGGGACGAGGTCATCCTCGAGCAGAGCGCCCACCCGTTCCTCTACGAGGCCGGCGGCCCCGCGGTGATCAGCGGCGTGACGCTGCGGCTCGTGCCCGGCGTCGACGGCGTCCTCGATCCCGCCGCCGTGCGCGCGGCCGTGCGTCCCCCGAACGTCCACCACACCGTGCCGCGGCTCCTCTCCGTCGAGAACACCGCCAACCGCGGCGGCGGCACCGTCACCTCGGTGGCCCGGTGCGTCGCCCTCGCCGACGTGGCGCGCGCGGCGGGGATGAACACCCACCTCGACGGCGCCCGCCTCTGGAACGCCCACATCGCCACGGGCGAACCACTCGCCGCCTTCGCGGCGCCCTTCGACATCGTCAACGTCTGCTTCTCCAAGGGCCTCGGCGCCCCGGTCGGCTCGGTGCTCGTGGGCCCGAAGGCGCTGATGCCGAAGGCCCGTCGCGTCCGCAAGATGCTCGGCGGCGGCATGCGCCAGGCCGGCATCCTCGCGGCCGGGTGCATCCACGCGCTCGACCACCACCTCGCGCGCCTCGCGGACGACCACGCCCGGGCCCTCCGGCTCTGGGAGGGCCTCACCGCCCTCGGCTTCGAGGCCCGCTGCCCCGAGACCAACATGATCTACGTCACGACGCCCGACGCCCACACGCTCGCCGCGCGCCTCGGCGAGGGCGGCGTGCGCTGCATCGCGCTCGCGGCCGACCAGGTGCGCCTCGTGACCCACCTCGGGATCGACGACGCCGGCGTGGCCCACGCGATCCGGGCGTTCGCGGCGGCCCGGGAGTAGGGCAGCCGGCCCGCGCGGACGCGGCCGCTGCGGCGGCGGGGGCGGCGAAACGAGCGCCGTCGGCTCCGTCGCCGAAGCGCGAGCCCGGCCGACACCCGACGGTTCGTGACCACCGGGGCCCCGTCGGACTGCCTAGGTTCTCTCCATGCGAGGGGGCACCGTGTCGGAGAACGAAGACAAGGAAGAGTCGGAGGGCAGGTCGGGGGAGCTCACGTCGCCGTCTGGCTTGAACCATGGCGAGGAGCGGGTCGTGCATCGCCTGCAGCGCGCGCGGCAGGTCGCGAACCTCGCCGTGCCGGAGCTGGTGCCGACGCTCGACGATCTCGTCGAGATCGCGGAGATGATCGAGGACGAGGGCGGGTAGCGCCGGGCGGGCAGGGTCAGGATCGCCCTGCCCGCAACATCGCGAACAACTCCCGCCGCGTCCGGGGCCCGTACGTGCGGAACGACGGGGACGGCGCCTCCTCGTAC
>JAKFCH010000086.1:0-4466 GCA_036676765.1 Deltaproteobacteria bacterium
CGGCGTTTCCGAGGCCGTGGGGGTGTGCTGGTCGACCTTCGCGCTGGCCGCGACCCGGCGAGCCCTCGCGGGGGGCGGCGGCGGCGCGCGGCGCTGGCTCGTGGCGGGCCTCTGGCTCGGCGCGGCGGCGTCGGGGACCTGGTACTACGGGCTCGCCACGGGCATCACGATGGGGGCCTGGGCGCTCACCGCGTCGTGGGGCCCGTCCTGGCGGCGGGACGCCCCGCGCCTCGTGGGCGGCGCCGCGTTCGCCGGGGCCGTCGGGGTGGTCGTGGCCATCCCGGTGCTCTCGCTCGTCCGCGCGAGCATCGCCGACCCGCGCTCGCTCATCGTCCGGGGGGATGTCGACGTGGCCGTGCGCGAGTTCCTGCTCGCCCACAACGCCGTCGATCCGCGCGCGTTCGTGGCCCCGTTCGGGTTCCAGTCCGTCGATCTCGCCGCGATGGGCGAGTCGTTCCTCCACAGCAGCTACCTCGGCCTGGTCGCGCTCGCGCTCGTCGTCGTCGCGGTCCGCGCGCGTCCATCCCTCGGGCGCGTCGTCCTCGGGCTCCTCCCCGCGGCGGTGCTCTCGCTCGGGGCCTACCTTTGGTGGGGCGACGGGTGGGTCACCGTCGGGAGCCACCGCTTCGCGCTCCCGTTCGCGTGGCTGGTGGCGTTGCTCCCCGACGCCGGCTCCACCCACGCCCAGCGCCTCGTTTGGCCCCTGGTCGCCACCGTGGCGGCGCTCGCGGCCGTCGGGGCCGAGCGGCTCGCGGCGGACCGTCGGACGCACCTCGTGGCGATCGGCGCGCTCGTGGCCGCCGACCTCCTCCTGGCCGCCCCGTGGCCGCTCGCGCGGGTGGACGCCCTCGACCTGCGCACCCACGCCGCGCTCGGCGCCCGGGCGCGCGACGAGCTGGCCGTCTGGCAGGCCGCGCCGGCGAACAACGAGCGGCCCGCCCGCGGCGTCCTCGACCTCCCCACCGAGGTCGGCGCGACCATGGCGACCTCCCGCTACTTCGTCTACCAGACCGCCAGCGATCTCCCGATCCCCTACCGGGTCGACGCCCGCGGACAGACCGCCCGCATCTTCGGCGCCGAGTGGTTCAACCTGCTGGTGCTGGCGAGCGCCGCCCGACCCGATGTCGTCACCCAGCTCCGCACCCAATTCGCCGCCAAGGACCGGATCGAGATCGGCGCGGTGAGCGGCACGGGTGTCCGGTGGATCGTGCTCCATCGCGAGTTGGAGCGCGGCGCGGGTGACATCGCCCTCCTCGAGGCCCAGCTCCGCGCGTGGTTCGGCGTGCCGGAGGAATTGGGCCACCACCTCACGTGGGATGTGAACCACCGCGACAGCGAGCAGGGGGACGTGCTGATCCGCCGCTGACGTTGCCGGAAAATATTCCTTGAAAGGTGATCTTTCGGGCCTACGCTCATCCGGCCGGGGAGCTCCCCCCCGGGCGGGAGGACCGGATGGGCTTCGATCGACTCCGTACAACCACGCTCACCAGCCTGCTCGCCCTCGGCGCCGTTGCCTGTGCCCTGGTGGGCGGGCGCGTGCAGGCGCAGGATCGCGTGCCCACCGAGGCGCCCACGGAGAAGCCGGGCAAGCTCCCGGTGCCCTCTCGCGGGGACACCAGCTACGCACCTGTCGCGACGACAAAGCCGTTCGACGAGGTGTACAAGAAGATGAAGGGCGAGAAGTCGGAGGTGATGAAGCGCCACCGCGCCCTCCTCGACGCGCGGTACGACCTCTCCGATCGCCCCGTGGAGAACGTCACGATGACCCGCGGCACCCCCGTCCAGGGCGGCGTGCGGGTGAAGCTCCCCGAGGGTGTCACCTGGCAGCAGCTCGCCAAGCTGACGCCCGCCCAGGTGGAGGCCCAGGGCCTCTGGCCCAAGGGCTTCCTGCCGCTGCCGCACCCCTTCCACGAGGAAGGCGGCATGGTGTTTCCCGAGCACCACATCGCGGAGATCAAGAAGCAGGAGGGGCGTGACCTGGAGCGCTTCGACGTCGAGTACGACCTTCCCCGCCACCTGCTCCCCGAGTTCCCGCCGGCCATCTTCCTCACCACCCGGCCCGACCTCGGGGATGTCTCCCAGGGCCAGCTCGTCACCAACCAGAACTTCTACGAGCTCTTCGACGGCATCCTCAACCCCAAGCAACTCGACGGCCTGCGGCTGCTCGTGACGCCGTTCCCCCAGCAGCAGTTCAACCTCACCGACGATCGTCGCAGCGAGAAGCCCCACATGGGCGTCACCTGCTTCGAGTGCCACGCGAACGGACACACCAACGCCGCCACCCACCTCGTCGGGGACATCCGCCCGCAGCAATTCCGCCGCCGCATCGACACGCCCTCGCTCCGCGGCGTCAACCAGCAGCGCCTGTTCGGCTCCCAACGCGCCCTCCGCACCGTCGAGGACTTCACCGAATTCGAGCAGCGCGCCGCCTACTTCGACGGCGATCCCGTCATCGCGCAGAAGAAGGGAGTCAACATCCTCGAGCGCGGCAGCGAGGTGCACGCCATGGCCGAATTCCAGGAGATCCTCGACTTTCCGCCCGCGCCCAAGCTCGATGTCTTCGGGCGGCTCGACAAGTCGCTCGCCACCCCGGCCGAGCTCCGCGGCGAGGCCGTGTTCATGGGCAAGGGCCGGTGCGCCGAGTGCCATGAGCCGTCGCCCATCTTCAGCGACAACTTCATGCACGACCTGAAGACCGAGCGGTTCTACGCGCCGATCCTCGTCAACGGCCGCATGGCGGTGGCGGACGGCGCCATCAAGACCTTCCCGCTCCGCGGCATCAAGGAGAGCCCGCCGTACCTCCACGACGACCGCCTCCTCACCCTCGACGACACCGTCGAGTTCTTCAACCTGGTGCTCGGAACGCGCTTGTCCGACGCGGAGAAGAAGGACCTCGTGACGTACCTGTACACGCTGTAGGGGCGCGCCGACGGGCTAAGAGGGGCCCTTCCCGCGGAGCGCGTTTGGCTACTGTCCTCGAGCGATTCCAGTCCTTCCTCGACGTCTCCCCCACGTCCTTCCACGCCGCGCGCGCCGCCGCCACGCTCCTCGAACAGCATGGCTACACCGCGCTCGACGAGTCCTCGGCCCCCGAGGCCCTGCCCTCCGGCGCCCGCCGCTACGTGTTGCGCGGCGGCTCGATCGTCGCGTTCCGGATCGGCGGCCGGAACCCCGTCGAGGGCGGTTTCCACCTCGTCGCGGCCCACACCGACTCGCCCAACCTCCGCATCAAGCCGCGCCCGCACCTCCGCGATCACGGCTACGTGCGGCTCGGCGTCGAGCCCTACGGCGGCGTCATGCTCGCCACGTGGGTCGACCGCGATCTCGGCATCGCCGGCCGCGTCATCGTGCGGGACGGCGCCGGCCAACGCGCCGTGCTTGTCGATCTGCGCCGCCCGCTCTGCCGCATCCCCACGCTCGCGATCCACCTCAACCGCGGGGTAAACGACGAGGGGCTGAAGCTCAACGCGCAGAAGGACCTCCCCGCGTTGTTCGCCCTCTCCGAGGATAAGGCCGCGGAGCCGCTCCGCGCGCTGCTCGGCGAGGCTACCGAGGTGTCACCCGACGCGCTGCTCGCCTGGGACCTCGCCCTGTACGACCTCACCCCCGCCGTCGTCGCGGGCGTCAACGGCGAGTTCCTCCACTCCGCGCGCCTCGACAACCTCGCGAGCTGCCACGCCGGGCTCGAGGCCCTCCTGGCGTCCGATGCGGCCGATCTGCCCGAGTCCACCGCGGTGCTCGCGCTGTTCGACCACGAGGAGATCGGCTCCACCAGCGAGCGCGGCGCCCAGAGCGCGTGGCTCGAGCACCTGCTCGAACGGATGGCCCGCGACAGCGCCGGCCCCAACGCGGGCGGCCTCCCCCGCGCGCTCACCCGCAGCTGGCTCGTCAGCGCCGACATGGCCCACGCCGTCCACCCCGCCTTCGGGGACAAGCACGACGGCGAGCACATGCCGAAGCTCAACGCCGGCCCGGTGGTCAAGCAGCACACCGCCCAACGCTACGGCACCGAGGCCGACGGCGCCGCGTACTTCCTCCGCTTGTGCGAGGCCGCGGAGGTGCCCTCCCAATGGTTCGTCAACCGCTCCGACCTCGCGTGCGGCTCGACCGTCGGCCCGCTCGTGGCGGCGCGCCTCGGCGTCCGTGCCGTGGACGTCGGCAACCCGATGCTCTCCATGCACTCCGCGCGGGAGATGTGTGGGACGCAGGACCACCCGCGGATGGTTGCGGCGCTGCGGGGGTTTTTGGCGGGGATGAGGGCGTAGGGAATCGGAATCGGGATCGGAATCGATATCGGAAATCGATATCGATATCGGCATCGCGGTCGATATCGATATCGATATGGATTGCGACCTGTCGACCTGTCGACCTGTCGACCTGTCGACCTGTCGACCTGTCGACCTGTCGACCTGTCGACCTGTCGACCTGTCGACCTGTCGACCTGTCGACCTGTCGACCTGTCGACC
>JAKFCH010000087.1:0-9011 GCA_036676765.1 Deltaproteobacteria bacterium
GATGACACCGATGACACCGATGACACCGATGACACCGATGACACCGGACCTGTCGACGCCGACCGGGACGGCTACGGCGCCGAGGTCGACTGTGACGACGCCGCCCCCGCGGTGAACCCCGCGGGCATCGAGTCGTGCAACGGCATCGACGACGACTGCGACGGCCTCGTCGACCGCGACGACCCCGCGCTGGCGCTCTCGCCGAACACCGTCACCCTCGGCGTCACGTATTGCTGGCCGACGACCGGCTGCGACTACACCGACTGGCCGCTCGATCCGGGCGGTACGTGGACGCTGTCCGAGTACACCGGCGTGTGGAACTGGGACGCGTGTACCGGCGAGCTCGCGATCGAGGGCGGCAACACGATCTACCGGGGCACGAGCAGCGACCGCGTGAACTTCTCCGGCACGATGCACACCGAGAACGGCGGTGGCATGGACGGGACGTGGACGGGGGTGCTTCGGTAGCGTTCGTGGCCGGGTGTCACCCCGGCGGCCCCCCTACTCCCTTCGGAATTGGTATGGGTCGTCCGGCCCCTCCGTCGGCGCGTAGACCGCGTTCTGTGCCTTGTCGACCGCCTCGAAGTAGTAGGCCGTGACCCCGGCGGGCGCGACCTCACCGGGGAGGGTGGCGGTGTACTGGTCCGGGTCTCCGTCCCAAACGGCGAAAAACGTGGCCCACTCCTCTTCCCCCTCGTTCGGGTACCAATCGTCCTGGTAGTACACGAAGACGAACAGGACGCCGCCGTCGTCCGTGACCGTCGCGGTCAGGGTGACATCCTCCCCGACCGGGACGGTCCCCGACACCGGCTCGTGCACGATCACCGGGGGAGTGTCATCCGGGGGGACGCCCGACTCCCCGGTGTCGTCACCGGGTTGGCAGGCGACACCGAGGACGAGGAGGGCGATCGAGCGCATCTCCAGGTCGTAGCGGGATCAGCCCAGGTAGTCGAGCAGCGACCGCGTCGTCGTCGACCCCGCCACCTGCAGGGTCGCCGTGTAGGCGCTCTGCAGCTCGTTGAGACGGGTGTAGGTCTCGACGGGATCGGCGCCGACGAGCGCGTCGAGGCGCTCGGAGAAGAGCACGCCCATCGCCTCGGCCACCGCGGCGGCGTCCTCCGCGATCTGGGTCTCGACGCCGATGGCGCCGCGCGCCGCGCTGACCGCGCGGGTGGACGCGTCCAAAGGATCGAGCGACGCGCCCACCGCCGTGGCGTCGTCGGCTTCGAGGGCGACGGCGAGATCGTCGAGGGCGCCGAACACGTCGGCGTCGCCGGCGAAGATGTCCGAGCCGTCGAAGCCCGCCTGCACCCAGCGGTCCTCGCCGACACGCACCTCGGTGGGGGCGGTGCCGCCGGCGTAGGTGCCGTCGGCCGCGAACGGCTCGGTGTTCCAGGCGCGGCCGGCGAACACGTAGCGGTCGTCGAACTGGACGTTGGCGGTGGCGCGCAGGGTCTCCTGCAGGCCGCGCACCTCGATGGCGGCGGCGGCGCGGGCCTCGGTGTCCACGGTGTCGCCGGCCATCGCGACGGCGATCTCGCGCGCGCGGACGAGCAGGTCGTTGACGCTCGCGAGCGCCGTGTCGGCGGTGGTCTGGAGGCTGACGGCGGCGGAGGCGTTCTCGCTCCACACCGCCTGGTCGGCGACGGCGGCCGACATGGCCTGCGCGGGGCCGACGGCCACGGGATCGTCGGACGCGCGCTGAACGGCGAGGCCGGTGACCGCGCGCGACTGGAGCTCCGCGAGGGCGGCGCCCTGGCGGGCCGACTGCGTGCGGACGAGATCGAACAGGGAGGTGCGGGGCACGCGGAGCATCAGGTCCCCAGGGCGAGCAGGGTGCGGAGCATCTCGTCGCCCACCGAGAGCACGCGCGCGGCGGCGCGGTAGGCGGTCTGGAACTCGATGAGCTTGATGGCCTCCTCGTCGGTGTCGACGGAGGCGAGCGCGTCGCGCATGGCGTCCACGTCGGCGAGCTGGTCGGCGCGCGTGGTGGCGTCTGCGTCGGCGGTGGCGACGTCGGTCCCGACGCGGCTCGACAGGTCGGCGAGGGCGTCGGCCGCAGTGCCGCCGCCGAAGACCGTGGCCGACTCGAGGGCGAGCAGCGCGGTGAGGCCGTCGCCGTCGCCGGGGTCGGCGGCGGAGGTGCCGGCGAGGGCCAGGGCGCGCGGATCGTCGAGCGCCGCGGAGACGGCGAGCGAGGCGGACGGGGCGCTGGCGTCGAACGTGAAGAGGTCGCCGCCGGGGTTGCCTGCCGCGTCGAAGCCGGCGGCGTGGGTGGCGTTGACCGTGTCGGCGAGCGTCGTGGCGAAGGTGTCGAGGTCGCTGAGCCACCCCGCGATGGCGGTCCGCGCGGCGAGGGCGCCGCCGATGTCACCGCCGGCGTCGCTCGTGACGCGGAGCGCGCCGGAGCCCGCGGAGACGAGGAGCTCGGTCGTGGCGCCGCTCGTGTCGAGGCGCAGGGTGCGGGCCTCGGATCCGCTCACGATCGCGTGGCCGCCGAGGAGCACGGTGGCCTGGCCGTCGGCCGCGAAGTCCACGGTGGCGCCGACGGCCTCGCCGAGCTCGCGCACGAGCTGGTCGCGACGGTCGAGCAGATCCCCGGGGCCGAGCTCCGCGCCCGAGCGCCCGATCGACTTGTTGAGCGCGGCCACCTCGGCGATCTTGGCGTTCACGCCTTCGAGCTGGGTCGCCACGGTCGCGTCGATGTCGTCGAGGCTGCCCTGGAAGCCCGCTCCCACGCGGGAGACGGTGGTGGCGAGCGTCGTCGCGGCGGCGATGGCGGCGCGGCGCCCGCCGAGGTCGGAGGGGTCGGTCGTGAGGGCGGAGAGGCCGTCCCAGAACGCGGCGACCGCGTCGGAGAGGCCGGTGGCGCCACCGCTGTCGAGGTGCGCCTCGGCGGCGGCGAGGGTCTCGTGCAGGGAGGCGGATTCGGCGGCCGCCCCCGAGGCCGCCACGAGCCGCACGCCGAGGAGCCGATCGGTAGCCCGAGCGACCCCGTCCAGCCGAGGGCCCGAACCGATCCACAGCCCCTGGCGACGCACCGGATCCGCCGTGCTCTGCACGAGCGAGCGCCGCGAGTACCCGACGGTCCCGACGTTGGAGATGTTCTGGCTCGTGACGTCGATGCCCGCGGACGCGGCGCCGAGGCCGCGGCGACCGGTCGAGATGACGTCGAGGAGGCCCATCAGATCCCCCGCATCTGGCCGCGGCGGCCGTAGGTGCGCGGGGCGGCGTCGGGCAGGACGCGGTCGAGCACGTTGAGGACGGTGGCCCCGCAGGCGTGAACGCGCACGTCGATGGCGCGGATGCGGCGGGCCACGGAGGACGCGTGCTCCCGCGTGCCGGCGTCGAGCGCGGCGAGGGGCGTGCGTGCGAGCTCGTCCTGGAGGGAGCGGCGGGCCTCGGTTGCGGCCAGGAGCGCGCCCGGATCGACGCGGCGCGCGGCGTCGAGCTGGGCCTCGGCGCTCGCCAGCCAGCGATCGAAGCGCTCCTTCGACATTACAGGGCCTCGAGCAGCGCGTCGACGGCGCGATCGAGGTCCGCGGGGGAGCCGAGGCGGCCCTCGGCGATCTCGCGCCGCATGTCCTCGACCACGCCGGGGCGGATGTCGCCGGCGATGCCGTGCGCGGCTGCGTCCCGCCGGAGGGTGGAGACGAGCGTACCGGTCTCGGAGAGGCCGCTGGTGGTGGCGCGCGCGCCGTCGCGACCGAGGCCGCTCGGGCCATACGGGGCGGGCGCGAGCGCGGGGGCGAGCCGCGGCGCTTGGAGCGGGGCGACGGAGGACGAGGTTCGCTGGGGGAGGACTTTCACCGGGACTGCTCCTGTGACGGATCGTTCGACCGCCCCGGCATAGTGCGGAGCCCGGGCTCGACCGGCGTCGCGAGAACTTTCGTGACCTCTCGTGTCGGGTCGACGGCATGTCCGTCGCGCCGGAGCTCCATGTGCAGGTGGGGCCCGGTGGCCCGCCCGGTGGCGCCCACCGCGGCGATCACCGTGCCCGCGCGCACCACCTCGCCCGGGCGCACGGCGAGCGTGTCGCAGTGCGCGTAGCGGGTCTCGGTGCCGTCGCCGTGGTCGAGCACCACGACGTTTCCGTAGCCACCGCGCACGCCCGCGAACCGCACGACCCCATCCCGCGGCGCGTGCACCGGCGTGCCGACGGGCGCGGCGAGGTCGATGCCGGCGTGGTGGCGGAGGCCGCCGTCGAAGGGATCGTGTCGGGTGCCGAAGTTGCTGGTGACACGGCCGATTGGGGGGGCTTCGGGCATGGCATGGGCGATGTCGTTCGTTTGGTTCTGTCGTGACATCGCTTCGCGCAATTGGTCCGCGAGCCCGATGCCGGGCCCCTCGGCGACGAGCTTCCCGAGCTCCTCCTCGAAGAAGCCCGAGAACGTGTCGGCCTCGCCCAACATCCCCTTCCCCAGCGCTTCGTGCGCCAGAAACCCGACGAACCACGCCTCGAAGCTCTCGGCGGCGCGATCGGAGGAGGTGCGCTCGGGTGCGACTTGCGGGGGAGCGGCGGTGGCGGAGGTGATGCTCACATCGTCACGATCTCGGCCTGGAGGCCGCCCGCGGTGTGCATGGCCTGGAGGATGACGATGAGGTCACGCGGGGAGACGCCCATCCGATCGAGCGCGCCGACGACCTCGCCGACGGTCACGCCCTCGATCATCGAGATGCGGCCCTGGGCCTCGTCGACGGTGAGCGAGTCGTTTCCGATCACGACGGTGCTGCCCGCAGAGAGCGCGCCGGGCTGGCTCACCTTGGATTGGTGGTCGACCTGGATGGTGAGCCCGCCGTGCGCCACGGCGACCGGTCGCACGGTGATGTCCGCGCCCATGACCACGGTGCCGGTCCGCTCGTTGACGACGACGCGGGCGGCCTGGTCGATGACGACCTGCACGGACTCCACGGTCGCGATGAGCTCGGCCTGGCGCCCGAGGAACGCGTCGGGCACGCCCACGCGGATCGTGCCGCCGTCGAGCGCCATGGCGAATTCCCCGCCGAGCGCGCCGTTGACAGCCGTCGCGAGGCGGGTCGAGTTGGTGAAGTCGGGCTTCTCGAGCACCCAATCGAAGCTCACCGCCTGGGTCACGTCGAGGGCGTTGGGGATCTCGACCTCGACTGTCGCCCCGGCCGGCACGATGCCGACGGTGGGGTGGTTCTTCGTGGTCGAGGACCGCCCGCTGTTCACCGTGTAGCCGCCGACGAGGATCGCGCCCTGCGCCGCGGCCACCGCGGTGCCGTTCGCGGCGTACAGCGGCGTGAGGAGCAGCACGCCGCCCTCGATCGAGCGCGCGTCGCCGACGCTGGAGACCTGCACGTCCAGCGGGCTACCGGGCCGCGTGCCGGCGGGCAGGCGCGCCGTGACCATGACCACGGCCACGTTGCGGGCCTTGATGTCGTCCTCCAGCATCGTCATGCCGAGGCCCTTGAGGCGGTTGGCGAGCGCGCGCACCGCGGCGGCGTTCTGCGCCGAGTCGCCCGAGCGGTCGAGCCCGACGACGAGCCCGTAGCCCACGAGCGGGTTGGATCGCACGCCGTAGAGGGCGGCCACGTCCTTCACGCGGGCGGCCTCGGCGGAGGAGGAGAGGCCGAGCAGGAGCGCGAGGAGGAGCATGCGGTGTGTTCGGGCGCGGGTCGGGAAAGTTGAGGGGTTTTTGCGGGTGGGGGCGCGTCCCCGCGGACGCGGGGCCGGGCGCCTTGCGGGGTCGCGGCGGAGCCGCTCCGTCCGCCCGCTTCGGGCGGGCGGACTGGCGCGGGCGGTGGGCGCCGGCGCGGCCTGCGGCCGTGGGGGGCCCGCGCCACCCTCCAGGTGCCCTCGCGCGGGGTGGTGGTGGGCGCTTGTCGTGGAGGATGGGGCGAGGGGCGGCGAGGCGCCCCACCGTCCACGATCACGTGCGCCAGGGTGGCCACAGGGCGCGGCGGGCCGATCGGCGCCCGGGCCGAAGGCCGCTCCACCTCCACGAGCCCGTCGCGGTCGGCCCGCGCGCGGCGGGCAGACGGAGGCGCTCGGCGCCGACCCCGGCGGACGCCCGCCCACCCGCGTCCGCGCGGGTGGGGGCGCCCCGGATCCCTCCGCGAAGGATCTGCGCCGGGTCCACCGACGTCCGTCCGCCCGGGGAAGGGCCCCATCCTCGACGGACGGACGTCCCCGACGTCCGTCCGCCCGGGGTAGCGCGCCATCCTCGACGGACGGACGTCCAGGACGTCCGTTCGCCCGGGGTAGGGCGCCATCCTCGACGGACGGACGTCCAGGACGTCCGTGCGCCCGGGGTAGCGCGCCATCCTCGACGGACGGACGTCCCCTCGGGTGGCAACGGCGCACCGATCTTCACCCCGCCGGGACCTCGCCTCCCTCACGGGGCGCCAACGCCCCGCGCTTCGACGCCGCCGCGATCGTGGACGCCGTCAGGGCCGCGGCTGCGTTCCCGGCCGACACCTGGAGCGCGAGCCGGAGCCGGGTCGCCGCGACGAGCTCCGGCGCGGCCGGGCGCAGCCCGATCTTCCGCGCCGCGTCACGCGTGGTGCCCATGGCGTGGGCCAGATCGTCCAGGTGAACGCCGGCGCCCGAGGCGAGATGCGCAGCCACGCGCCGCGCGCGCACGGACGGCTCGAGCCGCGTGAGGTCCGGCCCGGCAGCCGCGGCGAACGACGCCGCGTCCACCAGCCGACGCGCCCCGGCGGCGCGCACCTGTTCGTCGGACGCCGGCTCCAGCCGCTCCGACGGGAGGCCTACCATCGGAAAGGCCTCCCGCAGGCGAAACCGCGGGAGCGCGACCCCGAGCTGGAGCGCGAGGCCGGGCACGCACCGCGCCCCGACGAGCTCCGGAAAGCACGAGCCCGTCACGAGCGCGGTGTGCGCAGAGATGCCGTGATGGGCGGGCTGTTCGAGCAGGTAGCGTACCAACCACTCGAGGTGCGCGCGGCCGCGCACCTCCGAGACGTGCGCGGGTGCGAGCTCCACCGCGGCGACGGCCCGCAACGCGAGCAACAACGCCCGCGCATGGGCGCTCGCCGCGTCGCGCTCGCACAGGAGCACGAGGTGGAAGTGATCGTCCACCAACGCGAACAACGCCACGCGGCCGCCGACCACCCTGCCGATGACGTGCAGCGCCTCGCGCCGCCGCCACTCCTCGGGAAAGAGCGCGTGCCGCGTTGGTGAGGCGAACGTGAGTTGTACCGGTTGCATCGCGACGAAGCATGCGCACGCGCCGTTGGTCGGCAAGGAGGATTTCGCGATTGGCCATCATTTGGTTCCCCACCCGGCGCCCGACGTCCGTCCGCGCCGGGTAGGGCGCCACCCTCGACGGACGGACGTCCAGGACGTCCGTCCGCCCCGGGTAGGCGCCCATCCTCGGCGGACGGACGTCCACGACGTCCGTCCGCCCGGGGTAGGCGCCCATCCTCGACGGACGGACGTCACGCACCCGCGCACACCTCCCAAGTCCACGATCACGGCGCCAGGGAGGCCATAGGGCGCGGCGGGCCGACGGGCCGCTCCCGGCCGAAGGCCCCTCCACCTCCGCGAGCCCGCCGCGGTCGGCCCGCTCGAAGCGGGCCGACGGAGGCGCTCGGCGCCGACCCCGAAGGACGCCCGCCCACCCGCGTCCGCGCGGGTGGGGGCGCCCGTGCCATCGCCTCCCCGCCGTTTCGACATGAAAAACCGCTTGTCACGCCGCGAGTCGTGCGCACCCTTGCGACGCGATGGTACCGGTCCAGCTCACGTTCGCGTCCACCACCCGGCACGCGCTCTTCCCCGAGGAGCGGCGGCGGCGGGAGGCCTTGCACATCATCGGCCGGGTGGCCGGCGGGTGCGTCGTGCTCTTCGCGCTGGTCGACGATCACCTCCACCTCGTGCTGCTCTGCGAGCGTGAAGCGGCGGGCATCCACGCGCGCGCGTTGTTGCTCGCGCTTCGGCCCGTCGTCGCCGTCGAGCTGGCGCCCGCGCACGTGTCCGAGGTCCGCGGGCGCGCCCACCTGGAGTGGCTCGTCCGCTACCTGCTCGAACAGCCCGCTCACCACGGCATCGCCGAGCACCCCGCGCTGGCGACGGGCTCGTGCTTCTCGGACCTCGTCGGCGCGCGTTGCGTGCCGGGCCTCGTCCTTCGCGTTCCGACCGCGCTCCCGCGCTACCGCCTGCGGGAGGCCTACGCGATCGTCGGGCTCCCGCCGGAGCGGCTCGAGCCCGCCTCCGACGACCACGTCCGCGCGCTCGGGGCCCAGCGGCTCGTGGACGCGGCTGGCTTCGCGGTCGGCGCGCCGCCGGCCTCGGGACGTGACGCGGCGTCGGTACATGCACGGCGGGTGGCGGCGCAGCTCGCGTCGGCCGCGGGCCTCCACGTCGACGAGCTCGCCCACGCGATGGGGGTCACCCGCGACGCGGCGCACCGGATCGGCCATCGCCCGGCAGCGCCCGAGCTCGTCGCGGCCACGCGGATGCGGCTCGCGCTCGAAGCGGCGGCGGCCACGGCGGCGTCGTCCGCGGCGGTGGGAGCCATCGTGCGGGCGTCCAAGCAGGTAGCGCTCTCGAAGCGGAGCGATACCCCGGCACCACCTCGCGGATGACGGCCTCGTGGGCGCGCCATCTTGGGCATTTTCTGGCACCTGGCGGCGTGGCCGGCGGCCACGGGCGCGGCCGTTCGTCGAGGATGACGCCTTACCCCGGCCGATCGGCCGCCATACGCGGCCGTTCGTCGAGGATGACGCCTTACCCCGGACGATCGGCCGCCATACGCGGCCGTTCGTCGAGGATGACGCCTTACCCCGGCCGATCGGCCGCCGCCCCGCCCTCCCGCCGCCCAAACGAGGCCACCCCGCCGCCCAAATCCCCCCGGCGCCCCCATCAATCCAACCCCAACCTCTCCACCACCTCCACCCCCGCCCCCGACTCGTCCACCCGCACGCGCAATGTCACCGTACGCAGCTCCGGGTCGACGACCGCGCCCACGGTGGCCGAGGCAGCGAGGCGCTCCGGGGCCAGCCCGCGGCGAGCGAGGTACCGCGCCGTC
>JAKFCH010000088.1:0-6273 GCA_036676765.1 Deltaproteobacteria bacterium
GCCGCGTCGGAGGCCGAGGCGGCGGCGGCGCGGGCGGAGGCGGAGCTGAAGGCGTCCGCGGCCGCGGCCGAGGCGACGGGGCAGACCACGCGGTAGGCGCCGGGAGGCCCCTACGGGGCCGCCCCCTACGACCCCGCCCCCTACGACCCCGCCCCCTACGATCCCACCCTCTACGACGCCGAAGCCCGCTTCGCGAGCAGCTCCTCGAGCCGCCCCAGGTCGTTGTCGTAGACCTCGCGCACGGGCCCCTCGGCGGCGTCGCGGACCGTGGTGAGCACGGCGCGGAGCTCCTCGCCGAGCTCGGCGGGCGCGTCGCTCCAGACGCCGTAGATCTCGGTCGCCTCGCCGAGCAGGTCGGGCTCCATCGGGAGGCCCGGTGCGACGGCGAGCAGGGCCCGGATGCCCTCCTCGGGGCGCCCGAGCGCCTCGAGCGTGCGGGCCTCGGCGAGGAGGGAGGGCACGTACGTCTCGGCGTCGGCGGGCAGCTCGGCGCGCACCTCGCGCAACGTCGCCAGCCCGCGCTCGATCTGCGCGTCCGTGGCGCCCTCGGGGCCGTCGAGCAGGGTGACGAGCTCCGCGGCGAAGTGTTCGCCGCGGCCGTCCGCGCGGGCGATGCGCGCCAGGCCGCCGTTGCCGCGCGCGCGGTCCCAGACCGTGCACAACGTCTCGAGCGCGTCGGGGAGGCGCCCGTCCTCGCTGTGATCGAACCCGGTGCGGAGCAGATCGTGGAGCGTCTCGTCGGAGAGGTGGTCGGGCGCCCAGCGCTCCCAGAGGGTCACGGCGGCCTCGGCCACGAAGTCGCGGTCGTGCGGGCTCGCGTCGTCGTGCATCGACGGCTTCCAGACCTCGATGGCGAGGTCGCGGGCGCCCTCGCGGGCCTCGGCGAGCGCGACGAACGACGGCTTGTCGGTCACGATGCCGCGGGTGGCCAGGCCGACCAGGATCTCGTCGTCGGTGAGCGCACGCACGCGGCTCGGCAGCCAGGTCTTCGTCGCTTCGGCGCGGCGGCCGTGGGTCGCGACGAGCTCGGCGAGGTGGGCGGCGTCGTGCGAGCCCACGTCCAGGCGGTGGGCGAGCCCTTCGATGCCCTCGACGACGGGGCGCCAGGCGTCCACGGGGTCCTCCTGGACCCGCTTGGGCGGGCGAGCGTCCAGCTTCTTCTGGCGCTTCTTCTCTTTCAGGTGCTTCTTCGCCGCCCGCTTGGCCGCGTCCTTCTTCGCCATGGTCGTCTCCGTTGGGGGCGGCGCATAGCACGGCGGGCGACAGCCGCCCGCCGGGGTCGCGTCGGCGCCTACCGTTCCGTGCAGTACTCGGTCGAGGGCCCACCATCGACGGAGAGCTCGCCGCACGTGTCGCAGGTGGCGGTGCCGTCGAGCGTGAGGGTCGCGGTCCGGTCGCCCGAGACCTCGAGCCAGCCGTCGGGCTCCTCGGGGCAGGCCTCGGTCTCCTGGAAGTCGGCGGACACGCAGTAGTCGCCGGTGGCGCCGCCGTCGTCCGACGCGATGACGTAGGTGTAGCCCTCCGCCAGGAGGCGGGCCGGGGTGCCCGTGGAGCCGAGCTGCACGTCGTAGTACCAGGCGCCGTCGGCGTCGCCGCTTTCGTAGGCGCCCTGGCGCGAGATGTCGTACCAGATGTGGGCGCGGATCACCCCGTCGAGCTCGTCGGCCGACTGGGTGAGCTCGTAGGTGCCGTCCCCCTCGAACGCGAACTCGCCCGCCGGGTCGAACAACGAGAAGTCGAGGTAGTCCATCGACACGCGCGTGCCGGTCGTGTCCTCGACGAAGGAGAGCGACAGGGTCCCCTCCACGGACCAGCCGGTGGAGGTGGTGCAGGGGCCGCTGTAGACGATGCCCGTGCTGCTGTAGGCGGTGCTGGGGCAGGACTCGCCCTCGAAGGGGGAGCTGCCGAACAGGTCCATGGGGGCCTGGAGCGCGCCGTAGTTGGGAAGGAACTGGCTGAAGGCGTTCCAGGTGTCGTCGCCGGAGCCGATCACCCAGGCGTCGACGAGGGCCCCGCAGGCGCCGTGGACCACGTCGATCGGGTTGGTGTCCGTGTCGGTGTCCGTGTCGGTGTCGGTGTCGGTGTCCGTGTCGGTATCGGTGTCCGTATCGGTATCGGTGTCCGTGTCCGTGTCCGTGTCCGTGTCCGCGTCGGTCTCCGCGGCGGTGTCGGCGTCCTTGTCGGTGCCGGTGCAGGCCGCCAGCGACAGCAGGACGAGGGGCAGGGCGAGCAGAAAGCGTCGGGATTCCATGATGTGCGGCTCCAGCGGAGTCGAACCTACCACGGCCCGCCCGCCACGGCGCCGGCGAGGCCCGCGGTGCCCACCCGGCCGGCCTCCGGGCCATTGGAGGCCACCCGCGCCTCCCTCGCGTCCCGTGCCCGCTGCCGGGCGTCCTTGCGCCAGGCCACGATGGCCCGCCGCTCCGCCGTGCGCGTGGGGCCGCCGAAGCGGTAGGCGAGGTCGACCGTGTTGAGGAGCCAGGCCCCCGGCACGGACGAGAACCCGGCGCCGACGCGCACGTCCACGTCGCGCCAGGAGAGCTGCCACGCGAGGCTCACGGCGTAGGCGGAGTCGAGCGGCATCCACCCCTCGCGGCCGGGCGCCACCGGTCCGGAGAACGTGGGGACGTCGATGTCGGACCAGAGCACCGCGCGCCCCTGCAGCACGATGCTGTCGCGCCCGTTGAGCCGCACGTCGGTGGCGGCGTGCGCCGTGACCGCCCGGAGATCCCCGTCGAGCACGAGGCTCGGCGCCGCCGTCTCGACGGCAACGGTGGACGCGCGCGTGCCGGAGGCCTGCCCCAGGATCATCGCGAAGGTGTCTAGCTCCAACCTGCCCTTCGACGCGGCGGACACCCAGGACGCGCCCCCGTGGACCGACCACGGGCGGGCGAGCTGCAGCGAGACCGTGGCCCCCGCGCCCACGTAGGACGCGTGGAGCGCCTCGCTCTGGGAAAGGCCCCAGTCGGCGGTGGCGGACACGTCGAGGGGCCCGGCGCGGAGCGCGTTCACCTTCAGGCTCGCGTTGGGCGCGCCCAGGACGTCGAGCAGGGGTTGGGTGGTGACCTGGGTGCGCGGGAGGACGCCGACGCCCGAGCTCCGGAGGCCGAGCCGCACCTCGCCCCATTCGAGGGTGTAGGCGGTGAAGTCGGTCTGACCGCGCGCGTGGACCGGACGCGCGTCGGGCGTCGCGGGCGCGGCGAGGGGGGCGGCGGCGGTGACACCGACCAGGAGCAGGGCGAGCATGGCGCACCCATCGGTCGGAGAGGGGCCGGACTGAAGCCCGCGCGCGGAGTTCGCAGCGGGGGGCGCGGCGAAGGTGGGCCTCCCGTGATAGGCGCGGCGGTCGTTGGAGGCGTGATTGAGCGAGTCGAACCGTCGGAAGCCGCGGGTGCTCTCGGGAGTGCAGCCGAGCGGGGCCCTGCACATCGGGAACTACCTCGGGGCGCTGGTCCAGTGGCGGGATCTGCAGGACACCTACGAGAACTTCTTCTGCGTGGTCGACATGCACGCGCTCACCGTCCCGGAGAACGTCCGGGCGGACACCCTGCGCGAGAAGACCCTCGAGGTGGCCGCCCTCTACCTCGCGTCCGGCATCGATCCCGCGCGGTCGACCGTGTTCGTGCAGTCCGAGGTGGCCGCGCACGCCGAGCTCGCGTGGGTGCTCACCTGCGTCACGCCGCTCGGGTGGTTGCACCGGATGACGCAGTTCAAGACCAAGTCGGACGTGTCGAGCACCGTCGGCGCCGGCCTGCTCGTGTACCCGACGCTCATGGCGGCCGACATCCTGCTCTACGACGCCGACCAGGTGCCCGTCGGCGCCGACCAGAAGCAGCACATCGAGCTCGCCCGCGATGTCGCCGGGCGCTTCAACGACTTGTTCGGGCCCACCTTCCGGCTGCCGAACCCGATGATCCCGCCCACGGGCGCGCGGGTGATGGGGCTCGACGACCCCGAGGCCAAGATGAGCAAGAGCACGGGGGAGAGGTCCCCCGGCCACGCCATCGGCATCCTCGATCCGCCCAACGTCGTGAAGAAGGCGATCATGCGCGCGGTGACCGACACCGGGTCCGAGCTCGTGTGGGCCGAGGCGTCGCCGGGGTTGAAGAACCTCGTCGGCATCTTCGCAGCGGTCAGCGGCGAACCCGCGGACACCGTCGCCGCCCGCTACGAGGGGCGCGGGTACGGCTACCTCAAGAAGGACCTCGTCGAGGTGCTGGAGGCCTCGCTGGCGCCGGTGCGGACCCGCTACGCCGAGCTGCGGGCCGACCCGACCTACCTGAACGGCGTCCTCGACGCCGGCGCCGAGCGTGCCCGCGCGGTGGCCGAGCCGGTGCTGGCGCGGGCCAAGGCGGCGGCGGGACTTGGGCGGGTGCGGTGAGTAAGCGCCGGTCGGTAGCATCGGGCCGCGCTCTGGATGTACGATCGGCGCCATGATGCAAGATTGGCGTGTGAGCGACGGCACGACGGAGATCATCGTCGAGGCGGACACCTGGCTGGACGCCCTGGCGATCGGCCTCGGCGCCTTCGGGCTCGAGTTCGGGGCCCTCGGGCGCCTCGACTGCGCGGAGCAGACCGACGGTGGCGTCATCGCGAAGGACGCCGTCACCGGTGCCGCCCTCCGGGTGACACCGTTCGCCGCCGATCCGCCCGCCTTCATAATGCCGGCGTCGAGCTTCACCGCCGGCGATCCCGAACCCGAGCCGTCCACTGCCAACGATGTGGCTGCCGACGCCGGAGACGCTGAATTCCACGCGCTCACCGACGACATGGTGGTCGATCTCTTCCTCCGCCTCGGCGAGATCTCGTCCTGCGTCGGGGTGGCCGAGGCCTCCGCGGTCGCCCTGCGCATCGTGCTCGACCTCGTGCCGGCGGGCGCGAGCGCGGTGCTCATCCGCACCCGCGCGGGGGACGGTCTGCGCTTCCGCGCCGCGTCGGGCCCCGCCGCCACCCAGCTCGTCGACACGGTGATCCCGCTCGAGAAGGGCATCGCCGGATACGTCTGTCAGCTCGGCGTAGGCATCTCGATCGCGGACGTGCGTCGCGACCGGCGCTACGACTCCCGCATCGAGCGCTCCACCGGATACGCCACCCGCGCGATGCTCGCGGTGCCCGTGCGCGCCGACACCGGCGCGGTCTACGGCTGCCTGGAGCTCCTGAACCCGCCGCGGCCGTTCACGGGGGGCGACTTCGAGGTGGCCGCGCGTGTCGCGGCGTCGCTCGGGTCGTTCCTGAACAGCGTCTACGCCTCTCGGTAGCGCCGGGGCTCGACACACCGACACGGCCTCACTCGCCGGTCTCCAGGAACTTCTCCACCCGCGCCGCCGTGAGCTTGAAGCCGGGGGCCACGCGCCCGCTCCGCAGCGGCTCGGCGGTCACGTCGTCCACACACGCGAGGATCGCGTGCGGATCGTCCTCGTCGGGGGCCACGTCCAGATCGGCGCGGACCCGCTGCCCGTCGGCGCGCACGTAGGAGAAGGTCTTGTGGAGGAGCGCGCGGGCGTGGTGCTCGTGGCGACGGATCACCTCGCTCGCCGTCTTGACCAGGGTGGTGAACGCCGAGGGGTCGAGCGGCTTGGGGTTCTTCTTGTCGCGCCCCATGGTCCACGGGCCGACGAGCGCGGGCTCGGACTCGCCCACCTTCGTCATCTCGACGGCCCAGCCGTCGTCGTCCTCGTTCTTGATCACCTTGGCGATCCAGCCGTTGCGCCGCCACAAGGTGGGCGACGCGATGTCGTCCGGCTTGTCGTCCTGGTCGTCGATCATGGGAGCCCCCTGAACAGGTGTACTAACCCGGCGCACGGGCGCGCGGGTGTGGGCTCGCCGTCGACCCGTCGCGGCCCCGGTCGTCCCGCGGTGCCCGTGCCGCGCGCAAAGCCCTACCGAACGCCGCAAGATCTACACAGTGCCATGTCCAACGCCGCACAAAGGGCGATCCGAGCGCCAGAAGGGGCTCGAATCGGCTCTCGCGGGGCCTCCAGGCGCTTCTGTGCGGCGTTCGACCCCACAGTGCGTCGTGGGTGCGGCGTTCAGCGTGACATGGCGTTCGGAGGTGCGTGAGGCTCGACGAAACGCCCGCGCCAGGGCTCCGGAGGGCGGCCGGCCCCGCCGGCCGGTCCGGCCGGGCGTCCGCGACCGGCCGACCAAGCCCGCGAGGGCGCGCCCGGAGGTGCGCGTTCGAGCGCACGACATCAGCGAGGTGGAAGTCCTCGTCGTCCCTGCGCCACAGGGATGCAACCGACTGCAACTGCGTCGCCGCGAGGCGGGGTGGGG
>JAKFCH010000089.1:0-19175 GCA_036676765.1 Deltaproteobacteria bacterium
GGCGGCGCGGGCGCGACGGGCGGCGGCGCGACGGGCGGGGCCTCGCGGGCGATGAACGCCGCGGTGTCGTTCGGGGACGGCGGGGCCTCGCGGGCGATGAACGCCGCGGTGTTCTCGGCGGGCGCCTGGAGACCCACGGGCTGGAGCGACCGCGCCGGGGCGAGCTGGACGGGCGCGGGCGGCGGGATGCGGCCGAGGTCCGGCGAGGAGACGGTCGGGTCGGGGGGCGCGCGCCGCGGGTCCTCGGCGTGGAGGGTGCCCTCGTGGCGGAGCTCCTCGAGATCCCGGCCGACCAGCGTGGGGCGATCGATCTCCTCGGGCGCGGCGCGCCGCGGCTCGGCGCGCACCTCCGTGGGCGGATCCTCGCCGTCGGGGCTCGTGTGCTCGGTGTGCTCGCCCGGATCCTCGGCGCCGAGGTCCTCGACGCCCGCGGGCTCGAGGTGCGCCTTCTGGCGCGCGACCCGCTCCGCGAGGTTGACGGCGGCCGCCGAGGCGGTCCCCATCGGGTCGAGGTCGACGTGGGTGATCGGGGTCTCGGAGAAGCTGTCGGCGTCGGGCGGGGCGTCGGGCGCGGCGTCGACCGAGCCGAGCGTGGGCGCGATGCTCTCGAGCAGGGGCGCGAGGAAGGCGCGGGTGTCGTCCGCGATGGAGGCGAAGCTGTAGCCGGCCATCAGCCCGCGCAGATCCTCGCGGAGCACGAACGCGCGCTGGTAGCGGTGGCGCGGGTTGAGCGACAGGGCGCGGTAGAGCACCTTGTCGAGGCCCGGCATCAGCTCCTTCACGCGCAGGAGCTGCGAGGTCACCTCGGCGCGGCGCACCCGGTGGATGGTCTGCAGGTTCGAGTCGGCGCGGAACAACGAGTCGAGCGTGAGGAGCTCGAACAGGACGGCGCCGAGCGCGAAGATGTCGCTCGAGGGCGTGAGCTTCTGGTCGGGGTGGGTCTGCTCGGGGGAGAGGTACTCCATCCGCGTCGGCACCGGGCCCGCCACGCCGCCGTGCGGCAGGGTCGTCGGGCTGCGGGTGAGGCCGTAGGAGCCGACCATCACCTTGCCGTCACGCGTGACGAAGATGGAGCCGGGCTTCAGCGCGAGGTGGAGCACGTTCTCCGCGCTCGTTCCCTTGCCCGCGCGCCCGTGGAGGGCCTCGAGGCCGTTGCACACCTGGGTCGCGATGTTGAGGAACACGTTGTGCGGAACCTGGCGCTGGTTCTGGCGACACCACGCCAGCACCTTGTCGAGGTTCACGCCGTCGATGTGCTCCTCGACGATGTAGTGCTCGCCGCCCTCGGTGAAGCTCTCGATCACGTGCACCAGGAAGGGGTGACGCACGCCGAGGAGGTCCTTGACGCGGCCCTCGATCGAGGCGAGGCGCGACGGATCCCGCTGCACGTAGGGGAGCACGCGCCGCACCACGACGAGCCGCCCCGCGTTGGTGTCGTGGGTACCGACGTAGCTCTCGGCCACGCCTCCGGTGCCGAGCTTGCGGTGCAGCGTGAAGGAGCCGATTTTCTTCGGCAAGAGGAGCATTCGGTCTCCGTGAGGGCCGCGCGGGAGAGCGAGGCCCGAAACCGCAGGAAGTAAAGGGCCTCCGGCCCGAACCCCGCTGCGGCGGGCCGCGAGACTACCAAAACTGCCGCGTCGCGTCAAGCTGCGGGGGGCAGGCGGGGAAGCGGGTGGCCGCGCCCACGCGACACATGGGCGTCATTGACAGCAAAGAGTGACACGTTTACAGTTGGGCTCGCCCCCCATCGTCGAGCCCGCGATCCCGTGTCACCGGAGGACACCCACGGGACCCCGGGCAGCCGTGTGCCCCGGCTTCGCCGGTGCCGTGCTCGAGGTGCGTTCAGGGCCGATGTCAGCAACCTACCAGGACCCCTCGGAGACCGCATGCACCTTCGCTCCCTCGTCACCCTCGTGCTCCCTCTCTCCGTCGCTTGTGTTGGATTGGACACCACCCCCGAAGGCAGCTCCGACGGTCTCTCCCGCCCCGTCCCCGTCTCGCCCGACGTGCCCCGCGCGTCCGACGCCGACGACACGGGCGCGACCGGCGGCGACAGCGGCGCCCCCGACGACTCCGACACCGGCCGCGATCCCGACGGTGGCGCCGACAGTGGTGGCTCCGACAGTGGTGGCTCCGACAGCGGGAGCCCCGACGGCGGCGACAGCGGCTCGGACAGCGGCAGCGGGGGCCCCGACACCGGTGGGGGCGGCCCCGACCCCCGCCCGGATCCCGACACCGGCACCTCCTCCGACAACCCCCTCTCCGGTATGCGCTTCTGGGTCGATCCCGACTCCAACGCGGCGAACGAGGCGGCCGGCGCCAGCGCCGACGAGGCCGAGCTCTGGCGGAAGATCGCCGATCACTCCGTGGCCAAGTGGCTCGGTGCGTGGAGCGGGGACGTCGAGTCCACCGTGCGCGACGCGGTGGACACCGCCGAGGCCGACGGCTCCGTCATGGCGTTCGTCGTCTACAACCTCGTGAACCGCGACTGTGGCGGCTATTCGAGCGGCGGCGCGGCCGACGTGGCCGAGTACGAGGCGTGGATCGACGGCATCGCCGCGGGCATCGGCGGCCGGAGCGCCGTGGCCATCCTCGAGCCCGACGGGCTCTCGATGATGGACTGCCTCTCCAGCAGCGAGGCGGACGACCGCTACGCGATGCTCGCCTACGCCACCGCCACGCTCCAGGACGCCGGCGCCGTCGTCTACATCGACGCGGGCCACTCCTCCTGGCACTCGATCGACGAGATGGCATCCCGCCTCGTCGCCGCCGACGTCGCGTCCGCCGACGGGTTCGCGCTCAACACGTCGAACTACGAGACGACCGACGATCTGCTCGCCTACGGCGAAGCGATCGCGGACATCGCCGGCGGCGCCCACTTCATCGTGGACACCAGCCGCAACGGCCTCGGCCCCACCTCCGACCACGAGTGGTGCAACCCCGACGGCCGCGCGCTCGGCCTGCCCCCCACGACCGAGACCGGCAGCTCGCTCGTCGACGGGCTCCTGTGGGTCAAGGCCCCCGGCGAGTCCGACGGGAGCTGCAACGGCGGGCCGTCGGCCGGCACGTGGTGGGCGGACTACGCGCTCGGCCTCGCGGAGCGCGCCACCTGGTGAGCCGTACCCGGGGAGCCCTTCGGGTGCCCCCCGGCGGCGAGGCCCCTCGGTAGCGCCGTGGAGGCGGGCACGACGTCCGCCTCCATGCCTCCCTCCGTCTCTCCGCCCCCAGGCCGTCCCCTCGCGCCCCTCCGGTCGCGCGTTTAGGACGTCCCATGCTCCTCTCCCTGCTCGTCGGCTGCGCGCTCCACACCTCGCGTGCCGGGCTGGTCCAGCCTGGAGAGGGCGCCGTGACCATGCGCACCTACGAGGGTCGCACGTTCCGGCTCCACCTCGACGAGGACAGCGCGCCCATCCGCTACCTCGACAACGTGGTCGTGGAGGTCGAGGGGCCCCGTCTCGGCCGCGCCCTCTGGGTGAAGGACTGGTTCGTGCGGGACGCGGGGGATGGCTCGAGCGGCTTCGTCGGCCGCCTCCGCACCTACGGCTCGCGGCTCGTCATCGACGACCGCAACACGCGCCGCACCCTCGTCATCGCGGACGGCACCTCGCCCGAGCTGCGGGCCCACGTGGGGCAGGACGTGCTGCTCCTCGGTCACGTCGTCGGCGGCGAGACGATCGAGGTCGCCCGGTTCACCGTGCTCGCGCCGGAGTAGGGATTTCGGGCCCGGCCGGCGCCTCCCCCGACCTCCCCTCGGGTTAGAGCCTCGGGCCCCGAACCGGGGGCGCCGGGAGCCGCCATGTCACGCCTCGCCCTCCTCTCCGTCTCCGACAAGGAGGGCCTGGTGCCCTTCGCCCAGGGCCTCGTGGCGCGGGGGTTCACCCTCCTCTCCACGGGCGGCACCGCCAAGGCGCTGCTCGCCGCCGGGCTGCCGGTCACCAAGGTGTCCGATCACACCGGCGCCCCCGAGATCTTCGACGGGCGCGTCAAGACGCTCCACCCCAAGATCCACGGCGGCATCCTCGGCCGCCGCGGCGTGGACGACGCCGTGGCCGCCCAGCAGGGCATCGGCTTCATCGACGTGGTGGCGGTCAACCTCTACCCGTTCGAGGCGACCGTCGCGGGCGGCGCGTCCCTCCCCGAGGCCATCGAGCAGATCGACATCGGCGGCCCGGCGATGGTGCGCGCGGCCGCCAAGAACCACGCGAACGTCTTCATCGTCGTCGATCCGGACGACTACGCGGGCGTGCTCCTGGCCCTCACCGAGACCGGCGAGACCGACGAGGGCCCCGACCTCCGCGGCCGCCTCGCGGTGAAGGCCTACCGACACACCGCCACCTACGACGCGGTCGTGTCCACCTGGCTCGGCGCGCGCCTCGACGCCGCCGGCGTCCCCGAGGAGCTCGCCATCCCGCTCCGGCGCGTCCAGGGCATGCGCTACGGCGAGAACCCCCACCAGTCCGCCGCCTTCTTCGCCACCCCCGGCGAGGGCGGTCGGTCGCTCGCGCGCGCGGTCCAGCTCCAGGGCAAGGAGCTCTCCTTCAACAACCTCGCCGACCTCGACGCCACCCTCCGCGTCGTCTTCGAGTTCGACGAGCCCGCGGTCGTCATCGTCAAGCACATGAACCCGTGCGGCTCGGCGGTCCACGCCGACATCGTGAAGGCGTATACGCTCGCCCTCTCCGCCGATCCCGTCAGCGCCTACGGCGGCATCCTCGCGTTCAACCGCCCCATGGGTGCGGTCGAGGCGCAGGCGGTCCTCGACAGCAAGGTGTTCTACGAGGTCATCGCGGCCCCCGGCGTCGACGAGGCCGCGCGCGCCCTCCTCGCCGGAAAGAAGAACCTCCGCGTGATGGAGCTGCCCGCCGACTGGGCCGCGTCGCGCCCCGCCGGCCAGGACGCGCGCCGGGTGCAGGGCGGCTGGCTCCTCCAGGACTGGGACATCGCGCACGAGACCACGTGGACCGACGCTCTCCGCCCCCCCACCGCCGACGAGGCCCGCGCGATGCGCTTCGCCTGGGCGATCTGCCGCAACGTCAAGTCGAACGCCATCGTCCTCGCGACGCTCGCGGACGGCGGCGTGGTCCAGAACGGCGTCGGCGCCGGGCAGATGAGCCGGGTCGACTCGTGCAAGCTCGCGGTGTCCAAGGCGGTGCGGCCCACGGCCGGCTCGGTGCTCGCCTCCGACGCGTTCTTCCCGTTCAGCGACGGCGTCGAGGTCGCCGCGGCGGCCGGCGTCACCGCGATCGTGCAGCCCGGTGGCTCCATCCGCGACGACGAGGTCCTCGCCACCGCCCGCGCCGCGAACATGGCGATGTCGATGACGGGGGCGCGGCACTTCCGGCATTGATCGTGGGGTTCATGGGGCGGGGGCTCCGCCCCCGCAACGCCCCGGAGTCAGTGGTGTCGGGCTCGTCCCCTGATGGGAGGGACGTCCGGAAGGCGGGGGTACGGCAGCATCCTGCGCTCGCGGACGTCCAGGACGTCCGGAAGGCGAGGGTACGCCCGTATCCTCCGCTTCCGGACGGCCAGGGCGTCCGGAAGCCGGGGGTACGGCAGCATCCTCCCGTCGCGGACGTCCCACCACCAGGGGGCCGCCGGGTGGGACGCGGCGTTCGGGAGCCCAAACCCGTGCGCGGGTGCCGGACCACGCCGTCCACCCTGACGCTCTCGTAACAGTAAGGTGGCCCGACCTGAGGTAGAACTACACCCATGTCGCCCTCGCTCCAGGTCCCGTGCGTTCGCTGCGGACGGTCCGTCACCGTCGCCGCCGCGCGTCCGCTCCCCACCTGCGCGTCGTGCGCGGGCGGACCGACCACCTGGGAGGTGCGCGTGGGCGACGAGCGGCTCCGGCTCGACGTCGCGGGGGTCCGCGCGCGGCTCGTCGCCGGGACGCTCGACGGCACCGACGTCGTGATCGACGGCGCCGCCACCACGTCCGTCGCGGCGCACCCCGCCTTCCGCGCCTTCTTCATGCCGGGCCACGCCGACGCGTTGCCGCCGCGCACGGTAGCCGCCGGCGCCCCCGCCGCGCCGCCGTCCGCGGGGCGGGGCCGCCGCGTCCTGTTGCTGGTGGGCGTCGGCGGGGTGCTCGCCGCGGCGCTGGTCGCGGTGTTCGCCGCGCTGCCCGACGCCGGGGAGGGCGCGGTCCGACGGCCGATCCCCCCGATCGGCGCCTCGGTAGCCCCGGCGGTCGAGGTCATCCCAGGGCCCGATGTCCTGCCGGCTGGCTCGCCGGAATCGGCGCCACCGCCCGTGGAGGCCGCCCCCGTCGGCCCGATCGAGGCCCTCGCCCAGCGCGTCGGGCCCGTGGAGGAGCCGCGCGCGGCGTTGCTCGCCGCGGCGTGGGAGGCCCGGCTGCTCGCCACCACGAAGGGGGCCGAGGACGCGATCGTCGCCGCCGAGCGGGCCGTCGCGCGCGCTCCCTCCGATCCCGAGGCGCTCGCGCTGCTCGCCGAGGTCTACGCCGACGCGGGCCGCGAGCCCGAGCTTCGCACCGCGCTGCTCGCACGCGCCGTCGCGACCGCGGAGGCCGCGCCCGCCGTCCGTCGCGCCGTGGCCGTCGAGGCCCTCGCGCAGCTCGACTATGCCGGGGCGCGCCTCTCGGCCGACACGTGCCTGCGCACGCACCCGACCGACCTCGGCTGCCGCGAGGTGATGGGGCGGGCGCTCGAGTCCGGCGCCGCCGTGCTCAAGGAGGCCGAGGCGTCGAACCTCCTCTACGCCCTCGACGAGCTCGCGGCGGCCTGGCCGGAGAACAAGGACCTGCCGCGCCGGGGCGCGCTCCTCGCCGCGCGCTCCGATCTCCTGGGCGCCGAGGCGCGCCTCGCCGTCGAGCGGAAGCGCATGCCGAAGGATCCGGCGCTCCTCGCGGCGAGCGCCCTCCTCGCGTTCCGCGACGGGTCGACCGTGAAGGCGAGGGGGATCCTCGAGACGCTCGATCCCGCGCCCGACGCGCTCCTGGTGGAGGCCGCCGGCGAGGCCGTGGGGCGGGGCGCCGCCGAGGAGGCCCTCGGCTACCTCGCGCGCCTGCAGGCAAAACCCACGGGGCGGGACGCCCGCCTCTACGAGGTCCAGGCACGCTGGCTCCTCGCGCGCGCAGGCAAGGCCCCGGTCGCCGAGGCGACAGCCGCGGGGGAGCGCGCCGCCCAGCTCGACGGCGGCCACCCGGCGGTTGTCCAGGCGCGCGTCGCGATCGCGGGCCTCGCCGACGATCCGGCCGCGGCCGCCCGTGCGTGGGAGAAGCTCCAGACCCGCGGCCCCGCGCCCGTGGACCTCGCCCGCGCATGGATGGCCCGCGCCGCGCTGAACCTCTCGCAGGACCACCCGCGCGAGGCCCTCATCGAGGTGGACTCGGCGATGCAGGCCGACCGCTCGACCCCGGAGGTCTTCCTCTGGATGGCGACCGTGCAGGTGGCCGGTCAGAACGGGATCGCGGCGAGCAAGGCGCTCCGCGAGGCGATCGTGTCCATCGACGGCCGGCACGCGCGGCGCCGGGCCTACGGGGGCGCCCTCCCCGTGCCCGCCGACGTTCCGGCCCTGCGCGCGGGGCTCACCGCGCTCCTCACCGGCGATCCCGCTCGCGCGGACGACCTCGCCGTCTCCACCGCGGTCCTCGACTGGCTCGAGGGGGATCTCGACGCCGCGCGCGCCTCGCTCGCGCCGCTTGTCGAGCGGGGCATCGATCCCGACGCCCTCGCGCTCGACGCGCGCCTCCTCCTCGCCAAGGGGCAGGCCCCGGGCGCCCTCGCGCGGGTGAACCAGGCGCTGGCCCTCCGCCCGAAGGAGGTGGCCTGGCAGCTCGTGCGGGCGGAGGCGCTGCTCTCGATCGGCAAGGCGAGCGAGGCCGAGGCGGCCATCGCGGCCGCGCGGAGCGGCAACGTGCCCGTGACCTCGCTCCAGCTCGTCGTGGGGAAGGTCGCGGCCCGGAACGGCAACACGGCCGCGGCCCTCGTGGCGCGGCGGGCGGCGGTCGCGGCGGATCCGACGGACCTCGTGGCACGGCGCGCGCTACGTGGCGCGACGGAGGACTGATGCGCATCCTGCTGGTGGGCGGTGGTGGCCGTGAGCATTCTCTCGCGTGGGCATTGTCCCGCTTCGGCCACACCCTGACGTTCACCGATCCGAACCCTGGCTTCGAGGGTCTCGGCACCGTGGTTCCCGGGCCGCCCCTCGACGCCGCGGCCGGGGTCGATCTCGTGGTCATCGGCCCGGAGGCGCCGCTCGCCGCCGGCCTCGTCGACCAGCTCGCCACGCGGGGGATCCCGGCGTTCGGCCCCTCGGCGGCCGCCGCGCGCCTTGAGTCCTCCAAGGTCTACACCAAGGCCTTCGCGCTCCGGCACGGGCTCCCGACCGCCGCCGCGCGCGTGCTCGCGGCGGGGGAGCCCTTCCGGGCCGACCGGCCCTGGGTCGTGAAGCTCGACGGGCTCGCGGGCGGAAAGGGCGTCTGGGTGTGCGCCAGCGCCGCCGAGACGGACGACGCGGTCGCCCAGGCGCGCGCGCTCCGTCCGGGCGCGGAGGTCCTGCTCGAAGAGGTGCTCGTCGGGCCCGAGGTCAGCGTGCTCGGGCTCTCCGACGGCACGCGCGTCGTACCGCTCGCGCCCGCGCGCGACCACAAGCGCCGCTTCGACGGCGACCTCGGCCCGAACACCGGCGGCATGGGCGCGGTGGCGCCGGTGCCGGTTCCGCCCGACCAGCTCGCCGTGTGTCACGACGTTCTCCGGCGGGCCGTGCGCGGCATGGCGGAGGAGGGCACGCCCTTCCGCGGCGTGTTGTACGGCGGCTTCATGCTCACGCCGGAGGGGCCGAAGCTCCTCGAATTCAACGTGCGCTTCGGGGATCCCGAGTGCCAGCCGCTCATGACGCTCCTCGACGAGGATCTCGCGCCCTGGCTGCTCGGCTCCGCGCGCGGGGAGCTCCCGGGGGAGTCGTTGCGGTGGCGCGACGGCGCGGCGTGTTGCGTGGTCGTCTCCGCCGAGGGCTACCCCGAGCGGGGCGCCGACGCCGACATCGAGGCCCTGCCCGCGGAGGCCGCCGATCTCGTCGTCTTCCACGCGGGCACCACGCGCGTCGGAGGGCGCCTGCGCGCCACGGGCGGGCGGGTGCTCGGCGTGGTGGGTCGGGGCGCCGATCTCGAGGCGGCGCGCGCGCGCGCCTACGCGGCGGTGGGCGAGGTGCGCTTCGCCGGCGCGGCGTGGCGGACCGACATCGGCGCCGCCCGGTGACCGAGGGGACCGCCCCGCCCGAGGATGTCCCGCACGTCGGGGACCTCACCCGCGAGACCCCCGCGCCCGGCCTCGTGGTGTGGCAGCCGAAGCGAGGCTACCGCTTCGGCGTCGAGGTGTACGCGCTCGCCGCCTTCGCGCTCGCGGGCGGGCCCGCCACCACCGCCGTCGACCTCGGGTGCGGCAGCGGGGTGATCGGCCTGCTGCTCGCCTCGCGCGGGCTTCGGGTCACCGCCGTGGACCGCGAGCCGCGGTGGATCGCCGTCGCGCGCCGCAATGTCGCTGAGTCGAACGTCGCGGTCGAGGTAATCGAGGCCGACGTGCGTTCGTGGGCCGGGCCGCGCGTCGACGTCGTCGTGACCAACCCGCCGTGGTTTCCGCCGGACGAGCCCGTCTCGCCCGATCCGTGGCGGGCCGCCTCCCGCTCCATGCTCCACGGGGACGTGCGGGCCTTCGTCACCGCGGGCCTCCGCCTCGCGCCGCGCGTGTGCGTGGTGACCCGGCGCGAGCGGGAGCGCGATCTCGCCGGGCTCCACCTCGCGCGCCGCGCCCGCCTCGGCGGCGACGTCGTGCTGCTCGAGCTCCGGGAGGGCGAGGGGGCCCTCGTGGACGAGCCGCTCGATCTCCCCGCCGCCTACGCGGCCTTCGGGCGATGAGCCTCGGGGTGGGTGGGATGTCCATTGGCGGTGTCCCCGTCGGGAGCGCCCTGGTCTTGACGTTGGCGCTGGTCCTCGCGACGGTGGTGCATCGGCCCCTGCTCGGCCGGCTCGGCGGCGGCACGCTCCAGCACCTCGTCCGGCTCCCGGGCAACCTCCTCCACGAGCTCGCCCACGCTGTCGCGATGATCCTCACCGGCTACACGGTGGCGGACCTCCGGGTGTCCCTCACCGACCCGGAGGGGCGCGGCCACGTGCGCCCGGGGCCCGCGTGGATCGGCCTCGCGCGGCCGTGGCTCACGAACCTCGTCTCGCCCATCGCGCCGGTGTTCGCGGCCGTCGCCGCGCTCGCGGCGCTCCACTTCGCGTGCGGCGTGCCCGCGCTCCCCGCGGCGAGCGGCGGGCTCCTGCCGATCCTGCGCGCGGTCGACCCGACGCGGTGGGAGCTCTGGCTCGCGCTCGCGCTCGGCTACTCGATCACCGCGGAGATGGCGCCCTCGGGCATCGACCTCGCGGCGTGGTGGCGGCCCGCGGCGGTGGCGGCGGTGTTGCTCGCGGGCGCGGCGTATGGGCTCGAGGTTCTGTCACCCGGCGCGTTGGTCGGCGTGCTTGCTACCCCGGACGTGGCGGTGCGGGGGGTGATCGGGCGGACTTTGGCAATGGTGGTCTGGAGCGGTTTGACGATGGCGCCTGTGATTTGGATCGTGGGGCGGGTTCGGGCTCTTTGAGGAAAAGGCAGGTCCACCACAGAGGACACGGAGGGCACAGAGGAAGAGAGGCAGAGGGGGGAAGGGGAGGGACGAGAAAGGCAGGGAGAAAGGCAGGGAGAAAGGCAGAAGAGTTCACCACAGAGGCACAGGGGGCACAGAGGGTTTGAGTCATGACCCGGACGGCCGATTCGTGGTGGCGACTCTCCGCTCTTCCTCGCTTCCTCGCTTCCTCTCCGCCTTTCCTTCTCTGTGTCCTCTGCGCCCTCTGTGGTGAACTTCCGGCTCCGGACGTCCACGGTGAACTCCGGAGCGCAAGGGCGCCTGAAGGGCGGCGCGGGCGCGTCGGGATCGAGGGCCGAAGGCCCCCTCACCGCGAACAGCCCGCGCCGGTCCGGCCCGCCCCCAGCGGGCCGACGGAGCGGCCCCGCCGCGACCCCGCAAGGCGCCCGGCCCCGCGTCCCCGCGGGGTGCGCCCCGAGTCGGCTACCGCACGAACCGGGCCGTCGTGTTGCCCTCGCGCGAGCCGTCGCTCTTCTTCCAGACGTAGTCGAACATCTCGGCGCGGCGGAGGGTGATCGGATCGCCCTTGTTCAGGCCGGCGACATCGTTGGGCTGGTTCAGGAGGGTGCCGGAGAGCTCGTCGCCTCGCACGTCCGCAAGCTCCACCCACATGTACTCGACCTCGCCGGCGCGCGTGCGGAAGGGGACCTTGACCGCCACGGCGTCACCCTTCGGGAGCCCCGCCCGCAGCGCGGGGGCCACCACACGGTCGAAGCGGTCGAAGGCGAGGCGCTGGGCCTCGTCGAGGTTCGTCGGGCCGGTGGGCGCCAGCGCGCCGTCGGAGGCGCTCGCGGCCTTCGTCTTCGAGGCGTCGGCCACCGCGAGGGGCGGCGGCATCGGCGCGGCCTCGTCGACCCCGGAGACCGGGAGGGTGATCTCGCCCTCGAACGTGACGGCGAGCAGGGGCTCCTCGGGGTCGTCGTCGCGCCGCGCGGTGCTCTTCACGGTGGCGGTGCCGCGGACGGTCGGGGTCGCGAGCGTGAGGCTGGCGGGCACGGCGGGGCGCGTGCGGAGCGTCTCCGCGAGGGTGTTGACGACGGTGGAGACATCGCCGCCGGCGTCGGGCGCCACGTTGTCGACGACGAGCTCGAAGTCGCCGTAGCGGCGGAGGCCGCGGGTCACCAGCCGCAGCGCACCGTCGGCCTTGTCGGGGTCCTGCGGCGCGGCGTCGACCACGAACCAGTCGATGATGGGGCCGCGCGGGTCGAGGGCGGCCCAGCTCTCCGCCCCGTAGATCCGCTGGGTGTCGAGATCCTCGACCCACCCGCCGTTCTGCTTCGCGGCGGAGGCGAAGGCGGCGTGGGCGAGGGCGAGGGTCTCCACCGCGCGGTCACGCGGGGAGGCGAACCAGGCGATCAGGACCTCCTCGGACTTCGCCAGCGCGTCGGGGCGGTCGACGCCGACCCCGTAGAGCTCGACGAAGGCGGCGTCGGGGATGCCGAAGTCGGTGCCCGCCATCCCCATGACGCGGAGCGCGCGGGGGGCGGAGTCGGGGAAGCCGTTCTTCGCCGCGATCGACGACAGCCCGGCGTCGAGGGTGTCGACCACCTCGTCCGGGCACGTCGGGTTGCAGAAGAGCGCCACGGCGAAGCGGGCGTCCGGCGAGAGCGGGGGAGGGGCTTGTGCGGCCGCAAGGGCCACGAGCGCGTACCACATCGCCGAATCAACGCCTCCGACCGCCCACCTATTCACGCTTCGGTGCGAAGGCGCGAACGAGCGGGCCCGAGGCCGCCCGGACGGGGCGCGACGGAGGGGGACGCGATAAGACGGGCCGTTCGCAGGAGACGCGTAGATGGGCCGGTACGTCGAGCTATTGAACCCCCCCGAGCTCGAGGCCGAGGTGCTTGCGTTCTGGAAGGACCGCGCCATCTTCCGCCAGAGCCTCGCGGCGTCGAAGGGCAAGCCCCGCTTCGTGTTCTACGAGGGCCCGCCGACCGCCAACGGCATGCCCCACAACGGGCACGTCCTCACGCGCGTCATGAAGGACCTCGTGCCCCGCTACCGCACGATGCGGGGCTACCACGTGCCCCGCATGGCCGGGTGGGACACGCACGGCCTCCCGGTGGAGGTCGAGGTCGAGAAGGAGCTCGGCATCCACGGGAAGGCCGCGATCGAGGCCTACGGCGTCGAGCCCTTCGCCACGCGGTGCATCCAGAGCGTGTTCAAGTACACGACGGAGTGGGAGGACCTCACCGATCGGGTCGGCTTCTGGCTCGACACGAGCGAGGCCTACGTGACCTACCACCGCTCCTACGTGGAGAGCGTGTGGTGGGCGCTCTCGAAGCTCTTCGAGAAGGGCCTGTTGTACCAGGACTACAAAGTGGTGTGGTGGTGGCCGCAGGGCGGCACCGCGCTCTCCTCCGGCGAGGTGGGCGAGGGCTACCGCACCGTCGACGATCCGTCGGTCACCATCCGCTTCCCGGTGAAGGGCCAGCCCGGCACGAGCTTCCTCGCGTGGACGACCACCCCGTGGACCCTCCCGTCCAACGTCGCCCTCGCGGTCAACCCGAACCTCGACTACGCCTTCGTGCGCCACGTGAAGCCTTCGGGAGCGAGCGAGCTCCTCATCGTCGCCGAGGGCCTGCGCGAGCAGGTCGAGGGTGACGTGGAGAAGGTCGTGAAGGGGAGGGATCTCGTAGGGTTGGAATACGAGCCCCCGTTCCGTTTCGAGGAGCCCACGGGCGGCAAGTCCTACGTGGTCGTTCCCGGCGCGCACGTCACGCTCGGCGCCGGCACCGGCATCGTCCACACCGCGCCCGCCTTCGGCGAGGACGACTTCCAGGCGCGCAAGGAGCACGGCCTCGGTTTCCTCCAGCTCGTCGCGCCGGACGGTACCTTCGTCGCGAGCGTGGGCCCGTGGGCCGGCCGCTTCTGCAAGGAGGCCGACAAGGACATCGTGCGCGATCTCGAGGAGCGGGGCGTCCTGTTCAAGAAGGAGGTCTACCGCCACGAGTACCCGTTCTGCCCGCGCGCCGAGAACGATCCGCTCATCCAGTACGCGCGCCCGGCGTGGTTCATCCGCACCACCGCGCTCAAGGACGCCGCGCTCGCCAACAACGCCGGCGTCAACTGGCTCCCCGAGACGATCAAGGAGGGCCGCTTCGGCGACTTCCTGCGCAACAACGTCGACTGGGCGCTCTCCCGCGAGCGTTTCTGGGGCACGCCGCTCAACATCTGGACGTGCGAGGCCTGCGGCCATCGCCTCGCCCCGGCGTCGGCGGCCGAGATCGCGCGTCGCAACCCCGACGCCTTCGATCCGACGGTGGACGTGAACCTCCAGGTCCACAAGCCGTGGATCGACCGGGTCACCTTCGCGTGCGACGCCTGCGGCGGCACGATGAAGCGCGTGACCGAGGTCATCGACTGCTGGTTCGACTCCGGCTGCATGCCGTTCGCCCAGCACGGGTTCCCGCACAAGGGGCAGGAGGAGTTCAAGGCGTCGTTCCCGGCGGACTTCATCTCCGAGGCCGTCGATCAGACGCGAGGGTGGTTCTACTCGCTGCTGATGATCTCGACGCTCCTCTTCGACGACGAGACCTGCAAGGACCTCGGCCTCGAGCCCGTCGGCTTCCCCCGCCCGTATCGCAACTGCATCGTGCTCGGCCACGTGTGCGACGTCGACGGGAAGAAGGAGTCGAAGTCCAAGGGAAATTACACCTCTCCGGACCTCGTCCTCAAGGGATGGATGAAGGCGCGCGTGGTCGAGGATCCCTCGCTGAAGCCGGGCCAGGTCGGGTTCAAGGGCCTCCAGGTCAAGAGCCTCGGGCTCTCCCCCGAGGAGCGCCTCCGAGCTACCGACGGGACCCCGCTCGAGGTCGTGGCGCGCCCGGTGAAGGGCAAGGACACCGTGAACCTCTCCCCCGAGGACGCCGTGCGCATCGCCGCGGACGGCTCGGTCACGCTCCACGCCCCGTTCGCGCCCCCCGGCGCCGACGCGTTCCGGTGGCTCTTTTACGCGTCGAACCCGCCGTGGAACAACACCCGCATCTCGCTCAAGGCCATCCTCGAGGGGCAGCGCGAGTTCCTGTTCCGCCTCAAGAACGTGCACCAGTTCTACGCGCTCAACGCGGGGGACCACGTCCCCGCGCCGCCGTCCGGCGCCCACCTGCTCGACAAGTGGGTGCTCTCCGAGCTCGACACGCTCGTGCGCGACACGACGGCCTGGCTCGACGCCTACCGGCTCTACGAGCCCGCGCGCGCCATCCAGTCCTTCGTGGAGGGGCTCTCGAACTGGTGGCTCCGCCGCAGCCGGGACCGCTTCGACGCGGCGGGCCAGGAGGGCCAGGACGTGCGCGACACGCTCCACCACGTGCTCCGCACGCTCGCCGGGCTCACCGCCCCCTTCGTGCCGTTCATGGCGGAGGCGATGTACCGCTCGCTCGTGCCCGGATCGCGCACGGGGGATGCCCCCGAGAGCGTGCACCTCACGTCGTGGCCCGCGCCGGACGACGCACGGCAAGCCCCCGCGCTCGCCGAGCACATGGCCCTCGTGCGCGAGCTCGCGTCGCTCGGCCTCGCCGCGCGCACCGCGGTGGGCGTCCGCGTCCGCCAGCCGCTCGCCGCCGCCGAGATCGTGCTCGCGCGCCCCGAGCTGGCGACCGCGCTCGCGCCCCTCGTCGAGCTGTTGCGTGACGAGCTGAACGTGCGCGAGGTGCGCTTCTCCACCGACGCGACCCGCTTCGTGAAGTTCAAGGTGAAGCCGGACTTCAAGGCGCTCGGCGCCCGGCTCGGCAAGGACATGAAGGCCTGCGCCGCGGTGCTCGCGACGCTCGACGGCGGCGAGGTCCGCGCCAAGGTGCTCGCCGGCGGGCTCGTGGTCGACCTTCCGAGCGGAACGGTCACCCTCGGCCCCGCCGAGATCGTGACGTCGGTCGAGCCGCTCCCCGGCTTCCAGGCCGCGGGCTCGGCGAGCGCGGTGGTGGCGCTGCACGCGGCGCTGGACGAGGACCTCCTCGAGGAGGGCCTCGCCCGCGAGGTCATCAGCCGGGTCCAGGGGATGCGGAAGGCGTGGGGCATCGCCTACGAGGCGCCCGTTCGCCTCGCCATCGAGGGCGGCGGCGCGCGCACCGCGCGCATGGTGGCGCGCTTCGGCGCCCAGATCGCGGACGCCACGGTGTCCACGCTCGGGCCGTCCCTCGATCTGCGAGACGGCGAGCGGGTGGACGTGAGCGTCGACGGCGAGGACCTCGCGATCGTCGCGTCGCCCGCCTGATGGCCGAGCTCCCCGACGAGGTGCTGGAGCGGCTCTCCACCCACGGGCGGGTCAAGCTCCTCGTGGGGGACGACGGCGCGGAGCCCGCCGACGTCCACGTGGCGCCGCTCTCGCGCCAGTTGTTCCTGCTCGTGTCCCGCGGGGGCGCGACCGAGCGGCGGCTGCTCGAGGTGACCGCCGCGTCGATCTCCGCCGAGGAGCCCCAGGGGGACTGGTTCCTCCGCGCCACCGGCCGCGCCGTGGTGGGGCGCTCGGTCAACGCGGAGCCGCGCCGCGCCGAGCTCATGCACTGGTTGCCCGCGGGGGTGTCGCCCAACGGGCTCGTGGCCGTGCGCTTCCACGCCGAGAACGTGGAGTACATCCAGGGGCGCGGTGCTTCCCGTACGCGCGCCGCGGGTGACGTTCCCGGCGGGCGGCCTCCGCCGCTCCTGTCGCGCTGGAGCCGCCTCGCCACCGACGACGTGGTGTTCTGGTTCGCGGCGCTGCCGCTCGTCGACTGGCTCGGCCTCCTGGTCCTCGTGGAAGAGCCGCGCCGACCGGCGCTCCTGCTCGTGCTCGCGCTCGGCTCGAGCGTCGCGCTCCTCGGCGGGCTGACGCTCCTGCACCAGGCCGGCCGCTTCGCAAGGTGGCGGGAGGGCCTGGACAACGACGACTCGGCCGTCCTGATGCTGAATGGTTGGGACCCGCCGCGCCGCGTTCGGGACGTGGGGTTGGGTATGATGGGGCTCGGAAGCGCGCTCGCGGTGGTTCTCGCCGTGGGGGCGGGCTGGGAGGTCGGAGCGCTGGCGGTCCTGGCGAGCGCCGTACCGATCCTCGGGCCCTTCCGCCTCGCACGCCATGCGTTTCGTCGCCGGGACGCCGAACGGGAGACTGGATGAACGTCGCGCTGAAAGGTTCGAGCCCCGCCACGATGGTCGCGGGGATCCTGCTCCTGTCGCGCGCGCGCAGCTTCGGGCAGCGCGTGAAGGTCGAGATCGTCGGGAACCCGGGCGACATCGGCGTCGTCGAGGGCCCGGCCATCCTGCACAGCGCCCCGCTCGCGTCGTGCGGTGTCGGGCGCGAGTACGGCAGCGGCGCGCTCGTGGTCGTACCGGGCCCGGCCGGCACGCCGCTCGCGGTGAGCCTCACGCCCGACGGGCGAGGGGACTGGTTCCTGGTCGACCGCTCGGGGGAGGGCGTCCACCCCGCCACCCGCGCCTTCGTCCGGTATCGTCGCGATCCCCGGAGCGCCGTGCGCCACCAGGTGCGCGCGTTCCTCCACGCCGCCGACGTCCTCGGGTTCGCCGCCGAGCCCGCCATCCTCGACGTGCTGTTCGGCGCCCCGGTGCCGCCGCTGACCCGCATCGCCCTCGCCCTGCGGGCCGGCCGCGCGCTCACCGGCGAACGTGGCGCGCCGGTCACCGCCTACCTCCGGGGAGACTTCGACGAGGACGCCACCGTCTCCCTCGCCACGACCCTCGCCCGCCTCACGCCGGCGGTGCGCGAGGAGGCCGAGATCTTCGTCCGCCTCGCCGAGGAGACCGCCACGGCCGACGGCGATCGGGCCTGGGTCGACGCCCTCACCGAGCTCGCGGCCCACCTCTCGCTGCTCCCGCCGCAGAGCATGCTCCCGCCGCTCACGCCGGCGGCGGACGCCGTCGCGTACGGGCTCGGGCGCGCGCTGGGCGCCACGCAGGGAAACGCGCAAGCCCAGGCCGGCCTCCTGGAGACCTACCGCTTCCTCGGCGGAAAATTCACGGACAGCGCGACCTACCCCGTGGAGCTCCCCTCGGACATGCCGCCGGACGACCGCCTGGGGCGGTGGGCGTGGTTCTGCTCGCACGTGAGCGTCGCCGCCGAGCAGGCGGACAAGCTCTGGCGCAACCTCGTCGACCCACCGATGTGACGGAAATCCACGGCGGTGTCGTCGATGGGCGGCGTCTCGCGGCAGGAAGACTCTTGACACGTCCCCATCACGGGGCGAAGAATAGTATGCATCACTGCACGGAGCCCCATTGGCGGGCCTCGACTACATCCGGCTCAGCAAGACCCTCTCCTACCTCCTACGCCATGGCACGGACGCCGTCGGGCTTTCGGCAGACGAGGACGGGTGGTTCTGCGCGTCCGAGGTCGCCGCGGCGACCAGCCGCGTCATCCGGCGCACCGTGAGCGAGGACGAGATCGTCGTGACGGCCTCGCGCTACGGCGGCGGGCGGTTCGAGGTGCGCGAGGGGCGCCTGCGGATGGGTTCGTGCAACGCATGGGCGCGCTCGCCTGCCATGGGGCCCGACATCCTCTACCACGCGTCTCCGCGGTCGCGGGTGGAGGGCTTCGTCGAGTCCGGGCAGCTCGTCGATCCAGGCGGGGCTCCGGTGCAGCTGGCGCGCGGCGAGGGCCACGCGTGGCGCGTGGCGCACCGGCAGTGGGAGGATCCCGTCGTGCTCTACGTCGACGCCGCGCGGGCGCGGCGGGACGGCGTCCAGTTCGAGCGCACGCGGACCGGGCACTTCGTGGCCCGGAGCGTTCCCATCCGGCACGTGCTGAACCTTCGCGAGGGGTTCGCCGAGCAGGCGTCCGCGGGCGGGTTCCTCGTGGACTGGTCCACGGGCGTGCCGCGCATCGCGCTCATCCGGGTGTGCCGCCGCGGCGGCTCCACCTGGGAGGTCGCGAAGGGCAAGATCGAGCCCGGCGAGGCCCCCCGGCAGACCGCCGTGCGCGAGGTGTGCGAGGAGATGGGGGTGACGACCCCCATCCAGGTGCGCGGCGAGCTCGGCACCATCCGGTACGGCTTCTGCACGCCGGACGGCTCCCCCCGCCTCAAGACCATCTACCTCTACGTGCTCGAGGCTTCCTGCGAGGTCGGCGCCTTCGACCCCGCCACCGCCGAGGGCATCGACGCCGTGCGCTGGTTCGCGCTCGAGGAGGCCCTCGCCTCCCTCGCCCACCCGAGCCTCCGCGCCTCGATCGGCCGCTTGCTGTTCGCGCTGGAAGAGCGGGCGGCGGAGCTGGGCTTGAAGATGGCGGTGGGGGGGTAAGGCGAGGAGAAGACAGGGAAAGAGGCGGGATTCACCACAGAGGCACAGAGGACACAGAGAAGAGGGGAGAAAGGCGGAAGGAGAGGGGGAACAAAGGGGAGCCTACCGGACGCCCTCGTTGCCGATCCCACCTCGACGCCTCTTTCCCTTCCCGGCCTCTGCCTTTCTTCCTCTGTGAACTCAATAGAAACTCAGGTTCGCGCCGGCTACGCCGCCTCCCCAATCTGGACGTTGTACCCGAGCTTCTGAAGGCGCTGGACGAGCCGGCTCTTGGTGCGCTCGCGATCGAGGGTGTCGAAGTG
>JAKFCH010000090.1:0-16411 GCA_036676765.1 Deltaproteobacteria bacterium
CGGGCGCGGCGGGGGCCGCGGGCGGGGCGCACGGCGGCGGGGCGGCGTGCGCGAGGGGGGCGCCGCAGAGCAGCGCGGTGGTGGCGAGCCCGGCGCGGCGGAGCGCGCGGGAGAGGGGGGCAATCAACGGTCGACCTCCGCGCGGATGGCCTCGGCCCTCCGCAGATCCTTCGCACGGGCGGGCGGGGTGGCGACGGCCTGATCGACGAGCGCGAGTGCCTCGTCTCCCCGGTCGAGCGCGACGAGGGCCTCCGCGAGCGAGAGGAGCGCCTCGGGGGTGCCGGGCGCGAGCCGGAGCGATTGGCGCAGGAGGGGCTCCGCGGCGGCCGGCGCGACGTGGGCCGCCTGCTGCCGGAGCTGCCGGGCCTCCCGGACGCGGTAGGTGACCTCGGGGGCGTCCGGCCCCGCGACCCGCTCTCCGTCGAGGTTTCCGGCGAGGAACGCGTCGAGCGAGAACCGCGCGAAGCCCCCCGAGAGGTTCGGCGACATCGACACGGTGATGGTCCGCGCGGTCGCGTCGATCACGACACCGTGGGAGGCCACGTCGGCGTTGAGGGCGCTCTCGTGCCCGGCCGGGAGCGCGGTCCCGCCGACGCCCGCGCGGTCACGGAGGATGGTCAGGGCGCGGGGGAGGTCGATCGGCCCGTGCGCGGGCGCGATGAGCTCCTCCATGCGCGCGAGGCGGGCCACGGTGGTGCCCTCGGCCATGCGCTGCTGGTTCGCGACGTCGTCCCCGAGGGCCGGCGACCGGAAGTGGTTGGAGAGCGCGATGGCGCCGTCCGCGGGGAGCACCTCCACCTGGTCGGGCGTCACCTCGAAGACGGCGCCCTCGCCGCTCTTCCCGTCGACCACGAGGATCCCTTCCGACACGAACCCGCGGCGGGCGTCGAGGATGGCGCGCGCCTCCTCGAGGCTCCGCGCCTGCTCGAGGATCTCCCGGACGATGAAGATCATCGGCGCGCCCGCCTTGATCGGCGCGTCCGAGGCGCCCGCGAGCACGGCGACCCCGATCCCCTCGGCGTTCACACCCGACACCACCCCGGAGAGGCCCACGATGGCGACGTGGAGGAAGGGGATGGCGCCATCCCGCTTCACCAGGACGACGGCCTTGTCCTCGTCGAAGAGGCGCCCGCCGTCGAAGTCCCAGTTGCGGCCGATGATCCAGTGTCCGTCGGAGGTGCGGTCACCCCCGGCGATGAAGCCGGTGCAGCCGAGCAGGGGGCTGTCCACCATCGCCTGTCCGATGTCGTGGATCGCGTGGTAGCAGAGCTTCCGGGTGTAGGCGGGCGCCACCCACGCCATGTTGTCCTCCCCGGTCTCGGTGAGCCCACGGACCTCCTCGAGGTAGGCGAGGGGGGTCCCCGCGTTCATCGAGTCGGCGAGCAGGGGCACGCCGCGGGCCAGGGCGTAGCGCACCAACGGGTTGGTCACGTGCGTGTAGAACTCGTTGACGATGGAGTCCTCGTTGCGGTGGGCCATGTCCCCCGCGAGGAGCCCCGTCGCGTATCCGATCTCGTAGGGCGTGCCCTCGGATCGCATCACCCAGATGCCGTGGCTGCGCGCGAGCCGGTTGGGGCCGTAGCGACGGTCGGTGGGCGAGCGGACGTCGAGCTCGTAGGCGCGGAAGGTCTCGGGTGCCGGCGGCGGGACGACGCGGCCCCGGAGCGCGAGCAGCGCGTCGAGGGAGAGGGCCACGGCCAGCACGAAGGTCGCCCGGCGCGCGAGGGCGCGGGTGAAGTCGCGCCCGTCGGGGGTGAGCACCGCCGGCACGACGAGGAAGGCGGCGCCGAACGTGAACACGATGCCGAGGGCCATCACCACGCCGAGGCCGTACACCGCCGGGTGGGTCGCCACGGTGAGGCCGACGAAGCCGCCGAGCGCGGTACACAAGGCGACGAGGATGGCGGCCCGGCTCGACAGCCACGCGCTGCGGCTGACCTGGTCCGCCTCGACGAGGAACACGCCCTGGTCGAAGGCGAGGCCGAGCACGAGCACCAACGCCGGGCCGCTGACGGGGGTGAGCGCGTGGTCGGTGATGGCGAGGACACCGAGGGTGCCCGCCGCGGCCGCCACCGACGGGAGCGCCGCGGCGACGAAGTTGGGGAGGTCCCGGTAGCGGAGCGCCATGAACAGCAGCACGCAGAGGAGGCCGAGGCCCGAGCGGGTGAGGAGCTCCGAGCGGATGCGCTCCGCGCCGTCCTTCGCCACGCCGGCTGGGTACACGAACCGCGCCTCGCCGCCCGAGAGCTCGACCTCGCGCTGCGCGTGCTCGAGGGCGCCCTTCGTCACCGCGTTGACGATCGCGGCCACCGCGACCCCGTCGGGCCCGACGCGGACCGTGCGGTCGACGAGATCCTGGCCGGGGGTGCCGGCCCAGGTCTCGACCGTGGGCGGGGTCGTCGCGGCGAGGGTGGCACGGAAGCCGGGAAGCAGGGCCTCCCCCGCGAAGCCGACGGCGTCGGCGGCGGCGAGGAACCGGGCCTCGAGCACGGCGGTGTCCGCGAGGGCCGCGACACGGGCGGCGCGGTCGGCGGGCGCCGGGAGGTAGGGGAGGGGGCTCTTGAGCGAGATGCCCGGGGCGTCCGCGAGGCCCGTCACGGCCTCGGAGAGGTGCGTCAGCGCCTCGTCGAGCGTCGGCCCCTCGGCCACGATGAGCGCGGTGGTGCCGCTGCCGCCGTAGCGCGACTCGAACGACCGCTCGATCGCGGCCGTGGCGGGCACGCGGGCGTCCATCGCGCGCGGATCGCCGTCGAACGTGACGCCGAGCCCCGCCAGCCCGAGCCCGCCGAGCGCGAACACGAGCACGAGCGCCAGCGCGCCGGGGATGCGCGTGGGGAGGGGGATCGTCGGCACGCGGTCACCTGGGCGGGCCACCAGCGCGAACATGGTCGGACCGCCGAGCACCACCGAGAGGAGGGCGCCGCTCGCGGTCCCGACGCCGATCCACGCGAGGTCGGACACCGCCTGGTAGCTGCTCGTGGCGAGCATGAGGAACGCGGTGATCGTGGCGGCCACGGACATCCCGTAGGCCGGGAGCAGGTGGTGGAGCGCCTTGAGCCCGGTCTGGAACCGCTCCTTCGCGGTCGCCGGCACGCCGTCGCGGATGCCCGTCAGGTAGAGGTGGATCCAGTAGTCCACCCCCAGGCCGGCGAGCGCGCCGCCGAAGGCGAGGGCCATCCCGTGGATGGGCGAGCGGAGCGCGGCCGCCGCCGCCGCCGCCGCGCCGCCCACGACGATGGCGGGCAACGCGCCGAGCAGCGGGCGCACGGACCGGAACGCGACCAGGAACACGAGCCCGACGAGCACGAGCCCGGCGGTGACGGCGCGGTTCACCTCGCGGGTGATCTGGTCGGCGGCCTCGGCGGCGGACCGGTGCGAGCCGATCCACGTGGCGGGGAGGGGGCTCTGGCCGAGATCCTCCTCGAGGTGCCGCACGATCGGGCTGTCGAGGCGCGTTCCGAGCGCGGGCGTGCTCGCACGCGCGAGGATCAGCGCGTGCTGCCCGTCATCGGAGATGAGGTGGCCGTCGCGCAGGGACACGCCGCCGAGCGCGCTCGTGCCCATCACGGCGTCGGTGAACGCGCCGCCGAAGTCGAGCGGATCGGACTCGAGGCCGCGGGCCATCATCGCGCCCGCGGGGGAGAACATCCGGTCGCGGGCGCGCGCGAGGGCGTTGGTCATCCCCTCGGGGGAGAGGCGCGCGGCGAAGCCGTCGGCGCCCCCGAGGAGCGCGAGGGAGGGCCCGGCCGCCTTGCGGAGCGCGATGCCGTCGGCCATGCCCCAGCGGTAGCGGACGGACACGAAGTCGTCGCGGCCGGCGAGCTTCTCCCCGACCCGATCGACCGCGTCGTGGAGCTCCTGCTCGGTGCGGCCCGTGCCGTCGAGCTCGACCACGATGGTGTCGAGCAGGGAGAAGCGCGAGACGTCGCGGAAGGCGAGCCCGGCCTCCCCGTCGTTCGGGAGCGCGTCGGCGAGGTCGGTGGAGACGCGCGCCTGCGTGGCGACGAGGCCGAGCAGGGCGGTGACGACGACGAGGATCGAGATGCGGGAACGGGCGGTCATGGGCTCGCTAAGGGGTCGGATCGGCGATCGCGACCCCGTCCAGCCGCACGGTGTGGAAGACGATCTGGACGAGATCCCCGTCGGGCTCCACGAGGTCCACCGCGCGCACCCGCACCGGCGCGGCGGCGAAGCGGATCCGGATCTCGGAGAGGAGCGCCTTCAACGTCGCGTCCTTCGGCCGAAGGGTCGCGGTGTCGGGGCCGTAGGTCGTGTCGAAGTCGCGCGCGACCGCGACGGGGTCCGCCTGCATCCACACGAGCAGGCTCGTGGCGAGGCGGCTCGCGTCGGGCACCTGGGCGAGGTCGAAGCTCTCCTTCATGCCGAGGTCGGGGTACTCCATCCGCGCCACCGACCCGACGAGGGAGAAGGTGGAGCGCCCCGGCGTCTCGACCTGCCAGGTGAGCGCGGAGGTGGGGCGCTCGTAGCGCACCGAGCCGCGGCTCTCGAGCGGCGCCTTCAGGACCGTGCGCACCTGGGTCTGGTCGAAGCGGGCGTCAAGGCGCTGCACGCGCCCGAGCTCGGCCCACACCGAGGCGTCGACGGCGTGGCCCGCGCGCGGGGCGAGGAGCGCGCAGAGGACCGCCACCGCGAATGTACCGCTTCTCGCGAGCGTGCTAAGCCCGCCCGCGATGCTCTCCCGCTCGGTCCTACGCTGCATCGGGCTGATGAACCTCATCGTCTTCGGCCTCTTCACCCTGCTCACCGTGGTGGTCGCGGTGCCCTTGCAGGTGTTGGCAATGCCGTGGGATCCCGACCGGCGTGTCGCGGCCAGGGCGGCCCGCGCGGTGTGGGGCATCGGGATGATCCGGGCCCAACCGTTCTGGCGTTCGACTATCACGGGGGCCCAGGCCCTGGGCCCCGGCCCCTGGATCGTGATCGCCAACCACCAGTCCATGCTCGACATTCCCCTGCTCCTGCAACTTCCCGTGCCCGTCCGCGTCGTGGCCCGCCCGGGCGTGTTCCGGATGCCGGTGTTCGGACAGATGGCGCGCTTCGGCGGGCACGTGCTCCTCGACGCCGAACACGTCGAGGAGGGCCTCGCGCAGTGCCGCCGCTACCTCGACCAGGGGATCAGCATCGTGTTGTTCCCCGAGGGCCAGCGGGGAGACGGCCCCACGCTCGGCGCCTTCCAGCGCGGCGCCTTCGAGCTCGCGCTGCGGACGGGAACGCCGCTCCTGCCCGTCGCGATCTCCGGCACCGGGTCGGCGCTTCCGAAGGGGAGCGCCTGGGCCCGGGTGCCCATCGCGCGCTTCCACCTCCAGATCCTCCCGCCCATCGCGCTCGAGGGGCGGAGCCGCCGCCGCCTCGCCGCCGAGGCCCACGCCGTCCTCTCCGCCGCGGTCGCGGGGCCGCGCCCCTGGGAGGTCACCCGGGCCGTGGCCGAGCGCTATCGCCCCGCCGGCCGGATGCGCATGGGGTTCGCCGCGGGCAAGGTCCGGTTCGACCCGATCTTCTGGGACCTGTGGGAGCGCCTCCCGCGTGTCGGCCGCCTTCTCGACGTCGGCGCTGGCGAGGGCCTCCTCGGCGTGTTCCTCCGCGCGGCCGGCAGCCGGCTCTCCGTGTACGGCGTCGACATCGACGGCGCGCGCATCGCCGCGGCGCAGGTGGCCGCCGACGGCGATCCCGGCCTCGTCTTCGCGGTGGCCGACGGCGAGGACGCCCCGTTTCCCCAGGCCGACGTCGTGACCTGCATCGACGTCCTCCACTACCTCTCCCCCGACCGCCAGGATGACCTCATCGCCCGCCTCTGCGCGGCGGTCGCGCCGGGCGGCGCCCTCCACGTCCGCGATCCCGAGATCGGCCAGGGGTTCGCCTCGTGGTGGACCGAGGTCTCCGAGCGCGTGTTCGTGGCGCTCGGCCGCCATCGCGGCGGTGGCGTGCACGTCCGCGGCGGCGCGGCGCTCGCGGAGGTCGTGGGGCGCCACCTCACCGACGTGAAGGTCACCCGCTCCGGCACCGGCCCCTTCGCGAACGTGCTCCTCTCCGCCCGTCGCCCCATCGAGAGCGCCGCGAGCACGTCCGTTCCTGTCTCCGTGCACGGCGAGCCCGCCGCGAGCACCCCGTCGAACGGATAGGCAGTCCCGCGATGGCTCGTTCGACCCCGATCCAGATCTCCCGCTTCGGCACGCTCTCCGCCCTCGGCACCACCGAGGCGGGGTTCGCCGCGTTGAACGCGGGGGAGAGCGGTTTCGCCCCCGGGCCCGCCTGGGTGCCCCTCGACCAGCCGGTCGCCTGCGCGCGCGCCCCGCTGGAGGACGGCCACGGGACGATCGCGCTCGCCTTCGCGGCGCTCGAAGGCCTGGATGTCGATCCGCGCGGCCTCGCGGTCGTGTTCGCCACGACCACCTCCGCGATGCTCGTCGGCGAGACCGCGATCGAGTCCTGGGCCCGCGGAGAGGCGCCCGCGCGCCCCGTCGACTTCATGTGGAGCCACCTCGCGCACTGGCCCGCCCTCGCGGTGGCCGAGCGCCTCGGCGCCACCGGCCCCGCCCTCGTCGTCTCCACGGCGTGCACGAGCGGCACCGTGGCGATCGGGGTGGCGGCCGACCTCGTCCGCGCCGGCCGCTGCGAACGCGCGCTCGTCGTCGGCGCCGACGGGTTGTGCCGCACCACGTTGAGCGGTTTTCGCAGCCTCTCCGCCTACAGCACCACGCGGTGCCGCCCGATGGACGCCGCGCGGGACGGCATGGCCATCGGCGAGGCCGCCGCGTGGCTGCTCCTGGAGCCGCGCACGCGCTCGGCGGCGCAGGGCGGCAGCCGCTACACGCTCCTCGGCGTGGAGACCTCGTCGGACGGCCACCACCTCACCGCGCCGGATCCGACGGGCGCGGGGCTGCTCCGCGCCATCCGCGGCGCCGTGGGGGATCTCGACCCCGCATCCATCGACCACGTCAACGCGCACGCCACCGGCACCGAGGCGAACGACGCCGCGGAGGCCGCCACCATCGGCCGCGCCGCGCCGCGCGCCGCCGTCTCCGCCACCAAGGGCGCGAGCGGCCACACCCTCGGCGCCGCCGGCGTCCTCGAGGCGGTGTGGCTCCTCCAGTCGATGGAGGCCGGCGTGATCCCGCCCGTCATCGGGCTCGAGAACCCCGTCCCCGGCGTGGACGTGGCCCCCCACCTCCGTGCCCGCGAGCAGACGATCGGGGTCTCCATCAACCTCGCGTTCGGGGGCCACAACGCCGCCGTCGCGTTCCGCAAGGAGGCCCGGTGAGGGCCATCGTCGGCGGCGCCCGCACCTGGTCCCTCGGCGGAGCGGACGTGGCGCTCGACTCGCTCCCCGAGCTCCCGCCCGGCCCGTCGTTCCACCCGGCGCCCGAGCCCGTGCGCCCCGAGCTCGTGCCCGCGGGGACCTGGCGCCGCATGAGCCGCGTGGCGCGCATCGCCGCGGCCTGCGCCGCGCCGCTCGTCGAGGCCCGCGCCGACCGTGCCGACCTCGCCCTCTTCTGGGGCACCGGCATCGGCGAGTTCTCGAGCACCTCGGGCTTCCTGCGCACGTTCTTCACCAAGGGCCAGGCCGGCGCCAGCCCGCTCCTGTTCCAGAACGCCGTCCACAACGCCCCCGCCGGCCACCTCTCCATCGCCTTCGGGCTCCGCGGCCCGTCCGAGACCATCTGCGCCGGCCCACTCACCGCGCTGCGGACCCTGGAGCGCGCGCTCGCGTGGGTCACCCTTCACGAGCGGCCCGCGCTCGTGCTCGTCGCGGACGATCTCGGGCCCGACGTGCAGCAGGGCTACGTGTTCGCCGGGGCCACCGCCCCGATGGGAGAGGGCGGCGCCGCGCTCCTGCTGCTCCCCGAAGGGGACGGTCCGGTGCTCCGCTGGGAGGACGCCCCGCCGGCCCCCGGTGACTGGCATCGTCGCCTCGCCTATCCGTTGGAGGAGCCGCCCGTCGCGTTCGGCCCCGCCCACGACACCCGCCTCGGGCTGTTCCCCGCGGTGGACCTCGTCGCCGTCGCCGCGTGCGTACGTGGCGCGGCCTCCGGGCGTGGCGGCGCGGTCGCGTGGGGCGGCTCGGCCGGGCTGCCCGGCTACTCGCGTCGCGGCGCGCCCATGCGCGTGGTCGTCGAATGATCCCGCACACCCCGCCCATGCGCTTTCCCCTCTTCGGCGGCCGGGTCCGCCTCCCCGAGGTCCACCCGATGTGCGTGGACGGCGTGTACCCCGCGCTCGCCCTCGTCGAGCTCGCCGCGCAGGCCGCCGGCAGCGCCGTCGCCGAGGCGTTGGCCGCCGAGGCGCACGCGGAGGGTCGGGCGCCCGCCGCGCACGGGGGGATGCTCGTCGAGATCGAGTCCGCCACGATCACCCGGCCGGTCGTGCCCGCGGGGGAGGTCGTGGCCCTCGACGTCCGGCTGGAGCGGGTGATGGGCGCGTTGCGACGCTACCGCGTGCGGATCGACGGGGTGATCGAGGTCGGGCTGACGCTGCGCATCCAGGGCCCGGATGTCGGCGAGGCGGCATGATCGGGCTGTTGTTCTTCGCGGGCCTCGTCCTGGCCGAGGAGCCCGACGCTACCGAGGCGTCCCCCGCGATCCCCGACGAGGCGCCCCCCGAGGCGCCCCCGGTCCCCGCGCCCGCCGAGGCCAATTCCCCGCCGAGGCTCCTCGCCTCCGCCACGCCCGACTACCCGGCCACCGCCCTCGCCGAGCGCGTCTCCGGCACGGTCGTGCTCCGCATCGCCCTCGACGAGGCCGGCGCCATCGCCTCCACGGAGGTGATCCAGGGCGTACGGGCGGATGTCGACGCCGCCGCGATCGAGGCCGCCTCCCGCCTCCGCTTCGCCCCCGCGCGCAAGGACGGCGTCCCCGCGCCCTCGTCGCTCGACTACGCCTTCAACTTCACCCTCGCGGTGGGCGACGAGCAGGGCAACCCCGTCCCCGGCACCGTGCACCTCCACGTCGTCGACGGCGACGGCCTCGACGTCCCCGGCGTCAACGTCGTCCTCACCCCCACGGCCGGCGGCGAGCCCCGCGTCTACACCACCGGCGACAGCGGCCGCATCCACGCCGCCTTCCTCCCCCCGGGCAAGTGGATGCTCCGGATGGAGAAGCCCGGGTTCGCCCCCTCGGGCGCCGAGTTCGAGGTCGCGAGCGGGGAGACGAGGGCGGCCGATCTCACCCTCACCCCCGCCGGCCCCACCGAGGAGATCGTCGTGTGGGGGATGGGCCAGCGCTGGCGCGACGTCGCGCGGGCGCCCCGCGAGCCCGTGCTCGAGCCCGTCACGAGCAGCTACGTGCTCACCCGCCGGGATGTCGAGAGCACCCCCGGCGCGCTCGAGGACGTGACGCGCGCGGTGCACAAGCTCCCGGGCGTCGCGAGCGACGGGGACGTGCAGGGCACCTTCTCCGTCCGCGGCGCGACCGCGGGGGAGGTCGTGTTCCTCCTCGACCGGGTCCCGCTCGACAACCCGTTCCACCTCGCCGGCTTCAACAGCATCTTCAACCCCGATATGTTGAAGGAGGTCCAGTTCTTCGCGGGCGCCGCCCCCGCGACCTACCCCACGTCCACCTCCGCGGTCATGGACGTCCACTCGTGGGACGGCGCCCCCCGCGACGACCGCTCCCACGATCTCGACGGCGCCATCGACATCTCGATGAGCACCGCGCGGCTCCTCCTGATGGGCCCCATCGGCAAGGGGGACGACCTCACCTTCGCCTTCGCGGCCCGGCGCTCGTACCTCGAGGCCTACTTCTGGGCGATGAAGCAGGTCGATCTGTTCGACACCGCCATCGCCGCCCCGGAGTACGACGAGATCTCCGGCCGCCTCGCGTGGAAGCCGGGCAAGCACCGGTTCCTCCTGACGCTCCTCCGCACGAGCGATCACCTCGCCCTCGTCGACAGCGACGACGAGAGCGTCGTGAGCATCGACGGCACGTTCAAGCTCGACGACGTCGTCTACCTCGCCTCGCTCGACCACAAGGTGGAGCTCGGCGCCGCCACGCTCCAGAGCACCGCGGCGTTCACCTACGACGAGTCCCACCTCGAGCGCGACTTCGGCGGCGAGGTCACCCGCGATTCAACCCGCAACCAGGTCTTCGGGCGGTCCGACCTGACCCTGCCCGCCTGGGAGAACCACACCTTCGAGCTCGGCGCGACCGGCCAGCTCCGCACCTACACCCTCGATGGCCCGGTGGAGGACACCCGCGCGCGTCCGACGTGGGCGGCGGTCCCCCTCGGTGACTTCGGCCTCGACATGGTCACGCTCGACCAGCAGGAGGGCCTGCCCCAGGCGGCGATCTACGCCCAGCACTCGTGGAAGGGCCCGGTCCGCACCCGCCTCGGTGTGCGCGGCACGTGGGTGGGGCGCACCAACGAGATCCTCCCCGGCCCCGCCGTCGGCCTCTCCATGCCGCTCCCGACCGGCACCGTGCCGAAGATCAGCGCGGGCCTCTACCACCACGTCGTCGAGGATCCCCTCGCGACCGACCCCGTGTACGGCAACCCCGATCTGCGCGCCGAGCGCGCGTGGCAGCTGGTCGTGGGCGCCGACCAGGCGCTCCCCATCGGGGACGGCGCGTTCCTCCGCGTCGAGGGCTACGTCGCGAAGCTCGAGAACCTCGTCGTCAACCCGGACAACCGGGCCGCCGTCGACCGCGGCGTCACCTTCACCAACGACGGCTCCGGGCGCAACCTCGGCGTGGACGTGCTGTTCGCGGCCCGCACCGAGCGCGTGCAGGTCACGACGAACGTGTCGCTGCTCGACGCGAAGCGCGACAACCCCCTCAACGAGGTCTTCGACGACGAGTACGTGCCCTCGCAGGCCCAGGCGGTCACCGCGGGCGCGTCGGTCGAGTACCAGCTCACCCCGAAGTGGCGCGTCACCGGGCGGTACGACTACCACAGCGGCCGCCCCGCCTCGTCCGTCGAGGCCGCCTCCGTCGAGTCCGGCAGCGTCCCGTCCGGAAGGGCCGACACCGTCCAGCTCACCGCGCTCAACGACCAGCGCATGGGCGACTTCCACCAGCTCGATCTCCGCGTCGAGTGGCGCCACGCCACGCCCCAGCTCCGGTGGTCGGTCTACCTCGAGGTCCTCAACGTGCTCTACGTGAAGAACGACTTCCTCCCGACGGCCACCGTCGTCGACGGAAAGCTCGAGGAGGGGATGTTCGAGCACCTGCCGATCCGGCCGTTCCTCGGCGTGCGGGCGGACTTCTGATGCGCTTCCCCGCGTTCCCCGGCCACTTCGACGGGAACCCCATCGTGCCCGGCGCCGCCCTGCTCGCCGAGGCGGAGCGCGTGATCCTCTCGCAACCCGGGGGTCGGCCCGTCGCGCGGCTTGAGCGCGTGCGGTTCCTCGGGGTGGTGCGCCCCGGCGAGGACCTCGAATTCACCGTCACCGTCGACGGCGATCGCGCCCGCTTCCGCGCCACGCGGGACGGCGTGGAGGTCCTGCGCGGGGCCGCCGTGCTCCGGGTCGACGCGCCCGCCGATGCACCCGTCCCGCTCCGCCTCGCGCCCACGCTCGCCCGGCCCATGTGGGGCGGCACCGTGCTCGCGGCCGAGATGGGGAAGGATCCCGCTCCCGACGCCCGCGTCGGGGAGAGCTGGGAGGTGTGGCGCGACAACCGCGTAGCCGACGGGCGGCTCCTGTCCGAGGTCGTCGACTTTCCGCTGCTCATCAAGCTCCTCGACGTGCGCGAGCGCCTCTCCGTGCAGGTGCACCCGAACGACGAGGCCGCGCGGCGCATCGGCGGCGCCGCCCACGGCAAGCACGAGGGGTGGGTGGTGCTCCGCGCCGAGCCCGGCGCCAGGGTCGCCTACGGGCTCAACCGGCCGATGGAGAAGGAGGAGCTGCGCGCGCGCGCCCTCTCCGGGGAGATCGAGGCCGATCTCGCGTGGCGCGAGGTCAAGGCCGGTGACATCGTGGATGTGCCCCCCGGCACCCTCCACGCCATCGGTGGCGGCGTGCTCTTCTACGAGGTCCAACAACCCTGCGACCTGACGTGGCGCCTCTACGACTGGGGCCGGGGCCGCCCGCTCCACCTCGAGGAGGCGCTCGAGGTCGTCGAGCGTGCCCCCGTCGCGTCGTCGGCCACCGCCCGGTCGCTCGGGGAGGGCCGCGAGGAGCTGCTCGACGGCCCGCACTTCCACGTCGAGCGCCTCGTCCTGCCGCAGGCGCGCCACCTCGAGGCGTGGGAGGCCCTCACCGTCATCGACGGCGAGCTCCTCGTCGCGGGCGAGCGCGTCGGCTTCGGCGGCACCGTGCTCCTCCCGCCGGGGGAGTGGCGGTTGGAGGGCGCGGGCACCGTCCTCGCGGCGCGAGGTCCGCCCGCGCGGGGTTCCGGCGGAGGCTGAGGCCGTCGGTCACACCGTCGCCGGGCGTTTGAACGCGTTGCCCGGCCCCGATCGCCTCGACCTGCGCCTTGCGGACGGGCCTCGGGCCGAGTAGCATGGGGGCGCCTCAGGAGGCAGTTTGCCCCTCTTCGGTCTCGCGCTCGTCGCCGCCTTCCCCGCCGCCGCCGAGACCTGGGCGCCCGGTGAGACCATCGAGAAGGCGGCCTACGCCGATCTCACGCCCGAGGGCCTCAACGCCATCTCGGCGTTGATCCCCGCGCTCCTGCCGTCCGGCATCGAGATCCCCGAGGTGGCCGACGAGGGCGGCTACTGGTGCTTCAACTACGCGTACGGCCTCGCCGGCGCGTGGGTGAACATCGAGGTCACGAACGCGACGATCACGCCCGGCAACGGCGTGCTCGACATCACCATGAACCTCATGGTGTCCCTCAACGATCCGTCCGACACCTTCCAGCTCTTCTACGAGCTCGCGTGCCTCGACGACACGTGTGACGGCTACGTCGACGCCTTCCCCGTCGCCGTCGTGACCACCATGGCCCTCGAGGTCGTGGAGGACGGGTCCGGCAACAACGCCCTCGACGCGACGATCGGCGCCATCAACGTCTCGTACGACCTCGTGAACGACGACATCCACCTCGACAACTGCTCAGTGGGCGACATCGAGGAGGTCCTCGGCTGGTTCGGGCTGTCGATGTACGACCTCATCCTCGGGCAGCTCGACAGCTACCTGCAGGACGCCGTCGCGGACATCGGGCCCACCCTCGAGGAGACCATCGAGGAGGCCTTCTCCAGCGCCACGATCGTCCAGGAGCTCGAGCTCAACGGCGCCGTCGTGAACCTCGCCCTCCAGCCGAGTGACGTGATCATCACCCCCGCCGGCGTGCGCGTGCAGATGTCCGGCTCGATGGCGGCCGACGCGGCGGCGTGCGTGGCCGCGTACGATCCCGGCGGTTCGCCCAAGACCCCCACGGCGCCCCCCGCCATCGGCGAGGTCCCGAGCAGCGTCGGCTCCGACTTCCACGTCGGCCTCATCCTCTCGGACGACTTCACGAACCAGGCCCTCTACGCGCTCTGGCGCGGCGGCCTGCTCTGCTACTCGCTCGAGCCCGGCGGCGCGTTCCCCCTCGACACCTCGATCCTCAACGTCCTGACCGGCAGCGTGTTCGCGGAGCTGTTCCCCGAAACCCAGCCGCTCACGCTCCAGACCGCCCCGGCGGTGCCGCCCACGACCAGCTTCTCGGGCGGCCACGACATCGACGTGAACCTCACGGACCTCGGCCTCGAGCTCTACACCCAGCTCGACGGTCGCGAGGCGAAGATCGTCACCGTCGCGCTCTCGGGCGTGGTCGGCGTCGATCTCGGCTTCGACAACACCACCGGCGAGCTCGCCGTCGAGGTCGATCTCGACCCCGCCGCGCTCACCCCGACCGTCGCCTACAACGAGTTCTTCCCCGAGGCCAACGCCGACATCGAGGCGGGCTTCGCCGGCGCCTTTGGCGGCATCGTCGACACCGTGGTCGGCGGGCTCCTCGAAGGCCTCGCGTTCGCGATGCCCTCCTTCAGCGGCATCGGCCTTAGCGCCCTCGAAGCGGGCCCCCTCGGCGGCACCGCCGACTGGCTCGGCGCCTTCGCGTGGGTCGGCCCCACCACCTACGAAGCCGCCGACGGCTGCGGAAGCGACGGCGGCTGCGGCGGCGATTCCGGCGGCTGCAGCGGCGGCTGCTCCTCGAGCCCCGGCGCCATCGGCTTCTGGCCCGCCCTCGGCCTGCTCCTCGTGCTCCGGCGTCGCCAATAGCCTCTGGGTTCGATGGGGCAGCGGCCCAGCCCCCGCAACGCCCCTACCAGGGGGCCCGCCCCCTGGACCCCCGTTTCGGAGGGTGCACCACAGAGACACAGAGGACACAGAGGTAGAAAGGCGGAAAGGCAAAAGAGGGGGAGGCAGAAGACCTCTCGTTCTTCAACTTCTCTCTTTTCCTTTCTGTCTCTCTTCTCTGTGCTCTCTGTGCCTCTGTGGTGAACTTCCGGACTTCACGGCCCAGAATCACCCGACAGCCGAACGAGCACTACCGAAACCGCACGCCCCCCGCCACCGCGTCCAGGTCGACCTTCCCCTCCAGGAGCCGCCCGGGGGTGACCTCGCCCTCGATGTGCCAGAGGGAGCCCTCCAGGGCCACGACGTAGGCCAGGATCCGCGGCGCGTCGGGATCGTCGGGAGTGCAGGTGGCGGCGAGGACCTCGCCGCGGACCTTGAGGGCGCGGTAGCGCGCGGCGTCCTGGAAGGTCCAGGTGCAGCCGGGCAGCGGGCGCGGCGCGAGGGTGTTTCCCTGCGTGCGCGCGAGCGTCACGACGATGTCCCCGTCGGGATCGGTGAGCACGACGCGCACCGGCCCTCCGTCGGCGCCGGGGGTGGCGGTCCACGCGCGGGGGACGGCCACGCTGATCGGGTAGGTGCCGTCCACGTAGGTGTCCCCGGTCACGCGGCCGGTCGGGACGGACCCCGGCGCGGGGGCCGTGGCGATCAGCGGCGGGGGCGGCTCGGGCTTCGGCTTGGGGCACCCCACCGCCGCGAGGGCGACGACGAGCAGCCCCGTCTTCGTGCCGGAGGCCCCCCGCGGCCTCACCGTCGGGGCGCCAGGGCGCGCTGGTGGTCGGGGCCGCCCCACAGGGTGCTGAACACCTCGAGCTCCTCCACCCGGCCGAGCGGCAGCGGCGACGCGGCCCGGACCACCCGCTTGGCGCCGCGTACGGCGCTCGCCGGGAGGGCGAGGAGCTCCCGCGCCAGCGCGTCGGCGCGGGCGTGGGGATGGGGGTCCACCTCGTCGACGAGGCCGACGGCGAGCGCATCTCCGGCGTCGAGCACCCGCGCGAACGCGAGCACCTGGAGCGCCGCGCGGGGCCCCACCCGCGCCACCAGCCGACCGCCGCCGCCGAAGCCGGGCGACACGCCGAGGCGCGCGTGGACGAAACCGATGCGGGCGTCGGGCGCGGCCACCACCACGTCGGCGGTCGCCACGATCTCGGCCCCTCCCCCGAGCGCCGCGCCCTCGACCACGGCGATCACGATGGCGTCGAGCTCCGCGAGGTGATCGAGCGCGGCCTGCATGAACGCGCCGAAGACGCGCCCGGCCCCCGGGAGGGCAAGGTGGGTGCGGACCGCGGCGAGGTTCCCCCCCGAGCAGAACGTGCGGTGGGCGCCCGAGAGGATGACCACGCGGGCGTCCCGCACGAGGTCGGGGGCGTCGGCGAGGGCCACCATCATCGCGGGGTCGAGCGCGTTCCGCGTCCCCGCGTCGTCGAAGCGGATCGTGGCGATCTCCCCCGGCGTGACGACGACCCGGCCGGGGGCCGGCGGCAAGGAGGTGGCGAGGGTGCGGAAGTCGGTCACGTGCGCCCCGCCGCGCGCTCGGGGCGGACGTGGCCGGCGCGCAGATCGTCGAGCAGGGCGCTCCCGGCGAGGGCATGCCGGGCGTCCTCCCGCGCGGCTTCGGCCATCAGGTCGAGGTAGATGCGCACCCGGCCCTCGGCGCGGCGGGCATCCCACGCGGGGCGGCCCTCGCCGACGCACCAGGCGCGGTGGGCCTCCAGGGAGGCGAGGGCCTCGTCCACGCCGCGATCCTCGAGCGCCACCGACGTGTGGACCGGCGCGTGCCACCCGGGTCGATCGTCGAGGTGGACGGCCTGCTCCAGGTCCCGGCGGAGGTGATCGGCGCCGGGGCGGTCGGCCTTGTTGACGCAGAACACGTCGGCGATCTCGAGCAGCCCGGCCTTCATCGTCTGCACCGAGTCGCCGCTCTCGGGGGTGAGGACCACGAGCACGGTGTCGGCCACCTCCATCACGGCGAGCTCGCCCTGGCCGACGCCCACGGTCTCGACGAGCACCCGGTCGAAGCCGACGGCATCGAGCACGTCGACGGTCTGGCCGGCCGCGCGGGAGAGGCCGCCGAGGTGGCCGCGGGAGGCGAGGGACCGCACGTACACGAGCGGATCCTCGGCGTGCCGCTCCATCCGGATGCGATCGCCGAGGATGGCGCCGCCCGACCACGGCGACGAGGGA
>JAKFCH010000091.1:0-9994 GCA_036676765.1 Deltaproteobacteria bacterium
CGTCCGACCAGACCCGGCGCGCGGCCGCCAACCGTTCCTGCGCCGAGGCCACGTCGCCCTCGCGGAGCGCGCGCGCCGCGCCCTCGACCAACGCGAGCGCGTCGACGCCGCCCGTGGGCACCTCCCGCCACCCGCCCTCGGGGGCGTCGATCGCGCGCGCCGCCAGGCACGCGTCGAGGCGATGGAGCCGGCCGCCGACCTGCAAGGCCACGCCCGTGTCGGTCACCCACGCGGAGAGCGGCACCCGGGTCGCCAACGCCAGGTCGGTCGCCACCAGCGCGGTGGCACCGGGCGTCCCGCCCCCGCGAACCAGCACGGCGTGGAGGTCCCCCGCCTCGGCGAGCGCCTCGGCCGCGCCGAGGGGGGCGGCCGCGGGGTGCAGCACCGCGGCGATCAACCGGGCCGTGCGCCGCGATTCGGACACCGTCGTGATCCACCTCGCCACCGCCGCCAGCTCCTCCCGCAGGTGGTCGGCACGCTCCCCCGTGTACAGGGCCTCGATGGCGGCGTCGGCGCCGGGCACGGCCGGGGCGGGGGGCGCGGCCTCCTCCTTCCCGCGGTCGGCCTCCACCGCGAGGATGTCGAGCAGGAGCGGGACACATCCGTCCTCGCACCCGTGGCGCCAGAACGTGCTCGCCCACTCGGGTGGGAGCCCCAGGGCCATCTGGCCGACCGCGCGGCGGCGCACCGCCTCCTGGAGCTGCGCCGGCCCGGTGCCGAGGCCCACGTACACGTCGTGGAGCACGGCGGGATCGGGCACACCGTCGGGGCCCGCATCCAGCGCACGGGCGGCGGCGAGCACGCTCCGTGGCTCCCCATCGGCGAACAGGCGCGCGGCGGCGCGGTCGTACAGCCCGTGCGCGGCCACGATGCTCCCCCGCTCCACCCAGTCCGTGCCTCCCGGGCCGGCGGCGGCGATCTCCCACGCGGCCCGGCGCAGCGCCGGCGGCGGGCTCGGCGCCACCACCAGCGATTCGAGGAGGCCCGGCGGGCCCGCGTCCGCCGCGGTCAGCGCCGTGAGCGCGGAGATCCGCACCGCGACCGGCCGCCGGCCGTCGCGGACCAACCGCACCAGGATCGGCGCGACGAACGGCGTGTTCGCGAGCTCTGCGAGGCAGGGTTCGTCGGGGAGCCCCTCGCCCTGGGCGAGCGTGGCGAGCTGTCCGCCCGGATGGCCGCACCGTGCGTCCGCCGGGAGCATCGCGAGGAGCCGCATGGGGAGGGGGCGGAGCCTCGGCAGGGCCGCCACGCCGATGCCGAACGCCAGGGCCATCGCCATGCCCACGCCCAGGGCACGGCGCGCGACATGCCGCCGCACGCTCCACTCGGGGCCGGTAGCGCGGTCCAGGAACACGCCCCCTCCTATGCCGCTCCCCCGGGTGTCGCGGGCAGCAAACGCGCGTGGCGGCCGCGATGGCGCTGGGTGTGCGCATCCACGGCGAGGGAGCGCCCGGCGGGGGCGCCGGAGCGCACGCCCGCGGCATCGGAAGCGGCATGGCCGCGCCACCGCGAGCGCGCACGCCCGTGACAACCGGGAGCACTACGTCGTGGGCGCCGCGAGCACGGAAGCGAGCGCACGTCTGCGCCACCGGGGGCACTACGTCGTGGACGCCGCGAGCACGCCGGCAATCGCGCACCCCGCGGCACCGGAAGCACGACGTCATGGGCGCAGCGACCACGCCCGCGGCCCAGGAGCGCCGGGCGGCGCTCCCGAGCCCATGGCCCCGAGTCTGGCGAGCGCCGACTCCAGGGGCGTCCGGCGGGGAGCCGGAGGGGGGAACCAGGTGCGGACCCACCCGTGCACGACCGGTACAGGTCGAACAGGACACGTGGGAACAGGCAATGCCGCGCGACGGGAGGGTCCGCGCCTGGCGAAGATCGAGGAGGACGAAGGGGGGGAGAGGCGGGAGATGTGTGGGGAGGGGCCCGCTGGGGGCCGACACGAGAAGGATACCGCGCGGCCTCCGGCCCGGCCATGCCAAATCCGACAAAAACCGAGCTATGGCAAGGATCTATCGGCGATCTGGATTGACCGGTCAACCGCTGTGGACAACTTCGCGGATAAGGGCAAAAGGCGTCGTTTACCGGGAGCAGTTCCCGTTCGCGCGCTTGTTGACAGGTGGTGCGCAGATCGCTGGTGCCGCACTGCCGGCTTCCGGTGCCTCCGCGAACTGTGGAAAACTATCGGAAAACCCGACGCGGAGCCGATCGTTTGGATATCGCCGCCTCACTTGCGACGCCACGGGGCCCCACCGTGTCGGGCGCACGGGGGCAAGTGCGGCGATAACCGGGAGGCATGGCGCTCCTCGACCACCTGCTCGGCGATCCCGAGGGCCTCTCCGTGGCGGGGCTCGAGCGGGGGATCCGGCGGGGGTCCGAGCCGTTCGTGGTCCGGTGTGTCCGCGCGCTCGGCGAGCGAGGAGACCGGACCGCCACGGCGCCGCTGCTCTCGCTCCTGGTTCGGGAGGAGGCCGGGCTCCGCCGCGCCGCGGCCCGCGCGCTCGGTCACCTCGCGGCGCCCTCCGCGCTCGCCCCGCTCCGAGCGGCGTGGGCGTCCGAGCGCACCGAGGAGGGCCGCGTGGCGATCGCCGTAGCGTGCGTGCGCTGCGGGGACGACCCGGCCCCCCTCGCCGACGCGCTCGACCGCTACGACCGCCGCGCCCTGCACACCGTGGGGGGCTCACGGAGCCCCGCGGCGGTCCACGGCCTGGCTCCGCTGTCGGAGCGCCTCTGGAGCGCGTTGGGGGCCCGGCCGGGGACCGTCCAGGATCGCCCCACCCTGCTCGCCGAGCGCCGCCGCCGGCTCGCCGCCGGGCACACCGCGGTGGCGCCTGCTGCCGAGCCCTCGGAGGGGCCCGCGCCGAAGCGTCCGCACGGCTCGAGCGCCGTCCGCGAGCCGGACCCCGCCCGCACGTTGAATTCAGCCCGCACGTTGGATCCAGCCCAGGCGCTCGCCGTGCTCGGGCACCCGGACGATCTCGCCCTCCTCCTGGCGCGGCTCCGGAGCGCGGGGCGGCGGGGCGAGCACACGCTCTACGCCGCCCTGGGCCTCACCGGGGATCCCCGCGCGGCCATCCTCCTCCGCGATGCCCTTAGAGCCACCGACGTGGATCCCGGGCGGGGCTTCGCGCAGCGCCGCATCGCCGCCACGGGCCTCGGGCGTCTGGGGCTCCGGCAAGGCGCCGCCTGGATCGCGCGGGCGCTGCAGGACGAGGTCGCCGACTTCGAGGGGCGCCCCGGCGCGGGCCTCGGCATCCAATACCCGGTGCGCACCAACCTGCTCTGGGCCCTCGGCGAGATCGGCGATCCGGCGAGCCTCCCCACGCTCCTCGCCCACCTCGACGACACGCACGGCTCCGCGCTCGGCGGCTTCTACCTCCCCGCGATGGACGCCCTCACCAAGCTCGGGCCCGCCGCCTTCGTCCGGCTACGCCACACCGCCCGCCACGCGACCGAGATCACCGCCGCGCACGCGGTCGGCGTTCTCGCCGCCAGCGGGGACGACGTTCGCGTCTGGGCCGCCGACCCGCGCCCGACGGTACGCGCCCTCGCGCGCCGCGCCCTCGACGACACCGCCGCATCGTCTGGATCCGGCGCTACCGCCACGGCTCTCCGCGGCGACACGACACGCCCACGCGGATAGGTTGGCCGGATGTTGCAGGACGCGCGCTACGAGGAGGGCCTCCGGCTCTTCCACGATCGGCACTGGTTCGAGTGCCACGAGGTGCTCGAGGCGCTCTGGCGGGAGCTCCCGCGCGGGCCGCGGCGCGACTACGTGCAGGGCCTCATCCAGCTCGCCGTCTCGCTGGAGCACTGGCGCCGCGGCAACCCCCGGGGCGCGTGGGGCCAGTGGACCAAGGCGCGTGGCAAATTCACGGGCCTCCCGCCGGTCTACGAGGGCGTCGCCCTCGCGGATCTGCTCGAGTCCTTCGAGGTGTTGTGGACGAACGTCCGCCTGGAGGACGCCGTCTCGGCCCAGGCCGCCGGCCAGACCTACGGCGCGACCGTCCACGAGTGGCCCACGCCGAGGCGCGTGGAGGCGTAAATTCGTCCGGGTCGGACCCGTCGCTACGGGACGTGCCCCGACGCCCCGCTCGTGGTCCAATCCGACGCGGTCGGCGTGCCGCTCGGGCCGCCCACGGGCGTCTGCCGGTTGGACTCCAGGCGCACCAGCCCCCCCCGGGAGACCATCACGGTCCACTCGTCCGTGATGCCCTGCGCGCGGCCCGTCTTGTTGACGAAAGTGATCTCGACGTAGCCGTTCCCGTTGAAGTCGCTCGGGGGGTTCACGAGCCAGCCACGGGGGCTGAACACGATGTCGTCCCCGTCGACGCCCGCGATCGGCAGCCACGGGGCGATGCTCACGCCGCGAAGGCCGTTCGGCGTGCCCTCGGTGATGTCGATGGTCCCCTCCCCCGTCAACGTGCCGGACCCGTCCGCGTCCCACGGGAGGATGTCCCACGACGTGCTGCTCACCGAGGCGTTGCCGCGCTCGATGAAGTAGGCGCCCACGCTGCCGCTCGAGCCGTCGAGGTCGGGGTCCGCGTCGACCATGCGCACGCGGTACTCGACGCCCTCGGCGATCGCCAGCTGACGACACTGGTTGAGCGTGGCGGAGAGCTCGCGCGCGGCGCGGCGGGTGCGCCAGCTCGGGAGGGTCCCGGTGAGGAGCGTGCCCGCAAGGGCCGCGAGGATGCCGATGATCGCGATGACGATGGCGATCTCCAGCAGGGTCACACCCCGCCGGTTCTTCCCGTGTACGCGTCCGAGCGGCATCCGGCCTCCTCCTCCGCAGTATACGCCGCTCGTCGGGGGCGCCTACTTCTTCCCCGCCCCGACGGCCGGCCCCAGCTCGTCGCGCAGCCGGGCCGCGCCCATCCCGCGGAGCTCCTCGGCACGCTTGTTCGTGAGGCGCGCGAGCAGCTTCACGGGATCGGCGTCCTCCTGCTTGAAGGACCGGTACGCCTTCTCGGGCAGGTCCAGCGCCGCGAAGCGGTCCTTCACCAGCGCCCACGCCCGCTTCTCCCGGTCGCGGACGAAGTCCTCGCGCGCCTTCTTCAGCGCGGCGGCGTCACGGCCCCGGCCGGCGTCCCCCAGGGCCTTGGCCCGCAGGTCCGACCGCTGGGTGAGCTGCCCCATCGTCGCGTCCTTCGGCACCTCGGCGCCGAGCTGGCGCATGAGGGCAACCCACTCGCTCTTCAGCGGGTCGGGCAGGCCCGGCACTTCCGGAGCGGGGGCGGGCATGGCCGAAACGGGCGTTCCGAGCGCCCCTTGGAGCGCATTGCGGAGATGGTCCATCGGATCCTCCTTGGCAGGGGCCGGACGATCAATTAGCAGGGCGGGCTGCCTGGGATCACCCCAGGCACCGTTCCCGGCCCACGAGTTCCTACTCGAACCCCCGGTAACGACTTCGTGCCCGCAAGGGCATTTTCGCACCCCAAGGAGCCATACAAATGGCACGTTATCGTGGACCCCGGCTGAAGAAGTGCCGGCAGGTGGGCGTGGTGCTTCCCGGCCTTACGAACAAGGGCGTCCTCAAGCGCCCGTTCCCCCCGGGACAGCACGGCACACGCCGCAAGGGCAAGCAGTCGGACTTCAAGGAACGCATGGTGGAGAAGCAGAAGATGCGCTTCCACTACGGCATCCTCGAGAAGCAGTTCCGGCGCTATGTCACCGAGGCCTCTCGCCGCAAGGGCCCGACCGGCCGCATCCTCGCCACCCTGCTCGAGAGCCGCCTCGACAGCGTCACCTGGCGCCTCGGCCTCGGCGCGACCATCCCCGCCGCGCGTCAGCTCGTCGTGCACGGTCACGTCACGGTCAACGGTGTCCGCACCGACCGCCCGAGCTTCCAGGTCAAGCCGGGTGATGTCGTCGCCCTCCACCCGAAGAGCAAGGCGTCCCCGTTCTACGCCTCGATCCTCGAGCACGCGGCCGGCCGCCAGCGCCCGAGCTTCCTCGAATTCGATCCGGCCCTCATGGCCGGCAAGATGGTCGTCGCGCCCGAGCGCGAGGACATCCCCTTCGAGTGCGAGCCCCAGAAGATCGTCGAGTACTACAGCCAGATGATCTGACGCGGGTGGCGCCTCCCGGCGCCTCCCCATCCCGGAGCCCCCGTCGCGCAAGCGGCGGGGGTTTCGTGCTTTTGACGCGTGCTCCGGGCGCGCGGGCCCCGTGCCTACTCCACGACGCCGGTGTCGCTCTCCTCGTCGATGGGATCCCGCGCCGCGATGCCGGTCAGCGAGTCCGTGGCCACGCGCCCGGCCGTGTCGGACACCTCCATCCGCACCACGAGCTCCCGGCCGTCGAGGAGCTCGGGCGGCGTGTCCCGCTCGCCGTCGACGAGGGCCGCCACGTTCAGGTAGCCGTACATCCCGGGGTAGTACCCGCCGCACGACGTGTCCTGCACGATCTGCACCCGGTAGGTGTTGTCGGAGACGATCACGCCGTCCGGCTCGACCTCGATCGTGTAGTGGATGGACACGATCGGGTCGATGTGGTCCAGCCGCGCGCTCGCGAGGACGTGCCAGCCCCCTTGCGGCCCGTGCACCATCCGAAGCGCGAGGCCGTCCTCGACCGACTCGAACCCGGTGGCGCCGCCGCCGACCTCCACGGTCGCCGGCGAGGCGTCGCATCCTTCGGGGAGGTCGGTGTCGCCGCTGTCCCCGCCGGGACGGTCGGAGTGGTCGCCACCGGGACCCGTACACGCGGCGAGGAGCAGGTACCACATGGCCCAATCGTAGCGCGCGATCGGGCGTTTCGGCGAGCCTCCCGGACTACCGACCGAGCAGACGCCCGAGGACCACGTCGACCGGCACCCGCCCGCGCACCGGCGTGCCCTCGTAGACGAGCGTGCCCGCGTTCATGGACCGGGTCATCTCCTCGTAGAGCCCCGCCACCGAGGGGGACATCCCGAAGGACGTGAACGTCGGCACGAGCGCCTCGATCGGCGCGGGCACGACGGGGACCGCCTTTCCGACGAGCCCGCTCACCACGGCGCCGACCTCGACCGGCGTCTGGGCGACCGGTCCGGCCAGCTCGATCACGCGGCGCCCCTGCCCGCCCGCGAGGAGGGCCTCGGCGGCCACGCGGCCGATGTCCGCCGTCGCGACGTGGTCGATCGGGCGGTCGAGCGTGTAGAAGCTCGGGAAGATCCCCTGTGCCAGGGCCCCGAGCGAGCCGCCCCAGTTCTCCATGAAGAAGCCCGCGCGCACGAACGTGACGTTGGGCGCCACCGCGGCGATGAGCGGCTCGGCGCGGTGGAGGGCGAGGATCGGCCCGGTCCCGGCGGGGAGGTGCGCCCCCACCGACGAGAGGAACACGACGTGGCCGGGCTTCGCGCGGCCGACGGCGGTGACGATCGAGTCGGTCAGCCGCCCCTGGTAGGCACGGAAGTCCGCCGCGGCCGCGTTCGGTGGCACCAGGAGGTAGGCGCCCTCCGCGCCGGTGAGCGCCGCGGCGAGCGCGTCCGCGTCGGCCAGGTCGGCCACGGCCACCTCGGCCCCCTTGGCCGCCCAGGGCGCGCCCTTCGCGGCATCGCGCACGACCACCCGCACCTTCCGCCCCGCCGCGATGAGCTGATCCGCGACCACCGAACCCGTGTTTCCAGAGACACCCGCGATGACGAACATGAGATCCTCCCAAGGACCCACCCAACATGCTCCGGGTGCTCCATGAACACCAATGGTCGCGCTACATGTAGACCATGAACAGCATGCATCTGGATCTGAACCTGCTGCTCACGCTCGAGGCGCTCCTCGCGGAGCGGAGCGTCACCCGCGCCGCCGCGCGCCTGGGCCTCACCCAGTCGGCGCTCTCCCACGCGCTCGCACGCCTCCGCGAGCATGTCGGCGATCCGCTGTTCGTGCGCGGGCCTGCGGGCATGCTGCCCACCCCGCGGGCCGAGGCGCTCGCCGGCCCCGTGCAGGACGCGCTCTCGGCGATCCGCGCCGCCCTGGACGCCCGCCCGTTCGACCCCGCCACGGCCCGCGGCGTCGTGCGCCTCGGCACCACGGACTACGCCTCGTTCGTCCTGGTGCCCGCGCTCGCGGCCCGGCTGCGCGCCGAGGCGCCGGGACTCGATCTGCACGTCAGCGCCGTGGCCTCCGAGGGGATGAACGAGCTGGCGTCCGGCGCCGTCGATCTCGTCGTCACCCGGCCGCTCCAGGGGGACGTGCGGGGCGGCCTCTACCAGCAGGTCGTGTTCGAGGACCACTTCCTGTGCGTGCTCCGCGCCGGCCACCCGGCGGCCGACCGTCTAGACCTCGACGCGTTCGTCGCGTGGCCCCACGTGCTCGTCGCGCCGCGAGGCCAGACCGGCGGCGTGGTGGACACCGTGCTCGCCGCCCACGGCCTCTCGCGGCGGGTCGCGGTGCTGCTCCCCCACTTCCTCGTGGCGCCCCACATCGTCGCGGCCTCCGACGCGATCGTCACCCTCGCCGCCCGGGTCGCGCACCGCCTCGCCGAGCCGCTGGGCCTCGTCCTCCGCCCGCCGCCCCTCGCGCTGCCCGGCTTCGAGATGGCCATGGTGTGGCACGAACGCACGCACCGCGATCCGGCGGCGCGTTGGGTGCGGGAACGGGTGACGGAGGTCGCCGCGACGTCCTGACCGCGCGCCCTCGCGCTTCTGCACAATGCAAGGCAACAACGCCCTACGCTCACGCAGTTCCGCGCGTAGCGGCGCGTCGGCCGCGCGAGTACACCTCCCGTGATTGGAGGGTTTCATGACGCTTCGCCTCACGCTCGTCCTCGCGATGCTCGGCGGCTGCCCCACGCCCGACACCGACGCGCCGATCGACTCCGGCGCGGACACCGACACCGACACCGCCGCGGGTACGTGCGACGACCTCCAGGCGCGGGCGATCGACCTGGTGCACACGTACCAGGCCTGCACGACCGCGGTCGGGTGCGAGCTCGTGGACCTCTACGACATCGCCGGCGCCGACAATTGTTTCGGCGCGTTCCAGTGTCACAACGCGTTCGCCGCCGACGCGGACCTCGCCGCGATGGCGGACGAGGCCGCCGCGCTGGTGGAGGAGCACGCGGCGCTGGCCTGCACGGGCTGCGTGGAGGCGGACTGCGACGATCCCACCGCGTACGAGGCCCGCTGCAACGAGGCCACGGGGTCGTGCGAGGCCGTGGAGCGGGCGCGATGAACCGCGCTTCTGCTTGCGCCCCTCCCCGCCCCCGACGCGCATGATACGCGGGCGCTCCCCTCGGAGATCCGCATGAGCACGGGCAAGTTCGTCTGGTACGACCTCCTCACCACCAACCTCGATGCGGCGCGCGCGTTCTACGGCGCGCTGTTCGACTGGGACATCAAGCCGCACGGCCCCGACTACACGATGATCCACGTCGGTGGCGTCGGGTGCGGCGGCATCGTCGGGTTGGACCCGAGCCACGGCGTGCCGAGCCACTGGACCCCGTACGTGAGCGTCGACGATCTCGCCGGCACGTTGGACAAGGTCCGCGCGAACGGCGGACAGGTGCACATGCAGCACCACGCCCCGGGCGTCGGCGAGTTCGCGGTGATCGCCGACCGCCAGGGCGCGGCCCTCTCGGTCATCCAGCTCGAACAGGACACGCCGCCGCCGGCCCCGCAGAAGGGCCGCAACGACCTCTCCTGGTCCGAGCTCCACACGACCGACACCGCCGACGCGCTCGCCTTCTACGTCTCCCTGTTCGACTGGAAGCACGAGAGCTGGGGCGGCGACTACGTCCTCCTCGGGGACGAGCACAAGGCCGGCATGACCGCCGGCCAGCCGGGCGTGCCCCCGCACTGGCTCGTCTACGTGAACGTCGCGGACGCCGACGCCACCGCGGCCAAGGTCGCAACCCTCGGCGGGCGCCTCCTGCACGGGCCCGACGACATCCCGGGCGTCGGGCGCTTCGCCGTGCTCCAGGATCCGACCGGCGCGGTCTTCGCGGTGATGCAGAACGCACCGCGCGAGTAGACGGGCACGCCCCGCGAGTAGACGCGCACGCCGCGCGAGGGCGG
>JAKFCH010000092.1:0-7368 GCA_036676765.1 Deltaproteobacteria bacterium
GCGCCCGAGCGCGCGGCCGCCCTCCACGCACCTCACGCGCGCGGCGCTCGCACCGGCGCGGAGCGCCCGCCATGCCGTGGTCTGCGATTACGACGTCCGTCCGTCGAGTGGCCCGGGCGGACGGACGTCGGTGCCGCCCCCCCGATACGGCCGAGACCAGACCGGGCCCGCGCCAGCCGGACGCAGGGCGGCCGCCCCGTGGGCGGCCGGTCCCGACGCGGGGCGGCGGACCGAGCGCGGAGCGCGAGCCCGGAGGAGGGCGTAGGCGCCCCGCCGGATCGGGCTACGTTGCCGCCGTGCCGCCGCGCGTCCTCATCGTCTACGCGAACCCCGCTGTCACCGCCACACCCGTCGCGCCCTACGGGGCGGAGCGGATCGCGCACGCGTTTCGGGTCGCGGGGTGCGAGGCGCGTGTCGTCTCGCCGTGGCTCCAGTGGCGGCCCGCCGCGGCGCTCGAGGCGGACATCGAGGCGTTCCGGCCCGATCTCGTGGGGTTCTCCGTCCGCAACGTCGACGACGCGCTGATCGTGCGGTCGGCCACGGGGGAGGGGGATCTCGACACCACGTTCTACCTCCCGGCCATCCGGCGCCTCGTGCGGCGGGTGCAGGCGAGGGGACTCCCGATCCTGCTCGGCGGCGCCGCGCTCGCGACGATGCCCGAGGGCGTGATGCGCTACCTGCGCGTGCCCCACGCGATCCTCGGCCCGGCGGACGACCTGGTGTGGCGCCTCGGCCGCGCGCTGGTGCAGGGCACGCCGTTCCCCGCGGCGCTGCCGGACGATCCGCGTGTGGCGCGGCTCGCCACGGCACGTGACACATCTGATACATCTGATACATCTGATACATCCACCGTGCCCGACCGCACCCGAGGCGACGCCGACGCCTGGCGCCCCGTGCCCGGCCCCACGCCCCGCCAGCCCGAGTGGCTGGCGCTCGCCCGCGCCCGCGGCGGCCGCGTGCCCGTCGCTTTTTCGGCCGGGTGCGACCGCCGCTGTCACTTCTGCGTGGAGGCGAGCTTCCTCGGGTGGCGGGTGCGGCCCCGCCCGGTGGAGGAGGTCATCCACGAGATCGGGCTGCTCCGCGGCGCGGGCGTGCGCCGGGTGTGGCTCGCGGCGTCCGAGCTCAACGTGCCCGACGCGCGGCACGCCACCGCGTTGTTGCGCGCCCTCGCGGCCGCGCGGCTCGACGTGGAGGTCACCGGGTTCCTCCAGCCCGCGCCGGTCGACGACGCCCTGCTCGACGCCTTCGTCGACGTGGGGGTCGATCCCGCCACGCTCTCCTGGGAGTTCGGTCACCTCGACGACTCCCTGCTCCGCGCCGGCGCCGGCCCCGCGAACCGCGCGAGCCTCGATCGGCTCGTCGACACCTACGTCCGCCGCGGGCACGCCGTGCTCGGCGGCTCGATCCTGCTCGGCGCCCACCCCCTCGAAACGGACGCGACCGTGGACAACGCCATCGCGACCGCCCGCGCGTACGACGCCGCCCTCCCCGGCGGGCTCGGGCTCGCCTACGCGGCGGGGGGGCGCGTCTACCCCGCGGCCCCGCTCGGTCGGTGGGTGCGCGACCACCTCGCCGAGGCGGGTCCCCACCTCTACGGGCGCCGGAGCGTCGGGTTCGTGGCGCCGCTCGTGTTCTGCCGACCGGGCTCGCCGCGCGTGCTGCTCGGCCGCGTCCAGGAGGGGCTCCGGGGCTGCAAGGGCCCGATGGCGCCGCTCAACGCCGAGGCCGCCGCGACACCCGCGGCCCTCGCGGCGGAGAAGTGGATCAACCTCGCCGTGCTCGCGCCCGACGTGCCCACCGCCGAGCGGGCGGCCCGCGCCGCCCTGCGCCGCTCGCCCGATCACCCCGAGGCGCTCAAGCAGCTCGGGCTCCTGCTGGCCAACCGGAAGGGGGATGTCGAGGGCGCGCTGGTGGTGTTCCGCCGCCTCGCGGGCGTCGTGACCGCACCAGCGCTTGTTGCCGAGGTGGAGGGCGTCATCGACCAGCTCGCGACCTTGCACGCCGGAGCCGCGCGATGAGGCCCGATCCCGCGCTCGAAGTGAAGGTGCTCGACGGCGTGTCGCGCGTCGGCGAGGCCGAATGGGACGCCCTGGTGGGGGAGGGGAGCCCGTTCCTGGAGCACATCTTCCTCACGACGCTCGAGGAGGCCGGCTCGGTCGGCGAGGGCACGGGGTGGGTGCCGTGCCCGGTCACCGTGTGGCGGGGCGGGCGGCTCGTCGGCGCCGCGCCCGCCTACATGAAGGGCCACTCGTACGGCGAGTTCGTCTACGACTGGCAATGGGCCGCGTTCGCGAAGCGCAACGGCATCCCGTACTACCCGAAGCTCATCGTGGGCGCGCCGTTCACGCCGGTGACAGGGGAGCGCCTGCTCACCGCGCCGGGGGAGGGCCCGGAGGTGCGCGCGGCCCTGCTCGGCGGCCTGCGTGCGCTCGGGCAGCAGGCGGGCGGGCTGCACGTGTTGTTTCCGAGCGCGGCCGAGGCGGAGTGGCTTGAGGCCGAGGGTGGCATGTTGCGGCTCCAGTGGCAGTACCATTGGGAGAACCGTGGCTTCACCACCTTCGAGGACTTCCTCGCCACGCTGCCGACCAAGCGTCGCACCACCATCCGAAAGGAGCGCAAATCGGTGACCGGGCTCCGCGTCGTCGCGAGCGAGAACCCGGATCCCGCGCTGGGACCGTGGATGTGGCGCCTCTACCGCGACACGCACCTCCGCCACACCGGCGGCGAGGGCTACCTCGACGAGGCCTTCTTCGAGCTCCTGTTCCAACGTTGGGGGCATCGCCTCCACACGGTGCTCGCCTACGACGGGGCCACCCCCATCGCCGGCACGCTCAACGTACGGAAGGGGAGCCGGCTGTACGGCCGCCACTGGGGCGCGGTCCGCGAGGTGCCGCTCCTGCACTTCGAGGTGGCCATCTACGCCGCGGTCGACTGGTGCATCGCGAACGGCGTGGCCGTGTTCGAGCCGGGCCACGGGGGGGAACACAAGCGCGCGCGCGGCTTCACCCCGCGGCTGACGACCTCGACCCATTGGATCACCGATCCGCGCCTCGACGCCGCGCTGCGCGACTTCTGCGCGCGCGAGGCCGCGGCGGTGCGCGCCGCGGTCGACGAGGGGTAGGGGCGTCGGGTTCCTCGCCGCGCCCGTCCGCGTTACCATCCCGCCCGATGCGCTTCCTCTCGTACGTCCTGATCGTCGCCGCCCTCCTGGGGGCGGGGTGGGCATGGTTGTTCGGACCGTATTGGGTCGACTACTTCAAGATGGAGGACGTGGTGGGGAGCGCCGTGTTGTCGTGGGCAGCCTTCGACGAGCCGCGCGGCAAGGCCGAGTTGGCCGAGCAGCTCCGCTTCCGCGAGATCCCCGACTACCTCACGCCGGACGCGTGCCGGTTCTACAAGGACGGGAAGGACAAGGTGGTCGACTGCGACTGGACGGTGGACGTGCCCATTCCCGTCGTCGACCAGACGCGCCGGCTGCGCTTCCGTGTCACCCAGATGGCGGGCCCCGACGGGCGGCTGGTCCAATGAGTCGCCAGGTGCTCGACGGCAACGGGCTCGACGCCGCGGTCGAGGCGCTCTCCAGCCAGGTCATCGCCGCGATGAAGGACGTGCCGCGGTGGGCCCTCATCGGCATCCGCGCGGGGGGCGTGCCGCTCGCCGATCGCATCGCGGCCGACGTGTCGGCGCGCACCGGACACCGCCCCCTCCGCGGGGATGTCGACATCACCCTTTACCGCGACGACCTGTACACCGGCCTCGAGAAGCCCGTCCTCGGGGACACCGACCTGCCCTTCGAGGTCAGCGGGTGCGGCATCGTGCTGGTGGACGACGTGTTGTTCACCGGGCGCACGGTCCGTGCCGCCCTGGGCGAGGTGTGGGACTTCGGGCGGCCGGCCTTCATCCGCCTCGCCGTGCTCGTCGACCGCGGGCACCGGGAGCTCCCGATCGCGCCCGACTTCGTCGGCGTGACCATCGAGACCGACCTGCACGACAAGGTCGAGGTGGACTGGGAGAGCCGCGAGGTGGTGGTCCGATGAGCCCGATGAGACGACGAAAGGATCTGCTAGGGCTGCGGGGCGTCGAGCGCGCGGAGATCGAGGAGATCCTCGCCACCGCGGAGCAGATGCGGGAGATCTCCCGGCGCAAGGTCAAGAAGGTGCCGACGCTCCGCGGCCGCACCGTGGTCACGCTGTTCTTCGAGAACTCGACGCGCACCCGGACCTCCTTCGATCTCGCCGCCAAGCGGCTCTCCGCCGACACCCTCGGCTTCTCGGTGAGCACGTCCTCGACCACCAAGGGCGAGACCTTGATGGACACCGCGCGGACCATCTTCGCGATGTCGCCGGACGCCGTGGTCGTCCGCCACGCGTGCGCCGGCGCGCCCCACCTCCTCGCGCGGCACTTCCCGTGGACCGTGCTCAACGCGGGGGACGGCATCAACGAGCACCCCTCCCAGGCCCTGCTCGACATGCTCACGATGCGGGACCGCCTCGGCTCGCTCGAGGGGCGCAAGGTCGCGATCGTGGGGGACGTGCAGCACTCCCGCGTCGCGCGGTCGAACATCTTCGGGCTCGCGACGATGGGCGCGAAGGTGTGTGTCGCCGGCCCGGGCACGATGTGTCGCGCCGAGCTCGGGGCGCTCCCGGTCGAGATCCGACACACCGTGGACGACGTGGTGAAGGACGCCGACGTGATCATGATGCTCCGCATCCAGCGCGAGCGGCTCGGCCGCGCGGTGCTCCCGAGCGCTCGCGAATACGCGGCCTTCTACGGGCTCGACCTCGATCGGATGCACCGCGCCCGACCGGACGTGGTGGTGATGCACCCGGGGCCGATCAACCGCGGCGTCGAGATCGCCGCCGACGTGGCCGACGGGCCCAACAGCGTCATCCTCGACCAGGTGACCAACGGCATCGCCGTCCGGATGGCGCTCCTGTTCCTCCTCCTCGGAAACGCCGACTCGCTCGGGAGCGTCGACGATGCCTAGGCTCCTCCAGGTCACCGTGTTCGGGGAGGACGCGCCGCGCGACCTCGTCCTGGGCGCCGACGACCACGAGATGGACGCGCGGGGGCTCGTCCTCATCCCGAGCCTCGTGGATCTCGGCTGCGATCCGGGCTTTCCCGGCTTCCCGGCCCGCGAGGACCTCGGCTCGCTCGCCGCCGCGGCGATGGCGGGCGGCTTCGGGGATCTGCTCACGAGCCCGCTCGTGGATCCCGTGGTGGACACCCCCGAGCAGGTGGCGGCGGCGCCGCGCACCGGTCCGGGAGGGGTGCGCCTCTGGCCGGCGGGCGCCGTGACCCGCGGGCTCTGCGGGGAGGAGCTGGCCGAGATCGGCCTCATGGGCGCGGCGGGGGCCGCGGCGCTCTCCGACGGCGGGCGCCCCATCCGGGACACCGTCGTGTTGCGCAACATGCTGGAGTACGCGCGCGGCTTCGGCCTGCGCGTGTTCCTCCGCCCCACCGACGCGGATCTCGACCTGCTCGGGGTCGTGCACGAGAGCGGGGTGGCCGCGGAGCTCGGGATGCGCGGCAACCCCGCCGCCTCCGAGGAGATCGGCATCGCCCGGATCGTGGCGCTCGTGCGCGCGACCCGCGCCACCGTCCACCTCACGCGCGTCGGCACCGCTCGGGGGGTGGGGGCCGTGCGGGCAGCGCGCGCCGAGGGGCTACCGATCACGGCCTCGACGCCGGCCCGGAACCTGCTGCTCGACGAGACCGAGCACCACGCGCGCCCGTACGACACGCGGCTCCGGCTGCACCCGCCCCTGCGCAGCCCGGTCGACCGGGTCGCCCTGATCGCCGGCGTGAGTGACGGAACGCTCCTCCTCTCCGCGGACCACGCGCCGCGCGCCCCCGAGGAGAAGGATCTCGAGTTCGAGCTGTCCACGCCCGGCTCCACGGGCCTGGAGTCCGCGTTCTCGGCGGCGCTGACCGCCCTCGACGGCGATCTGGCCGCGCTGGTGGCGGCCTTCTGCGTCGGGCCGCGGGCGCTCCTGCCGGAGCGGACCGGCGGGTGCGTGCTCGTCGATCCGGAGGCGAGCTACGTCGTCGACGCCGCGGTGCACCGCTCGCGCGCGCGCAACGACGCGCTCGACGGGCGTCGCCTCCGCGGGAGGGTGCGCGCCTCCTTCCCCGAGGCGTCGATCCCGTGGGTGGGCGTGTTAGTCTCCCGGGATGCAACGCCTACCGATGACGCCAGTCGGCTACCAGAAGCTCCTGGCTGAGTTCAAGCACGTCCGTGAAGTCCTGCGCCCCCAGGTGGTGCGCGACATCGAAGAGGCCCGCGCCCACGGCGACATCAGCGAGAATTCGGAGTTCGAGGACGCGAAGGAGCGCCAGGCGCACCTCGACGGCCGCATGCGCGACATCGAGGCCCGCCTCTCCCTCGCCGACGTCATCGACATCAGCAAGGTGGAGCCCTCCGACCGCGTGATCTTCGGCACGACCGTCGAGCTCGAGGACACCGACACCGGTGAGTCCACCACCTACAAGTTCGTCGGCACCGAAGAGATGGACGTGAAGGCAGGCCTGATCTCCTTCTCGTCCCCCATCGGGCGCGCGCTGATCGGCCGCTCCGTCGGGGACGAGGTGCGCTTCGAGACCCCCAAGGGCACGCGCACGGTGGTGATCAACGCCGTTCACTACCGCTGAGGATTTCCCCCCATGACCGATGCGTCCGTACATGAGGCGCTCGCCGTCCTGGGTCGCACCGCCGGCTGGCTCGCGCGGGACGGCAACGTCGCCCGCGCACGCTACGTCGAGGCGACCCTCGGCCGTTGGGCAGCCCCCCCCGTCGAGTCCCCCGAGCACGACCTCACGGTCGGCTTCCAGGCCATCCGTGACGTGATCACCGGCTTCGACGCCGAGCCGGAGGACGCGCGCCAGACCCGCGTGTCCCGCCTCGTCGAGCAGATCGAGGCGCTGCGCGCCCGCTACGGCACCCTCGAGCTGATCCCGTCGTCTCCGCGCGCGGTGCTCCTGCCCGCGGGCATCCTCGCGGACCTCCCGCCGAAGCCGCCGCCGCCGCCCGTGTACGAGCTGCCGCCGATCGGGGAGGAGGGCGCCGAGGAGGAGGCCCGGGCGCCCGAGGCGCGCGTCGAGCGCGCGCCGGCCGAGCGCGGTGAGCGTGGCGAGCGCCCCGAGCGTGGCGAGCGGGCCGACCGTGGCGAACGCCCCGAGCGAGGCGAGCGTGCCGAGCGCCCCGAGCGAGGGGAGCGTGGTGCGCGTGGTGCGCGGGCCGATCGTGGCGAGCGCCCCGCCGCCGCCGAGGGTGGCGAGCGCCCCGCCGCCGAGCGTGCCGAACGCCCCGAGCGGGGTGAGCGTGGGGACCGTCGCGAGCGGGGTACCCGCGCCGATCGCGAGCAGCCG
>JAKFCH010000093.1:0-25656 GCA_036676765.1 Deltaproteobacteria bacterium
CATCGGGGCGCCCCCCGCCAGCGGGCGGGTCGGGCTCCTCCGGGCTCGCGCTCCGCGCTCGGTCCGCCGGGCGCGGACGCCCGTCGGGACCGGCCGGCCGAGCCGGCCGCCCTCCGGATCCCTTCTATGAGGCGGCAGTGATGGAGACTACGACGGTGGTCGGTTCCCCCCAGGAGTCAGGAAGCGTTCAGCTTCCTGCTGAACCTTCCTCGCCTTCTTGACGGTGGGCCTGGTCGGCGGAGGGCACGCGGCGGCCGGGTCCCCTGCACAAGCCCGCGTAGCGGGCGCGGAAGGGGTGGCCGACGCTTGCCTGGAGCCGACGGGCTCGCCATCGGTCGGCTCGACGTGCTGAACGCGCCTTCGAGGAGTCGTCCCGCGTTCCACGCTTCTATCCGCACTCTTCGAGGAGCCGGTCTTGGCCCGGTGCATGGTGGGATCCGCGCTGCGGTCGACGCTGCAATCTGGCGCGCGGGGTGCGCACTGGAGTGCGCCCCCAGGGCGACCGGCGCAGTCGTCGAGGACAGCGATGTCGGGACGCCCCTCGGAGTTGGGCGTTTGCTCATCGGCTTTGTTGTTGCGAAGGGGTTCCCAGACTTCTCCGCTCTTCCACAAGGTGAAGAGCAGAACAGCGAGACGACGGGCAACGGCCGTGATCGCGCGCTTCTTGGCGTTCTTGCCGCCGCGTTCGGATAGACCGTGCCCCCAGCGGCGCAGGTCGCAGTCCTTCCCGTGCGGGCCGAGGATGTACTGGGCGCACTGGACGAGAAGGCGCCGGAGCATCCCATTCCCCGTCTTGCTGATGGGGAGCTGCCGGTCTACGGCTCCCGACTGGTCGCGCCGTGGCACCAAGCCGATGAAGGCCGCTGCGGTGCGACCATTGTGAAATCGCTTGGGGTCTTCGAGCGTCAGGACGAACGCGAGCGAGGTGACGGGGCCCACGCCATTGACCTGTCGCAGGCGCTTCGCTTCAGGAAACGAGTCCTCGAACATCGCCTCGAGGTGAGCATCGTAGACCTTGATCTGCTCGTTGAAGGTGCGGATCACCGCAAAGAGCGGGGTCACAGCGGGTACGAGCTCCGGCGGAGTGGCCTCCTCCATCCGGTAGAAGCCCTCGGTGGTGCCACCCGACGGGTAGCGGCATCCGATGCTCTTCGCGAGGGATCGGATCGTGTGAACCAAACGCGCTCGGCCAACGACGGCAACGTCACGCGCCCGGAGGATCGCCAGCCCGTCCGCCCGTTCGGCGGAACGGTGGTGGATGGGGTGAAGCAGGGATGCATCCGCGGCCGCGAGCTTCGCCAGAAGGAGGGCGTCGTTCCGGTCGGACTTGCGCTCGTTACTGGAGATCGCCTTCAGCTTCCGGGGGTTCGCCACGAGCGGCTCGTACCCGAGTGCGCGCAGCTCCCGCGTGACCCACGCCGACTGCGCCCCGGCCTCCATGGCAACCTTCGCGAAGCGACGGTTACCGAAGAACGAACGAACACCCTCCGGGGTCATTACGAACTGCGTCTGCTCGACGACCACGCCCTGCCCGTAGACGCACACCTCCGAGACGCGATCACCGAGGTCGACACCCGCGATCAGGTTGCTATCTTCGTCCATGGCCGGCGACTCCGTGGGCTTCGCGCCCGAAGGTGACGGGGACAATGTGCGCTCCGCGTGGAGCGCCGGCCGCCTCATCCCATCTTGCGCGCCCCTGGCGCGGGGAGCGATGGCAGCGGCGGCGATCGCGAGTGACCGGAGTCGCATGGATGTGGGGGGTTCGAGCGACTTCAGTCACGAGTTCGGGCGCGATCCAAGCCGGATTGGCAGCCAATGTCGGGTAAGTCGACTGAATTCAGGCGGGGTGACCGAACTTGCGACTGAAGTCGGGCAGGTGTGAGGGGTCTGGTCGACTTCGGTCACTGGCGCGGTTGCGCGCCTCTTCGGAATCCATCGTGACCGGCACGTTGTACCGGGGCTGGAGCCGCCGCGATCAGGTGTCCGGTCGGCAGCGACGATCGAGCTCGGGATCGCGCCGCAAGTGTAGACGAGCACCGGCCGCCGCAATCCGCGTGCCCCCGCCACCGCCGCTCGATACGGGTCCCTCCCCACCGACCGAGGTGTCACGATGAACGCCCGTCCCCTCCCCTTCGCCGCCCTCGCGCTCCTCCTCGCAGCCGGTTGCGGCGGGAGCCCCACGGCCGGCGCCGCCACCCCGGTCCCCGCCGAGGCCCCCGCCGCTTCGAAGTCCGCCGCGGCCGAGTACACGCTGGACCCGAGCCGGAGCGCCCTCTACGTGCAGGTGTACAAGGACGCCGACACCCTGGCCTCGAGCCTCTCGCACGACCACGTCGTGTCCGCCACGGGGTGGCGCGGCACCGTCCGGTGGGATCCGGCCGCCCCCACCGCCTGCAAGGTGGACATCACGGTGCCGGTGACCGGCCTGCGCGCCGACGACGAAGCGACGCGCAAGCGCGTCGGCTACGACGTGATGTTGGACGAGGGCCAGCGCGCGGACGTCACCACCCACATGCTCGACGACGGCCAGCTCGACGCGCAGAAGTTCCCCGAGATCCGGTTCGCCTCCACGGGGTGCGAGGCGGCGGGCGACGGGGTGAAGGTGAGCGGCACCCTCACCGTGCACGGGGTGTCGAAGCCCGTGGCCTCGACGATGAAGATCACCGGGGACGGCCAGAGCCTCACCGCCTCGGGGACCTTCTCCGCCAAGGCCACCGACTTCGGCTTCGAGCCCTACTCCGCGCTGCTCGGCGCCCTGAAGAACAAGAACGAGATGAAGTTCACGGTCGACGTGCGCGGCGCCTCCAAGTGACACCCGTCCGGCGTGTCAACTCCGGCGCCGCCGGGGTCGGATGACGACACCATCACGCACCGTCCTGCACACCGACGGGGTCGAGTGGCTCCGCCACGCGCCGCTCCCCGAGGGCCACGCGCTCGTGACGTCGCTGCCCGACCACTCGGAGCTGCCCACCCTCGGGTTCGAGGGCTGGCGGCATTGGTTCAGGGAGACCGCGGAGCTCGCGTGCCGCCAGGTGTCCGACGAGGGCGTCGCCATCTTCTACCAGACCGACGTGAAGCACGAGGGCTGCTGGATCGACAAGGGCTACCTCGTCTCCCGCGGCGCCGAGGCCGCCGGGAGCGCGCTGTTGTGGCACAAGGTCGTCTGTCGCGCGCCCCCCGGGCAGACGAGCTTCGGGCGCCCCGGCTACGCGCACATCCTGTGCTTCAGCCGCTCCTTGCGCCTCACGCCGGGCCAGTCCTCCCCCGACGTGTTGCCCCGCCTCGGGGAGATGCCCTGGCCGCGCGCCATGGGGGCGGACGCGTGCGACGCGGTGGTGCGGTTCCTCCTGAACCACACCCGGTGCCGCACCGTGGTCGACCCTTTTTGTGGCATGGGGACGGTCCTCGCGGTGGCCAACCGCCACGGGCTCGACGCCGTGGGGGTCGAGCTGTCCTCGCGGCGCGCGGCGCGCGCGCGGAAGTTGATCGTCGGCGCGCCGGGGTAGCGGGCCTACGCCACGCACACCTCGGGTGGCCCGCCTCGCGCGCGCCCGTCGCGCCGGGCCCGCTTGTCCGCGTACATCGCGGCGTCGGCCTCGCAGAGCAGTTCGCTGCCGCCGCGCCCGACCGCGGCGCCGACGCTCACGCGCATGGGCACGTACCGCTGCTCGCCCACGGGGATCCGCACCAACTCGAGGCGCGCGCGCACGGCCTCCAGGTGGGGCGCCGGGTCGTCGCAGTGCGCGAGCACGACCACGAACTCGTCGCCCCCGTTCCGGTAGGCGGTGCGCTCGGGGGTCTCGATCGCGGCGAGCGCCGCGCCCGCGAGGCGGATCGCGACATCCCCGACCTCGTGCCCGTAGGTGTCGTTGACCCCCTTGAACCCGTCGAGGTCCAGCATGAGCACGACGCAGCGGTCGAGGGTCTCGAGCTGGCGGCGGAGCGCGCGGCTGTTCCCGAGGCCCGTGAGTTCGTCGCGCCAGGCGAGCTGAGCGGCTGCGGCCTGCTCGCGGCTCGCGGTGGCGATGGTGGCGGCCGCCGGGTTGACACGCGTATCCGGCGCCGCGGGGACACCGGGCGCACGGAGCCGGACGAAGGCCTGGAAGACGGTCGGATCGAAGGCGAGCCCGCTGTCCTCCGCGAGGTGGGCGAGCGCTTGCGGCGGATCGCTGCGCTCGCGCGAGATCCCCTGGCAACGGTCGTCGAAGGCGTCGCAGATGGCCACGATGCGCGCCGCCAGGGGGATGCCCTCGCCCGCGAGGCGGTCCGGGTGCCCGTTGCCGTCCCACCGCTCGTGGTGGTGCCGCACGATCTCCAGCACCGCGGAGGGGAACGGCACGTGCCGCACGAGCTCGCTCCCGAGCACCGCGTGGCGGCGGACGATCTCCAATTCGGCGGGGGTGAGCCGTCGCTCGGCGTGGAGCAGCGCGTCGGGGATGGCGATCTTGCCGATGTCGTGGAGGAGCGCGCCGATGCGGATGCCGTGGAGCGCCTCCTGGTCCACGATGCCGAGCTCGCGGGCGAGCGCCACGGACAGGGCCTCGACGCGCCGGTTGTGGCCGTGGGTGGCGGGATCGCGCGCCTCGATCGCCGCGCAGATGGCCTCGAGCGTCGGGAGGAACAGCTCCTCCCGCTCCCGCTCCCGGGCGAGCCGCTCCTCCTGCTGCCGACGCCACGCCTGCCACGCCTGCCACACCACCGCCACGAGCGGCAACACGACGAGGCCCACCGCCATCCCTTCCGGCGCGCGGGTGGCGATCCACGCGATGGACGCGGAGGCGAGGTAGCCGACGCCCGCGAGGCCCATGCCCTCGCGCCACGCGGGCCCGGGGAGCGCCCCGGTGGCCACCCGGATGGCGCCCGCCACAGCGAGGACATTGAGCGCGAACAGGCCCGCCGCCGCCGCCATCGCGGGCAGCGGCTCGGGGAGGCCGGCGGCGACGGCGAGCGCATACGCGCCCACGCACCCCACGCCGCCGAGGAACCCCGCGCCGAGGTTAAGCGCGCCGACATGGGGACGCGTGCGCGCGGTGCCCGACCGGTACGCCGCGAGCGCGAGGTTGAGCCCCGCCAGCAGCACCACCTCCCGCTCGGCGCCGCGGATCGCGAGCGCGACGAGGAACGGGACGTCGACGTTGAGGCGCACGCCGGTGCCCGGCAGCGGCACGGTGGGCGAGCCGGCGAACCCGACGAGCACGACCGCGGCGACGAGGAACGGATCCCCCGCCGCCGAGTCGAGCACCAGTGCGCTCACGATGCCCGCGCCCGTGCCGGCCCCGCACACGAGCGTGACGTAGGCCAGGAGCGCGCGGGACGGCGGCGGAGCGCTCATCGTCCGAACGCCGGCTCCGTCGGGGTGGGGTCGCGCCCCCCCTCCACCGGCGTGGTGAGCCCCGAGAACGACGGCGTCTCGAACAGCGGGGAGGTGCCGCCCGCCGCGAGGAGCCGATCGGGCCACACCATCGCGGAGAGCCAGGAGATCGGGCCGCCCCAGACGCGGCCGCCCGCGAAGGTGAGGTCCCCGTCCCAGATGATGCCCTCGCCCCAGAGCGCGCCGGCCCAGGCCTCCTGTGGCCCCAGGAGGTCGCTGCCGGACACCGTGTAGCCCACGTACCGGAGGGTGCGGTCGTCGGCGCGGTAGCCGTCCCAGATGATGCCGGTCCCGTCGAGGTCACCGACGGCGTCGGGCACGAACGTGGTGACGCGCGTCAGATCGCGGCTCCCGCGGGCGTAGCCGTCCCAGAAGAGCGCCAGCCCCCAGGCGATCTCCTCCCCGGCGATGCGGTCGCTCGGCACGGGCGTGGGGCCCCCGTCCGCCCACCACGTGGCGAGGCGCGTGGCCCCGGCCGCGTTGACGAGGCCGGCGCCGCCGGAGAGGCCATCCCCGAGGGGGGCGGCGGTGAGCGAGAGGATCCCCTTCACGTCGGCGGGGCCGAGCGCCGGGTCGGCCTCCAGGATCAGCGCGACCACGCCGGCCACCGCGGGCGCGGCGAGCGAGGTCCCGCTCGCGACGAGGTAGGGCGCGCCGTCGAGGTCGGCCGCGGGCCACGACGCGACGTGTGCGGCGGGGAAGGCCGTCCAGAGCGTCGACCCCGCGCGGGCGGGCACGGCGAGGTGGGCGCCCGGCGCGACCACGTCCGGCTTGCCCAGGCCGTCGAACGGCGTGGGGCCGCGGCTCGACCAGGGCGCCACGGCGTCGTCGGAGCGGCGCGCGGTGTCCGCGGGGTCGGACGCGCCGACGGTGATCACGCCGGGGTGCGTAGCGGGGGAGAGGATGCCGCCGTATGCGTCGCGACCGTCGGACTGCCCGTAGTTGCCGGCCGAGGCCACCACCACGATGCCCGCGTCGAGCGCGGACTCCACCGCCTGCGCGAGGGGATCGCGCGTGAAGGACTCGCGCGCGGGGCTGCCCACGGAGAGGTTGATGACCCGCACCCCCGTCTCCGGCGCCTCGGCGACGAGCCAGTCGAGCGCGCGGATCGCGGCGGACACGGTGCCGACGCCGTCGTCGTCGAGCACGCGCGCCGAGACGATGGAGACCCCCGGCGCGACGCCGCGAGCGCCCGCCCGCGTGCCGGCGATCACCCCGGCCACCGCGGTCCCGTGGCCGTAGTCGTCGCGGGTCGCCTCGGCGTCGTCCGACCCGACGAAGTCCGCGGCCGCCACCACGAAGTCGCGCGGCAGGTCCGGGTGGTTGCGCCGTACGCCCGAGTCCACGATCCCGATGGTCACGCCCTCGCCGTCGAGCGCGACGCCCTCGAGGCCGAGCGCGCGCCGCACCAGGTCGGCCTCGGCCGTGTAGGTGGCGCCCGAGTCCGTGCCGTGGGCGTCGGCGTCCCGTCCGGCGGCGCCGAGCGGTCGGTCGGGGGTGAGGTAGAGATCCCCCCGCTGCGCGAGATCGCGCGCCGCCGCCCGATCCAGGGTGGCGAGGGTGACGCCGGCGAGGCGCTCCCCGAGGCCCGGGTCCGCGCCCGTGACCAGCACGTGGATCGCGACGCCGGATCCGGCGTCGTCGAAGGCACTCTCCAGGTCGGGGGCGAACGCCTCGGGCGCTCCCCTACACGCGGCCAACGCCAGGATGAGCATCGATGGGGGTCCTCACTCGGGACCATCGGCTCCGCGCGCGCCCGACTGTATGTCGCCGGGCGGAATTCGATCGACCTACGCGGGCCGCGCGAGCGAGGCCACCGTGGCCAACAGGTCGTCCGGCTCCACGGGCTTGACGAGGTGGGCCTGGTAGCCGGCGCTCAGGGCGCGGGTCCGGTCCTCCGGGCGGGCGAACGCCGTGAGCGCCGCCGACGGCACCCCCACGCCGCGCTTCCGCAGCTCCGTCATGAATTCGTACCCGTCACAGCCGGGCATGCCGATGTCCGAGACGATGACGTCCACGCCCCCGTCGGTCATCACGCCGAGGGCATCCTGGGCACTCCCCGCCAGGACGACCTTTGCGGCGCAGTCTTCCAGCAGGCGCTGGAGGAGGTCGCGGGCATCGGGATCGTCGTCCACGACCAGCACCCGCACCCCGTTCAGGTCGGGCGGCGCGCGCGTCGGAGGCGCCCCGGTCGCCGCGTCCGCTGGCGGCTTCTGGGCGCCGTGCCCACGGTGGACCGCCGCGAGGGGGAGCGCGACCGTGAACGTCGACCCGAGGCCCTCGCCCGCGCTCGTCACCCCGACGTTGCCCCCGTGGAGCTCGACGAGCTGCTTCACGATCGCGAGGCCGAGCCCAAGCCCCCCGTGGTCGCGGGAGGCCGAGCTGTCCGCCTGCCGGAAGCGCTCGAAGACGTGGGGGAGGAAGGTGCCGGGGATGCCCTTCCCCGTGTCCTGCACCGCGATCTCGACGTGCGACGCGACCCGCGCGAGCCGCACGACGACACGCCCGCCGCGCGGCGTGAACTTCACGGCGTTCGAAAGGAGGTTCCACACGACCTGCTGCAGCCGGGCGGGATCCACGTTCACCGGGCCGGCGTCGTACTGCAGCTCGGTGTCGAGCGTCACGCCCCGCGCCTGGGCGGCCGGCCGCACCGCGTCGAGCGCCGACTCGATGACCAGCGGGAGCTCCACCTCCTGGACGTCCAGGCGCATCTTCCCGGAGATGATGCTGCTCATGTCGAGCATGTCCGCGATCAGCTGCGACTGGACGAGCGCGTTGCGCTCGATCACCGCCATGCCGCGCGCGAGCGTCTCGGGGTTGGGGGTCCGACGGGACAGGATCTGCGCCCACCCCAGGACCGCGTTGAGCGGCGTGCGGAGCTCGTGGGAGAGCGTCGCGAGGAACTCGTCCTTGACCCGCCCGGCGCGCTCCGCCTCGTTGCGCGCCGCCCGCTCCCTGGCGAGGAGCTGCTCCCGCTCCGCCTCCTCCTGGCGCCGATGGGTCACGTCCCGGGTCGTGCCCACGACCGCCTCGACCTCGCCGTCCCGGTCGAGGACCGGCGCGAAGATGTAGTCGTACTCCCGCAATCCCAACGTCCCGGTGAACGGCACCTCTCCGCGGATGGGCGCCTTCGTCGCGATCACCTGGTCGATCTCCCGATCGTGCAGCTCGGCGTGCCACGGCTCGTAGCCGAGCTGCAGGCAGGTCTTCCCCATCGCCTCGTCGAGGGTCATGCCCCACATCGCGAGCAGGGGCTCGTTGGCGTAGACGAACCGATGGTCCAGGTCGAAGACGTACGCGAAGTCCGGCGTGTTGCTCAGGATCGCGTGGTAGAGCCTGCGTTCGCGCTCGGTGGCGGCCTCGCTCTCCCGCAGGGCCCGCTCGGTGCGCACCAGGGCGCTGATGTCCCGCGTCGAGCCGGCCACCTGCTCGACCCGCCCTTCGTCGTCGAGGACGGCCGAGAAGATGTACTGGTACTCCCCGGGCTCCCCGGACGGGTTCGTGTAGGGGGTCTCGCCGACCACCCGCTCCCGCGTGTCGACGACGTGCTGGATCTCCCGATGGAGCCGCTCCGCGAGCTCGGTGGGGTAGCCGAGATCGAAGAAGTTCTTGCCGAGGGCCTGGTCGAGGGGCAGGCCCCAGAGGTCGAGCAGCGCCTTGTTCACGAACGTGAAGCGCCCGTCGCGGTCGAACGTGTACGCGAAGTCGGTGATCCAGGAGAGCACGAGGTCGAAGCGCTCCGCCTCGGTCGCCAGTCGACGTGCCAGTTGCTCCCGCTCCTCGGCCGCGCGGCGCTGCTCGGTGGCGTCCCGGAAGTAGATGGCGAGGCCGTCCGGCGCGGGAAACGCATGGACCTCGTACCAACGTTGGTGGTCCGGGTAGTAGGCGGTGATCGAGAACGGGGTCCGCTCCGCGGCCGTGCGCAGGTACATGCGCCCGAACTCCGACGCTCGCACCCCGGGGAAGGCGTCCCACAGCACCTTCCCGACGAGGTCGGTCCGCCCGAGGAGGCCCTCGGCCCGGGTGTTGGCGTACGTGAAGCGCCACTCGTGGTCGAGCGCGAAGTACGCGTCGGTGATGCTCTGGAGGGTGTTGCGCGCCCGCTCCTCGGCCTGGCGGTTCTTCATCTCCAGTCGATCGCGCTCCCGCTCGCCGAGCACCTTCTCGGTGTCCTCGACACACGCGCAGAACAGCCCGAGGATCCCCCCCTGCTCGTCGCGGATGGGGCTGTAGGACCAGGTGAACCAGGTGTCCTCCCAGAAGCCGTTGCGCTCCATGCGCAGGTACACGCGTTCGTTCCAGGTGGCCTCGCCGCGCTGCATCACGGCGTCGGCCTCCGGGCCCACCACGTCCCAGATCTCCGGCCACACCGACGCCGCGGGCTGACCGAGCGCGGCGGGGTGCCGGGTCCCGAGCATCGGGATGTAGGCGTCGTTGTAGAGCTTGATCCGGTCCGGGCCCCACCACACGAACATCGGGAAGCGACTGTCGATGCAGATCGCCACCGCCATCTTCAGCGCCGCGGGCCAGCCCGAAGGGGGCCCGAGGACGTTCTTCGACCAATCGAAGGCACGCAGACGGGTGGCCATCTCGCTCTCGCGGAGCGCGGGGAGGTCGTCGGATCCGTCGCTCATCGCCAGGGCCTCGTTGTGCCGATGGAGCGGCCGTACCACCCCTCGCCGCGTCCCGGCCTCGGGGTGGTTTTTTCACGGCAAACCGTTACCGACGAGCCACCGCCCTACTCCCCCGAGCCGGTGCGCTCCAGCCCGCCGCCCCCGAGCGCCCGGTACAGATCCACCGCGTTGGCGAGCCGGAGCTGGCGCGCCTGGATCAGCGCGCGCTCCGCGTCGAACAGCGACCGCTCGGCGTCGAGGAGCTCGAGGTGGCTGGAGACGCCGGCGCGGTATCGTTGGTCGGCGAGCTCGAAGCGACGGGCCTGGGCGGCGCGCAGGCGCTCCTGGGCCACGACCTGCTCGTCGAGGGTGTCACGGGCGACGAGCGCGTCGGCGACCTCGCGGAAGGCCACCTGGATCGCCTGCTCGTAGCGGGCCACGGCGACATCGCGGTCGACGTTGGCGACCTTCAGGTTGGCGCGGTTGCGCCCGAACTCGAAGATGGGTTGTGTCAACGCGGGGATGAACGACCAGACGCCGGTGCCGGCGCCGAAGAGGCCGAGGAGATCGGTCGAGGCGGTGCCCAGCGCGGCGGTGAGTGAGATCCGGGGGAAGAACGCCGCCCGCGCCGCGCCGATGTCCGCGTTCGCGCCCCGGAGGCGCTGCTCGGCGGCGCGGACGTCCGGTCGGAGGAGGAGCACGTCCGAGGGGACGCCGCTCGCGAGGTCGCCTCCGAACGACTGGTCGACCAGCGGAACGGGCGCGGGGAGATCGCCGAGCGGGGCGCCGACGAGGAGCGTCAGGGCGTTCTCGGCTTGGGCCCGGGCGCGCGAGAGCGTCGCGACGCTGACGCGCGCGGACTCGACCAGGGTCTCGCTCTGGCGGAAGTCGAGCTCGGACGCGACGCCGGCGTCGTAGCGCTGGCGATCGAGCGCGTGGGAGGCCTCCCGCGTGACGAGGCTGCGTTTCGCGAGGTCGAGCTGCTCGGCGTAGGCGCGCTCGGCGAGGTGGGCGTTCGCGACCTCGGCCACGAGGGCGAGGTGGGCGGAGCGAGCGGCCTCCTCGGTCGCGAGGAACTCGGCCAGGGCGGCGTCGGAGAGGCTCTTGACCCGCCCGAAGAAGTCGAGCTCGAACGAGGCGCCGATCCCGACCTGGTAGAGCGAGCCGACGGGCGCGCCCGGGGCCGGGGGGTTGGTGAACGTGGCGCTGGCCTCGGCGCCGACGCCGGGGAGGCGCTCTGCCCACTGGATGCGGTAGAGGGCGCGGGCGCGCTCGATGTTGAGCGCGGCGACCCGCAGATCGCGGTTGTTGACGAGCGCGGAGGCGACGAGGGCCTGGAGGCGCGGGTCCCCGAATTGGTCGCGCCAGCCGATGTCGGGCGCGGCGGCCCCGCTCGGGTTCGATTCGACGGGCCAGGACGCGCCGACCGGCGCCTCCGGCCGCGTGTACTTCGGCGCCATGCTGCACCCGGCGAGCAGCAACAGCGCGGCGATGCGGAGAGGGCCGGCGGGGCTACCCATGGCTCACCTCCACGGGCGTCGGCGCCGACTCGATCGCGGGCGGCTTCGGACGCCGGGCCACCGTCCGGCGCACGACCACGAAGAACACGGGCACGAGGACGACGGCGAGCACGGTCGCGGAGATCATCCCGCCCATGACCGCGGTGCCGATGGCGCGCTGGCTCGCGGAGCCGGCGCCCGACGCCGTCGCGAGGGGCACGACGCCGAGGATGAACGCGAGCGAGGTCATGACGATCGGCCGGAAGCGCATCTTGACCGCTTCGAGCGTCGCCTCCACGAGGTCCATCCCCCGCTCCTCCAGGTCCTTGGCGAACTCGATGATGAGGATCGCGTTCTTCGCGGCGAGGCCCATGACCGCGATGAGGCCGACCTTGAAGTACACGTCGTTGGGCAGGCCGCGGAACGTCGTCGCCATCACCGCGCCGACGATGCCGAGCGGTACGACGAGGAGCACGGCCGCGGGGATGGACCAGCTCTCGTAGAGCGCCGCGAGGCACAGGAAGATCGCGAGCAGGGAGAGCGCGAGGAGCGCGGGGACCTGGGAGCCCGACGTCTGCTCCTCGTACGAGGTGCCGGTCCACTCGAAGCCGAGCCCGGCGGGGAGCTGGCCCGAGAGCGCGGCCATCTCGGCCATGGCCTCGCCGGTGCTGTGCCCGGCGGTGGCCTCCCCGGTGATGCGCATCGCGGGGTAGCCGTTGAACCGGACGAGCTGCACGGGCGCGACGATCCAGTGGGCCTCGGTGAACTCGGAGAGCGCCACCATGCCGCCGTCCTTGTTGCGGACGTGCAGGCGCTCGAGATCCTGGGGCTGCATGCGCTGGTCGGCGTCGACCTGCACGATGACGCGCTGCTGGCGCCCGTCGCTCGGGAAGTCGCCGACGTAGGCCGATCCCAGGCCCGTGGCGAGCACCTCCCCCACCGCCGAGAAGTTCACGCCCAGCGCCGCGGCCTTCTCGCGATCGACGCGCAGCTCGAGCTGCGGCGTGTCTTCCAGGCCCTCGGCGCGGACGTTCTGGAGGACGGGGCTCTGCCGGGCGAGCCCCAGGAGCTGGTCGCGCGCGGCGAGCAGCACGTCGTGGCCGACGGAGCCGCGATCCTGGAGGCGGAAGCTGAAGCCCGAGGAGGTGCCGAGCTCGCGGATGGGTGGCGGGTTCACGGTGAACACCATCGCGTCACGAACCGACGAGAAGCGCTTGTTCGCCTCCATCGCCACGCTCGCGGCGTCCTGACCGGCCGTGCGCTCGTCCCAGTTCTTGAGGGTGACGAACCCCATCGCCGCGTTCTGGCCGCTGCCCGAGAAGCTGAACCCGCGGAAGGTCAGGATGCGGTCGACGGCGGGGTGCGCCATCCACCACTCCTCCATCTCCTCGATGACCTTCTGCGTCCGGTTCGCGCTCGCGCCCGGGGGCAGCGTCACGATCGACATCAGCGAGCCCTGGTCCTCGAACGGGAGGAACGACGCGGGGAGCCGCGCGTAGAGCACCCCCATCGCCACGACGACGGCGCCGTAGGCCGCCATCGACCGGCCCGTACGCCCGAGCACCCGCCCCACGAACCCGGTGTAGCGCCGCGTCAGGCGATCGAACGACCGGTTGAACCACGCGAGCGGGCCCTTCTTCTGCCCGTGGTCCGCGTGCATCGGCAAGAGCATCGTGGCGCACAGCGCCGGCGTCAGCGTCAGGGCCAGGAGCGCAGAGAACGCGATGGAAGACACCATCGCGAGCGAGAACTGCTGGTAGATCTTGCCGACCGCGCCGCCGAAGAACGCCATCGGCACGAACACCGCCATGAGCACGAGCGTGATGCCGATGATGGCACCGGAGATCTGCCCCATCGCCTTCGCGGTGGCGTCGCGCGGGGAGAGCCCCTCCTCCGCCATGATGCGCTCGACGTTCTCGACGACGACGATCGCGTCGTCCACGACGATACCGATGGCGAGCACGAGGCCGAACATCGTGAGCACGTTGATGGAGAAGCCGAAGGCGTACATCGTCGCGAGCGCGCCGAGCAGCGCGATGGGGACGACGATGGTGGGGATCAGCGTGGCGCGCAGGTTCTGGAGGAACAGGAGCATCACGAGGAACACGAGGACGACGGCCTCGATGAGCGTCTCCACCACGCTCTCGATGGAGATCCGGACGAAGCGCGAGTTGTCGACGGCGACGACGTGCTCGATCCCGGGGGGGAAGTACTGGGAGAGCTCGACCATCTTCGCCTTCACCGCGTCCGCCGTGGCGAGCGCGTTCCCGGTCGGGGAGAGCGAGACCGCGAACATCGAGGCGGCCTGCGTGTTCAGGCGCGGCGTCGTCGCGTAGGACTGCCCGCCGAGCTCGATCCGGGCGACGTCACCGAGGCGGACCACCGAGCCGTCCGGGTTCGCGCGCAACACGATGTCGGCGAACGCCTCGGCCGTCGTGAGCTGGCCCGTGACCACGACACCCGTGGAGACCGCCACGGACGAGGTGTTCGGCAGCTCGCCGAGGGAGCCGGCGGCGACCTGCGCGTTCTGGCCCTGGATGGCGGCGTTCACGTCCCCCGAGGTGATGCCGAGGCCCACCATCTTCTTCGGGTCGAGCCAGATGCGCATCGCGCGCTCGCTCCCGAAGAACCGCGCCTCGCCCACGCCGGGGATGCGGCGCACCTCGTTGATGAGGTTGCGGGCGATGTAGTCACCGAGGGCGATCGGATCGCGAGACCCGTCGGTAGATCGAAGGCCCACGATCAGCAGGAAGCTCGAAGAGGCCTTGGTGACCTGCACACCCTGCTGCTTGACCGCGGCGGGCAGCCGCGCCTCGACGCGCTTGATGCGGTTCTGCACGTCCACCGCGGCGAGATCGGCGTCGGTGCCCGGCACGAACGTCGCGGTGATCTGCGCCGATCCGTTCGCGGCGCTGGACGACTCCACGTACAGGAGCCCGTCCGCCCCGTTGAGCTCCTGCTCGATGAGGCTGGTGACGCTCTCGTCGAGGACGGTGGCCGACGCCCCGGGCCACGTCGCGGTCACGCTGACCGACGGCGGCGCCACGGAGGGGTACTGGGCAACCGGGAGCATCGTGAGCGCGAGGGTGCCCGCGAGCACGATGAACAACGCCAGGACCCAGGCGAACACGGGACGATCGACGAAGAAGCGCGCCATGGTCTAGGGCCAGGCCACGGGCGTGACGACCGCGCCGGGCCGCACCTTCTGGAGGCCGTCGACGACCACGCGGTCCCCCGACGCGAGGCCCTTCGTGACGAGCCAGGTGTCCCCGACCGCGGCGCCGACCTCGATGGGCCGGACCTCGATCTTGTCCTCGGCGCCGACGACGAGCACGCTCGCGCCGTCCGCCTTCCGCGCCACGGCCTGCTGGGGGACGGTGATCGCGTCCTGCACGACCGCCTGGGAGAGGCGCGCGCGGACGAACTCCCCGGGGAGCAGCACGCCGTCGGGGTTCGGCACCTCGGCGCGGAGCGAGACGGAGCCGGTGCTCGGATCGACCGTCACGTCGGTGAACAGGAGCGTGCCCGGCTGGGGGTGCTCGCTCCCGTCGTCCCGCACGATGGTGACGTGCGCCTGGCCCTCCCCCACCCGCGCGACCTCGCCGGCGGCGAAGGCCCGACGGAGCCGCTGCACCTCGGCGCTCGACTGCGCGAGGTTCACGTAGACGACGTCGAGCTGCTGGATGGTCGCGAGCAGGGTCGCCGTGCCCTGCCCGACGAGCGCCCCCTCGGTGACCTCGGCCCGGCCGATGCGCCCGGCGATCGGCGCGGTGACGGTGGCGTACCCGAGGTTGAGGCGGCTGGTCGCGAGCGCGGCCTTCGCGGCGGCGACGTCCGCCTGGGCCGACGCGCGCACGGCCACCGCGTCGTCGTAGTCCTGCTGGCTGATCGCCCGGGTCTCGACGAGGGGGGCGTAGCGGTCGGCCCGCAGGCTGGCCTGGACGAGGTTCGCCTCGGCCTTGGCGAGCACGGCCGAAGCGCTCGCGTTGGCCGCCTGGAGCGGCGCCGGATCGATGCGGAACAACACGTCCCCCGCCGCCACGTCGCTCCCCTCGCGGAACGTGCGCTCGAGCACCACGCCGGCGGCCCGCGCGCGCACCTCCGCGACGCGCGACGCCTCCACCCGCCCCGGGAGGTCCGTGGTGAGGTTCGCGGGCGCGGGCGCGACGGTCACGATGCCCACCTTGGTCGGCGGGGGGGCGCTGGTCGCGCTCACCGCGGACGACGCTCCGCACGCCACCAGGGCGACCGGGAGGAGCGGGAGTACGAGCGCGAGCGCCAACCCCGGGAGGCGGCGACCCGGTCCACCCTTGCCTTCGAGGGTGCCGGAGATGTATACATTCATGAATGCATCTATACTGAGAGGCAACGGCAGTGGCAAGACGAACGAAAGAGGAGTCCCTGGAGACGCGAGAGCGCCTACTGGACGCCGCACTCGACGTCTTCCACGCGCGCGGCGCCTCGACGCCGTCGTTGTCCGACATCGCCCGACTCGCCGGCGTCACCCGCGGCGCGGTGTACGTCCACTTCGAGAACAAGGCGGACCTGTTCTCCGCCCTCTGTGACCGGACGTTGCTCCCGATGGACGCCGTGACCTGCGGAGGGTCGAGCGGGGGCAGCCCGCTTTCGCGGCTGCGCGCCCTCTGCGCCTACCAGATGGAGCAGACCGCCACGAACCCGCGCTATCGCCGGATGAGCGACATCCTGTTCCACCGATGCGAGAAGCACGACGGCAACAGCGCGATCGTCGACCGCATGCGCGAGCGTCGCGCCCGGTGCATCGACGCGAAGCGGGCCCTCGGACGCGAGGCGGTCGCCGCGGGCGAGCTCCCCCCGGACCTCGACGTCGACCGCGCCATCACGCTGCTGCACGCCTGCGTCATCGGCCTCATCCGCGACTCCCTGCTCGACCCCTCGCACATCGACCTCGCGGCCGACGCCGGGCGCTACGCCGACGCGCTGCTCGAGATGGTGCGCACCTCCCCGACGTTGCGGCGGGGGGAGCGTTAGCTCAGCCGGGTTTCCCCTGGATTGCCGATGCGCACCGACCTCCGCCACGCCACGCTCGATCCGGCCGACTGGCCCGCGCTCACCCGCGTCCTCGGGGCCTGCTTCGGCATCCCGGCGGACCGGTGGGAGAGCTTCCGCGACCGCGTGGGGGATGCGAACCTCCGCGTCGTGCACGTCGGCGGCGCCATCGCGGGCGGCCTCGGCGTGTACCGGATGGGCCAGCTCTTCGGGGGCCGGAGCGTGCCCCTCGGCGGGCTCGCCGGCGTGGGCGTCGCGGCCGAGCACCGGGGCGGGGGCGTCGCGGCGGCCATGGTCGCCGACACCCTGCGCGCCTTGCGGGACGACGGCGTGCCCATCGCCGGGCTCTACGCCTCGACGCAGCGCTTGTACCGCTCCGTCGGTTTCGAGCAGGCGGGCCACCGCGTGGGCTGGAAGATCGGGCTCCGCGGGATCGACCTCGTCGACCGGGCGCTCCCGGTGACGCGGGTGGACGGCGTCGAGTCGCTCCGATCGCTCTACCGCCCCGTCCACGGCAACCTCGACCGCAACGACGCGATGTGGGACCGCATCGGCCGCCCGCCCGGCGCCGAGGTGTCGTGCTTCCGGGTGGGTGACGAGGGCTATGCCGTGATCGGCCAGGAGTCGGCGGGGCTCCGCTACCACCTCGTCGTCCGCGACTGGCAGGCGCACACCCCCGCCGCAGCGCGTCGCCTCTGGACCCTGCTCGCCGACCACTCCTCCCTCGGGACGGAGGCGCGCTGGTTCGGCCCGGCCGCGGAGCCCCGGATCGCGCACCTCTCCGAGCAGCCCGCCGAGATCGTGGGGGTGCACCGCTGGATGATCCGGGTGCTCGACCTCCCCGCCGCCCTCGCCGCGCGGGGGTGGCCGGCGCACCTCACCGGGGAGCTCCACCTCGACGTCGACGACCCGCTCCTGCCCGAGAACGGCGGGCGCTGGGTCCTCGAGGTGGTGGACGGCCGCGCGACCGTGACCCGCGGCGGCACCGGCGCGCTCCGGACCGGGATCCGGGGCCTGGCGCCGCTGTACACCGGCTTCTTCGCCCCCACGGCCCTCGCGACCCTGGGTTGGATCGAGGGGGATCCGGCATCCCTCGCCACCGCGACCCGCCTGTTCGCCGGCCCCGAGCCGTGGATGGCCGAGATGTACTGACGGACGAGCTCGGGCCCCGTCGCGAGCTGCGCCGTCAACCGAAAGCGCGCCGCGGACACGATCTCCCTACCGACCCCACGTTCCCCGGGGCGCCGCCCCTCGCCACCCGGCGTGTCGGCGATCCGGGTGGCTACCGTTGGCAGTGGGAGAGCGCACATGGACTGGATCGTCACTCTTCTCGTCGGCGCCTTCATCGGCTGGCTGGCGAGCATGCTGATGCGGACGAATGCCCAGCAGGGGTTCATCCTCGACATCCTCGTGGGGATCGCGGGCGCCGCCCTCGGTCGTTGGTTCTTCGGCAGCCTGCTCGGCTTCGAGACGGCCACCGCGGCGGGGGCCCTGTCCCTCGGCGGCATCCTCTGGGGAACGCTCGGGGCCGTGCTCCTCGTGGCCATCCTCAAGGCGGTCGGAGCGCTGGGGAGGCCCGTGCGACCTTGATCTCCGAGCGCGCGCGCACGAGGAGGAGCGCCCCGACGCGTTAGCCGCTCGGGGTGCGATCCCTCCGCCTCGTCGTGAACGCCGACGACCTGGGCATGAGCCCGGCGGTCGACGCGGCGATCCTCGACGGGCTCGACGCCGGCTTCCTCACCTCCACCACCGTCCTGGCGAACGGCCCGAGCGTGGAGGCCGCGCTCGCCGGGGTGCGTGCGTTTCCGCGCGCGAGCGTCGGGGTCCACCTCAACCTCACGGAGTTCGCGCCGCTGACCCGCGGCGTCGCACACCTGCTCGGTCCCGACGGAGCGTTCGGCGCCTGGAGCCGCGGGGGCCTGCGCTCCGGCGATCGGGACGCCATCGCCGTCGAGTGGGGCGCTCAGATCGCGCGGGTGCGGGACGCCGGCATCCGCGTGAGCCACCTCGACTCCCACCAGCACCTCCACCAGCACCCAGCGCTCTACCCCGTGCTCGGCGAGCTCCGCGCGCGGTTCGGGATCCCGCGGATCCGAGGCATGGGGGCCCTACGGCCGGTGTCGACGGGGTGGCTACCGACGCGGCTCCGCGCGGGGGCGTGGCTCCAGCGCGCGCGTGCGGCCCGGTTCGTCGACCGGCTCCGTCGGGACGGCGCCGTCACCACCGACGGGTTCGCGAGCCTGTCCGTGTTCCTCGCGCACGCCGCGGCCTCTCGGCGGGGGCTCGGGCTGCCCCGCGGGTGGCGCACCGTCGAGGTCATGGTCCACCCCGGCAACCCCCACGCGCCCGCCTACGCCGAGGAGGTGGCGCGCCTCGCGGGCGGGGTGCTCGGGGCCCTGCCCGTGCGGGTCGAGCCGGTGTCGTGGTGGGCGATCGCGCCTTCGTAGACGCCCTCGAGCGCCGCGGCGAGCACGTCGAAGGTCAGGGCCCGCTCGAACCACGCGCGCGCCTCGGCCGATCGGGCGGCGAGGTCGCCGTCGAGGAGCGCGAGCGCCTGGGCCGCGAGCGCGACGGCGTCCCCGCGCGGGAAGAGGCGCCCCACCCGGCCGTCGTCGGTGAGGCGGCGGAACGGCGGGATGTCGGTGAGCACCGGCACGGCGCCGCACGCGAGCGCCTCGATCACCGCGACCCCGCACACCTCGCGCACGCTCGACTGGAGCAGCACGTCGGCGCTCGCGTGGAGGGCCGCCATCTCGGCGTGGGGCACCCGGCCGCGGAGCTCCACGCGGGCGGCGAGGTGGGGATCGCCGGCGATGACCCGGCGGACCTCGGCCTCCAGGGGCGCGTCGGTCCACGCGAGCACGAGCCGGGCGTCCGGGCGCACCCGTGCGATGCGCGCGAACCCGGCGAGGGTGGTGAGCGGATCCTTCACGGGGTCGAGGCGGCCCACGCACAGGAAGACGGGGCCGGCTCCCGGGGCGGCGTGCCGGTGGGCCTCCTTCCGCTTCGCCGCCGCGCGCTCCCCGGATGGACGGGCCCGCAGGTCGGTGGACGTCTCGAAGAGCTCGACGATCCGGTCCTCGTCGGCCAGCGCGCCGCTCCGCACCCACTCCGCCCCCCGTTCGTGGGAGGTGAACAGGAGCCTCGCCACGCCGGCGAGCGCCCGCCGCTCGACCGCTCGCCACGCGGGGTGGCGGGCGGGGGCGCCGCCGTGGAAGTGGGCGATCAGCGGCACTCCGAGGCGTCGGGTGGTGGCCCCGAGCAGCGCCAGGGAGGCGTAGTGGACGAGGTCGAAGGTGTGGACCACGTCGGGGCGCAGCCGCTCCACCTCGGGCGGCACGGCGGTCGCGGGGCTCGGGACGCGTGGGGACGCATGCCCCGCGAGCGCGAACGCGCGGCGGGACGCGCGGGTGATGGCCGAGGGCGGGACGAACACCCACGTCACCCCCTCGCGCATCCGGGTCGCGCGCCAGGGCGCCTCCTGCACGACGGTCACCCGGTGCCCGCGCCGCACCAGCGCCGCCCCGAAGCCGCGGCGGGTGCCGTCGGCCTCGACGAGCGCGTCGGGATCGGGCACGCCGGGGGGGTGCCACAGGTTCGTGAAGCAGACGTGCATCGCTCGGGGGCTTACCCCGCGGTCGGGTGGGATGGCGGGTGGTTCGCGGGCGACCCGGCGGTGGGCGCCTGCCCCTCCGACGCCTCCCCGTGCGCTACGCTCCCCCGCGGGAGGTCTCCTGTTCGACGCGGTGTGGTCCCGCTTCCTCGCCGCGCCCGCCACGCTCGGCCCGACGCCGGGCGCGCGGGAGGCGTGGCACCGTGGGCGGCGGCGCTATGCCGTGTGGGTGCTCCGCGTCGACGCTCCCGCCGTGCTCGCGCGCCACGCCGCGCTGGCCGACGTGCTCGCGCCGCACGGCGCCCTGCCCTTCGCCGACCCGCACATCACCGTGTTCGTCGCGGGGTTCCCCACCGCGGTCCCCCTTCACGACGACGACGTCGCCGAGGACACCCTCGCCGAGCAGGTCGCGGCGCTCACCACCGCCGCCCTCCCCTCCCCGCGCCTCGTCGTGGGCGGGCTCAACGCCTTCCTCTCCTGCGCCATGCTCGAGGTGCTCGACCCCCACGGCGATCTCGACGCCCTCCGCGCCCCGCTCGCCGGCGCGCTCCGCGAGGTGCGCTTCGCCCCCTATCTCCCACACCTCACCGTCGGCCCCTTCGGTGACACCCGCCCCACCGGCCCCATCGCCGATGTCATCCGGCCGTACCGGGTGCTCCCGCCGCTGCCGTTGCGTCCGGATGCCATCGAATTGGTCACGTTCGATGCGAGCGCGGCGGGGCCGCTTGCCACGGTGGCGCGGGTGGGGTTGGGGTGAAGGGATGTTGGGGGGGGGCCGGGGCGGGCAGGGAGGATGTCACCACCAACTCATGCCAAAACCGGCTCCGGCCGTGTCTCCCGGAGGAGGCGGGTGTTCGACGACCCGGGCGCCAGCAGATCCGCCACGCGGAGCGCGGAGGCGATGCCGCTCTCCTGGCACTCGAAGCCGACCAGCCACGCGCCGACGAGCGAGAGGCCGAGCTGGCCCTGCAACGACCACACCTCCTCCTGCGCCCGGTAGTACGCGGGCGTCATGAGCGGGTGGTCGTAGGTGTGGTGCGCGTGCAAGGCATCGGGGCGCGGCCCCGTGTCGTCCGCGAGCGTCTTGAACAGGTCGTCGCCGCGCCGCTGACCGATCCAGAGGTTCAACCGGCATCCCGGGCGGCCGATACGTTGGTTGACCGCGCCCCAGTGGCCACGGTCGCGCGGCAGGAGGGACGTGTCCGAGTGCACGTACGCGGCGGTACGCACGTATTGGAACCGTCCGAGCGCCGAGCGGAGGCCCTCGGTTCCGGGGAGGGTGTCGAGGAGCGGCAGCGCCGCGGGCGGCGGGGTGGCGAGCACCACGTGGTCGTAGGCCTCGGCGGTGCCGTTGGGCTCGAGGACGACGATGCGCTCGCCGTCACGCGCCAGGGCCTGGACGGGCCGGTGCGTGTGGGCGGACCCGCGTGTCAGCCGCCGCGCGAGCGGCTGGACGTAGCTGCCCATTCCGTGTTCGAGTTCGAGCATGCGCACGGAGCCGCGACGCAGGGACGGTTGGTGGAACAGCAGGTAGTGCATCGCCGCGCGCGCCGACACGCGGTGGATCTCGTCGAGCAGCGGCCCGCAGAAGATGGTGAGCAGTGGGTAGAGCACCTCGTCGCGGAACTCTCCACCGAAGTCCAGCTGGAACGCGAACTCCTCGACGGTGGTGGTCCAATCGCCACGACGCTCGAGGTCCGCGGCGGCGGCCACGGCGCGGCCGATGCGCACGAGGGATGGGAGGGCACGGGGGTCCAGCAGCGACAGCCACTGCCCGGCGGTCGGCGGGAGCGACGGCAGCACGAGCCGGTCGGTGTCGGGGTGGTAGAGCACCATCGTGCTGGGGTGTGTCACGCAGCGGATGCCCAGGATCCTCATCAGGCGCAGGAAGTTGGGGTAGAGCGGCGCGGAGACGTGTTGCGCCGCGGGGTCGTAGCGCACCTCGGCGCCGCCGCGCGACAGCGTGAGCGTGCGCGCGTTGCCCCCGAGCCAGGCCTCCCTCTCGTACACGGTGACCGTGTGCGCGGGATCCAACATCCAGGCGCACGAGAGACCCGCGATTCCGGAGCCGATGACGGCGATCTTCATGCGTCCTCGCGCGACTGGCTGTAGAACTGGCGGGCCCAGGCCCGGAACGGCCCGATCAGGCGATCGCCGTCGCTGAGCGCCGGCCGCGGCAGGTACACCTTGTTGTCCCAGATGACGCGGTCCTGGCGCGACTGGCGCATCGACTCCTGGCCCGCCACCCAACCTGCGACGCGTTGCAGCCATCCCCGCGGGCCCGGCTCGGTCTCGGCGATCCAGACGTGCCGGACGACGATCTCCTCGGCCTCGATCGGCACGGCGAAGCTGAACACGAAGATGCTCACCCACGGCGGAACTCGCACCTGCACGCGCATCAGGCCGAGCCCGTAGCAGAGGATGTCGATGCGGCTCTTCACCGGCAGGACGCGCGTGCCGAACATCGGCTGTGTCTCGAGCGTCGTGCCGAAGGCGTCTCCCTCGCGCAAAAGCTCGACCGTGGGCAGGGTGGTGCGGTGCACGAGCGGAAAGTGGGCCGCGTCGAAGCCGTTCTCGCAGAGCTCCTGCACGTGCGTCTTCAGCGGAAAGGTGGCGCGTCCGACACGCACGTACCGCCGCCCCACGAAGTGCTCGAACGCGGGGGGCCCGGCGGGCGGGGGCTCCCCCGAGGCGTGGTGCCAGACGTGGATGAGACCGTTGGACTCGACCGTGGGCCAGGCCCGCGCCCGAGCCTTGGGGGGGATGCGCTCGACGAGCGGCGCGTGCCGGCAGACCCCGCTCGAATCGAACGCCCATCCGTGGAATGGGCAACGCAAGGTATCGCCGTCCACGGTGCCGCCGTGCGCAAGCGACGCGCCCAGGTGCGGGCAGTAGCGGTCGAGGACTCCGGGGACACCCGAGCGCGCGCGGAACAACACGAGGTCCCGGCCGAAGCACCGCAGCGCGGTCACGTCGCCGGGGCGCACGGAATCACTCCATGCAACAGCGAACCAGCCATCGGGCATGGGTGGGAGGTTTCGGGGGTCGGCCATCGCGGCATGATGGGGTACCGCAGGTTCGAGGGCAACAGCCCCATCGCCCGAAAGATCGCCCATCCGGGGAGCTTTCCTCCGGGGACCGGCACGATCCTCCGGCTCCGCGATGACGCTTCCCGCCCCTGACCGACAGGAGGGAGGACAGTCATTTGCGCAGCACTGGAGCGCGCCATTTCCAGGAAGCGCGATGCAGCGATACCGCGGATTCAGATTGAATGCCATGTTCCCACCGCTCGCGCGTGCGCTGGATTTTGTGTGCACGCCGAAACAGAGCCTGGTTACCCTGCAGCGATGCTGATGCCTTGCAGATTCGCCCGCGACGCCGACGCTCGCCACGTGCGCGGAGTGTCTCTCCCATGGGCGCCGGCGTGACTGAGGCCGCCGGGGCCCTGCTGGCGCGTGCCCGACAGGGACCCGAAGGTCTCGCGGAGGCGCGGCAGGCTTGGGCGTTCGATCCATCTCCACGGTGGTTGCATCGGTTCGCTCCAAGATTGGGAAGTCGTCTCGGTCTCCTGCACGATACCGTAGACCGACTCAATCTGCGGCACGAGCTTGCTTTGCGGATCTGGGCGGCCTCAGGTTCTGACGATGCCGCGGTGCTTCGCGCCCTGTTGGATGAAGAGATAGACGCACATGCGATCGGCTCCCTCGAATGCATCAACGCAACCATCAGTTTGCTCGGCTTTCAGGTGTACCTCTTGCGCGACGTGGAGGACGTCGAGCGGCTTTGGCGTGCCAAGCGCGCGAGCTTCGACACGGAGGGGGCATTCGATATCGAGTCACTGGCTGGTGCCGGCGTCGACGCCGCTGTCGCCCATCTGGAGCGCGCCGGCTTCTTGGACGGCGCCATGTACGTACGTAAGTGCATGGCATCCGGGCAATTCTCCGAACTCGCGACGTGGGAGGCGACTCAGACTTCACGGTGGGATGAACTCGCCCCGGAACGTGTCAACATGATTGAGACACAGAATTGGAAAGTTCTGTGAGCGGCAACGCGGTTGCGGTGCCGACGTCGTTGGGCTTCGGTTTGTTGATCCACGCCGCGGAGGGCACCGCAGGCGCCGTTGGAGGCCCGCGGACGAAGCGCTCGGGGTGAGCGACGTAAGCGGCGTCGAGGACGCGCTGGTGGGCCTCCAGGCGGGCTTGTGCGCGACCGAAGTGCACGTCCGCGGGCGTGAGGTCGGCGATGCCGCTGTGGTGGTGCTCGTTGTTGTACCAGTGGTTGAACGTGGTGAAGTGGGCCCGCGCGTCCTGGAGGCTGCCGAAGCGGCTGGGGTAGTCGGGGCGGTACTTCAGCGTTTTGAACTGGGCCTCGGAGTACGGGTTGTCGTCGGAGACGTGTGGGCGGGAGTGCGTCTTGGTGACGCCGAGGTCTGCGAGGAGCTGGGCGACGGTCTGTGACCTCATTGACGATCCGCGATCGGCGTGGATGGTGAGCTGGTCGCGCGCGATCTGCTGGCGCTTGCAGGTGACGGCAATGAGCCGCTCGGCGAGGACCGCGCTCTCGCGGTTCGCCACGGTCCAGCCCACGATGTAGCGGCTGAAGATGTCGATGATCACGTAGAGCTGGAAGTAGCTCCACTTCACGGGACCCCGGAGCTTCGTGATGTCCCAGCTCCACACCTGGTTCGGCCGCTCCGCGAGGAGCTCCGGCGCGACGTAGGCCGGGTGCCGCCGCTGGTCGCGGCGCTCGCGGACCTCGTGGTTCTGCCGCAGCACGCGGTACATCGTCGATACCGAGCACAGGCGGGTTCCCTCGTACATCAGCGTGGCGGCGACCTCGCGCGGCGCCTGATCTGCGAATCGGTCCTCGTGGAGGGCCTCCAGGACCCGTGTGCGCTCCTCGGGCGCCAGGGCACGCGGGTACCGCCGCGGGGCGCGCGGACCGTGCACAGGGGCTCTCCAGCGGTAGAAGCTCGCCCTGGGCACGCTGAGGGCCTCGCACGCCGCGTCGACGCCGAGCTCGGGGACCGCTGCCGCGACGAGGTGCATCAGCCCTTCTCGCCAGGCTCGTCGTTGCTCAGGGCCTCCATCAGCAGGGCCACTTTTTTTTGGAGTGCGACCATGGCCTCGGCGCGACGTGCGCGCTTGTCCAGCTTCGCGTTCTCAAGCTCGAGCTCGGCGATCCGGAGATCCCGCGCGTCGGGCGCTGGCCGGGGTGCGGGGCCGCGGGGCTTGGTGCCGCCCGCGAGATCGCCCTGCTCACGGGCCTTGCGCCAATCCACGAGGTGCGAGCTGTACAGGCCCTCGCGGCGAAGCAGCGCAGCCACGTCGCCGGCCTTCTTGGCGTTGTCGGCCTCGCGGAGGATCCGCCGCTTGAACTCGGCCGTGAACGTGCGCCGGCGTGCCCTATCGGGCACCTCGGTGGGCGGGCTGGCGTCGGTGGTGGGGAGAGGCATCATCAGCATGATCCGTCAGGCGCCCTGCTCGGTAAACTGGGAGGTGAGCAGTGTCTCATCCACCTTGACACGGAGGG
>JAKFCH010000094.1:0-8627 GCA_036676765.1 Deltaproteobacteria bacterium
GAGAGGCCGCCGAGGTGGCCGCGGGAGGCGAGGGACCGCACGTACACGAGCGGATCCTCGGCGTGCCGCTCCATCCGGATGCGATCGCCGAGGATGGCGCCGCCCGACCACGGCGACGAGGGATCGACCGCCACCACCGCGACGCGCTCCCCGGCGGCGCGCGCGTGTTGCACGAGCCGGTCCACGAACGTGCTCTTGCCGGCGCCCGGAGGCCCGGTGATCCCGGTGACGTGCGGCGCGCCGGGGCTCCGCAAGCGGCGCGGCCCTAGCGCGTCGAGCGCCTCCGCGACCCCCGGCGCGCGCGCCTCGATCATGGAGATGAGCCGCGCGAGGGCGGGACGATCGCCGGCGCGGGCGCGAGCGAGCAGCGACGAAACGGGGAGCGGGGGAGCCACGTTCCCCGCTAACCCGACGGGGCGGCCCGTCCGGGGGGTGTCACCGCGGCCTGCGCAGGATAGCCGTTGTCGCCGAAGGAGGCTGGATGCGTGGGTTCTTCGGGCTTGTCGCCCTGTCGCTCGTCGGTGGTGTGGTCTCGGGCTGCGGCGGCGCGAACGCGGACGTGGAGGGCACGGTCGGCGCCATCCAGTTCGGCGAGACCCGCTACGTCTACTTCGGCGGTCCGTTCCTGGTCATCTCGATGACCGAGATCGACTGCGAGGGCCTCGACTTCGTGCGCCGCAACTACGAGGTCGGGCAGGCCCCGACGGAGGACGAAATCCAGGCCCTCCAGTTCTCGTACGTGGCGGACGCCATCCCCGAGGGCTTCGCCCCCGTCGCGCCCGACGCGACGGTGTCCGCCTCCGTGTTCAGCGTCTCGGGGGCCACGTTCTACGAGTCCATCGCCTCCGCGGGCTCGATCACGATCGACTCCGTCTCCGAGGAGTCCACCGCGTCGGGCGTGTTCGAGGGCCTCGCCTTCGACGACGGCACGCTCAACGGTGGTTTCGACGCCGAGTGGTGCCGCAACCTGAAGGCCCGGTAGCTTCATGCTGGGGCTCCTCGCCCTGCTGGGCAGCGCGCACGCCGCCGACGTACTGTTCGTCGACGCCACGCCGGCCACGCTGGACGACTTCTCGGTGGCCGGGCTGTTCTACGGCATGGTCGTGTCGGCCGCGGAGGACGAGGACCTCTCGTTCGCCGACGTCGACGCGATCCGGGCCTGGGCCGGCGAGGACGCCGACACCTGCTGGGACGTCGACGCCTGCCCCGCGAACCTCTGGGATCGCACCGATGCCCGCCTCGCGGTCGTCCTCAGCGTCGGCCAGTCCCCGGCCGGGCTCGAGATCGGCGTCCGCCTGCACGGCGTGGACGAGGTCGCCCCGTTCAAGGTGATCCGCGAGGTCGTGGCGCCCGGCCAGGAGGTCGTGTTCGCCCGCACCATCGCGCGGGCCGCGCGGGATGCCCTGCCGCTGCTGCCGATGCGCAAGCCGGCGGGCGGCCCGGTGCTCGTGATCGAGGACGAGCTCGTCCCCGGTGACCCGCCGCCGCGCGAGCCCCGGTCCTCCTCGCGGGACACGACCTCTCGGGACACCGCCTCCCGCGACACCTCGTCCCGCGACACCTCCGCTCGCGACACCCCCGCTCGCGACACCCCCGCTCGCGACACCGCTACTCGCGACACCACCGTCCGCACGACCACCACCCGCGAGTCGAGGGACACCCGGGGCCCCGACTCCGCGGTCCGGGCCCGCTTGCGCACCGACGAGGAGCGCCGCCGGATGGGCGTCCCCGCGGGCGCCTACCGGCGCTACGAGGCGAGCGGCCTGTCGCGGGAGGACTGGCTCCGGAAGGCGCGGGTGCGCGCGGGCCGCGGGTTCATCGAGCTGAACGGGGGCTACGGCCTCGGGGACATCGATCGGGGCTACGGCGTGCGGTTGGCGATCGAGGAGCGTCCCGACGCTGTCGACGCGTTCGACACCGTCGGCACCAGCACCTGGGAGGGCGCGGGTGGTAGCGGCGCGCCGACCTTCGGGTTCGCGATCGGGTACGCCCCGGCGTGGTTCCTGGACACCTCCGTGGCGGCGTCGATCCAGCTCGGCGCCAAGCACCTCGACACCGGTTGGGAGTGCGGCGCCCTCTGCGATCCGCCGGCGGACGAGTTCCGCCACGAGCCCGTGCAGGCGATGCAGGTGTTCGTGGAGCCGCGTCTCCGGCTCTTCCCCGTCGCCACCGGCATGGTGAAGCCCTACGCCATCGTCGCGTTCAGCGTCCTGCTCCACGACGGCTTCGACGTCCCCGATCCCGACTTCGTCGACTACCCGGACTCGCTCCCGGGCGCCTCGCTCGGGCCGACGGCGGGCGTCGGCATCGCGTTCGACCCGTCGTCCCGGTTCACGATCTTCGCCGAGGTGCCCGGCACGCTGCTCCTGACCCCGGCGCAGACGGGGAGCGACGGCGAGGTCTCCCTCGAGCCCGACCGGCTCGAGAGCGGCGGCTACGTGGTGCGGTTCGTCGGCGGCATCGGGATCCGGCTCTGAGCGCGGTCGCGCTCGGCCCGTTAGGAATCCGTTTGGAGAGCGCATGACGCCCCCCCTGGTCGGCATCATCATGGGTAGCCGGTCCGACACCGAGACGATGCGCGCCGCCGCCGACATCCTCGACGAGTTCGGCGTTTCCTACGAGTTCACCGTGGTGAGCGCCCACCGCACGCCCGACCTGATGTTCGAGTACGCCGCCGCCGCGGCGGATCGGGGGCTCCGCGTCGTCATCGCGGGCGCGGGCGGCGCCGCGCACCTCCCCGGCATGGTCGCCGCCAAGACCCGGCTGCCGGTCATCGGCGTACCGGTCCAGAGCAAGGCGCTCAGCGGCCTCGACTCGTTGCTCTCCATCGTCCAGATGCCGCGCGGCATCCCCGTCGCCACCGTCGCGATCGGGGGCGCCGCCAACGCGGGGCTCCTCGCCGTGCGCATCCTCGCCGTGACCGACCCTCTCCTCGCGGCCTCCCTCGACGCGTTCCACGCCCGCCAGGCCGCCGAGGCGCTGGAGCCGGGATGAGCGTCTTTGGGAGCCCGCCGGCGATCCTGCCCGGGGGGACCATCGGCATCTTCGGCGGCGGCCAGCTCGGGCGGATGATCGCCATGAGCGCACGCCAGCTCGGCTACGGCGTCATCGTGCTCGATCCCGACGCGACCGGCCCCGCGGCGGGCCTCGCCGACCGCGTCATCCACGCGTCCTTCGAGGACACCGGGGCCGCGCGGCAGCTCGCCGACGCGTGCGACGTGGTCACGTACGAGTTCGAGAACGTGCCCGAGGCCACCGTCCGCGCCATCGAGGGGCGCGTGGTGGTGCGCCCCGACGCCGCGCTCCTCGGCATCACCCAGGATCGGGTACGCGAGCACGCCTTCCTCCATGCGAAGGGCGTCCCCACGGCCCCGGGCTGCCCGGTGCGGACGCCCGAGGAGCTCGCCGCGGCCGTGCTGCGCCACGGCTTCCCATCGCGACTGAAATCGGCGCGCGGCGGCTACGACGGGGGCGGGCAGCACCGCATCCGCGACGCCGCCGGGGCCGTGGCCGCCGCCGCGCTCCTCGACGGTCGGGACTGGCTCTTCGAGCGTGACGTGGCCTTCACCGCCGAGGTGTCGGTCGTCGTCACGCGCGGCGCCGACGGCGAGGTCCGCACCTTCCCCGTGTTCGAGAACGAGCACGCGGACGGCATCCTGCGCCTCACCCGCGCCCCCGCCCGCGTAGCCCCCTGGGCCGTCGCGCGCGCCGAGGCGATCGCCCGCACCCTGGCCGAGGCGGCGAACCTCGTCGGGACCCTCACCGTCGAGTGTTTCGTCACCGCGGACCCAGCGACGTCTGGCGGAGTGCTCGTGAACGAGCTCGCCCCCCGCGTCCACAACTCGGGCCACCTCACGGTGGAGGCGTGCGCCACCTCCCAGTTCGAGCAGCACGTGCGCGCGATCTGCGGCCTTCCGCTCGGGGACACCGCGCTCCGCTCCCCCGCCGCGATGGTGAACGTCCTCGGCACCGTCGAGCGTCGCCGGGCGCGGCTGACCGGCGCGGAGCGCGCGCTCGCCGTCCCCGACGTGCACCTGCACCTCTACGGAAAGGCCTCCGTGCGCCCCCGCCGCAAGATGGGCCACGTGACCGCGCTCGGCGCCACGGTGGACGAGGCGGTGGCCAACGCGGAGCTGGCCGCCGGCGCCCTGGGCTTCGCGTAGGGGGGGGCCGCACGGGAGACAATTCGCGACGAAACTAGCGAAAGGTCGCCTGAAGCTCAACCGTTCTGTACACGTCACGCGTGGCGCGGCTCGCTACATATCCGTGGCAGGAGGGATCCATGTCCGAAGACGAGGCAGGAGCAAAGCCTGCGAGCACGCAGCTCACCGAGGTCGTGGCGCGTACGATGGAGGGCAACCTCGCGGAGGTGCGGCGCGTGATCGAGGCGCTCCCATCGACCCATCCACGCCGCCGCCTCCTGCTGTCCAACTTGCGGGGCGCGATCGCGCTGCTGCGGGACATGCCGGGGATCCTGACGCTCCCGACGGGGTGATCAGCCGCCCTCGGGCGTGACGATCCGCCGCAACCGGAGCAGGCGGACGCGGCGTGGCGTTGCCTCGATCACCTCGAGCTCCGCCCCCTCGACCTCGACGCGCTCGCCCGCCTGCGGGATGTGGCCGGCGCGCGCGATGCAGAGCCCGGCCACGGTGGAGAAGTCGCCCTCGGGGAGCTCGATGCCGATCGCCCGATCGAGTTCGTGCAGCGGGAAGTCGCCCGCGATCATCCAGGAGCCGTCGGGCTGGCGAACGAGGCCGGTCCGGGCCACGTCGTTCTCGCCCATGATCTCGCCGACCAGCTCCTCGACGAGGTCCTCCATGCTGACGAGGCCGACCAGCGTGCCCTGCTCGTCGATCACCAGCGCGAGGGAGACCCGGTCGGCCTGCATCTTCCTGAGCAGCGTGGGCGCGGGCATCGCGTCGGGCACGAAGATCACCGGGTGGACGAAGTCCGCGAGCGACCATGCGTCGTCGAGCATCGCCGCGGCGAGGGCGTCGCGCACGTTGACGAAGCCGACGATGTCGTCGGGGTTGGCGTCGTAGACGGGCAGGCGCCCGTGGCGGCTCTGGCGCGCAACCGTCGCGAGCGCGTGGGCGTCCGCCGACTTCGGCACCATCGCGATCGTCGCGCGCGGCACCATCACCGTGTAGGCGTCGAGCGAACTGAACTCCAGGGCCCGCGAGGCGATCTCGCCGGCGTGCTCGTCGACCGATCCGGCGGTGGTGGCCTCCTCGACGAGCTGCTGGATCTCGTCGCGGGAGAGGCGCGCCTCGGTGAACGTGGTGCGATCGCCGAAGAGGCGGAGCACGAGGTTCGACGCGCCGGTGAGCAGCGCCACGAGCGGGCGCGCGGTCCAGGAGAGCGCGGCGAGCGGGCGGCCGATGAGCAGCGCGTACGGCTCGCCGGCGCGCAACGCGAGCGACTTCGGCACCAGCTCTCCCAGCACGAGCGAGAGCGTGGAAACGCTGGCGACGACGATTCCGAGCGAGAGCTTGTCCGCGACGCCGGCGAGCCCGGGGATGCGCGCGAGGACCGGCGCGAGGTCCTCCGCCACGGCGGCGCCTCCGAAGGCCGCGGCGCTCGCGCCGATGACGGTGATCCCGATCTGGACGGTGGCGAGGAACGACTCGGGGTCCTGCCGGAGGCGCAGGAGGGCCTCGGCGGCGCGGCTCCCGTCATCCACGAGCTCGGCGAGGCGGGTCTTGCGGAGCGACAACACCGCGATCTCGGCGCCGGCGAACACGCCGTTGAGCAGCACGAGGGCGAAGATGATCACGATCTCGAACAACGCGGGCCCTCCGTCGACGGGCCGCCACAGGCGGCCGTGACGCGGCTTATCGCACGGAGGGCCGAATGTTCGGTCGCGTTCCGGTTGGCGCCCTCGACGGCCTGGTCGACCGCGCGGTCACCAGGAAGCGGAAGCCCGTCCCGGCGACGGCGACGGGCTCTCCCGGGCCTGCCACCGCCAGAGGCGCGCGACCGCCTCCCGGGCCGCCGACACACGCCCGTTGCTGGCCGCCTCGGCCACGATCTCGGGCCCGCGACGCACGACGAACCGGACCTCGCTCCCCTCCGGGCTCCGCAACAGGTCGACGGTCAGGTCCCCGCGACGCCGCCGACGGAGCACGCCGACGAGGCTCTGAAGGTGCCGGTCGGGGTCATAGGGTCCAGGGTACAGATTCGTCCAATGGGCCTCGATCTCCTCGGCCATGGCGCACGAGCTGCTCGCCTCGGTGCGGGGGGCGTCGCAGTACATGCAGCCGGAGTCGGAACCGTAGTGATGCGAAGCCATGGTCTCGGTGGTCGCCCGGGGGCTGGGGGCAGGCTGTCAGCCGGGTGACGCTGTCCCTTATCCGTTCTACAACCTGCCATTCCTCCGAAAAGAAATTGAAGGAGGTCCTGACGCCGAGCAGCAGTCGGCGACATTCGGTGACGGGTCGGGCTAGACCTTCCCGACGGTATAGACCTTCATCGTATTGGTCGCCCCCCGCATCGGCGTGTTCCCCGCCAACGCGACGATCTCCTGGCCCCGGGTGATGAGCCCGCGCTCCAGCAGGATCTTCTCTCCGAGCGTGATGAGCTCGTCGGTCGACTCGACGGTGGCCGCGAGCACGGGGGTGACACCCCAGGCCAGCGCGAGCCGATCGAAGGTGGTCTGGTTGGGCGTGAGCGCGAGGATCGGGCCCGGCGGGCGCGACTTGCTCGCGTAGAGCGCCGTGGCGCCCGACCAGGTGAACACGACGAGCGAGCGCGCGATCTCGCGCACCGCGTAGCAGGCCGAGCGCACGACGGTGTGCGACGGGCCGGCCAGCACCGACACCTCCTCGAGGGGAACGCGCATCCAGCGGCTCGACTCCACCTCGCGGGCGATGCGGTCCATCGTCTCGACCGAGCGGATGGGGTAGCGGCCGGAGGCCGTCTCGCCGGAGAGCATGATGGCGTCGGTGCCGTCGACGATGGCGTTGGCCACGTCGGTGGTCTCCGCGCGCGTGGGGCGCGGGTTCCGCTCCATCGAGTCGAGCATCTGGGTGGCGGTGATGACGAGCACGCCGGCCTTGTTGGCGGCGGCGATGAGGTCCTTCTGGATGACGGGGACGCGCTCGAAGCTCACCTCGACGCCGAGGTCACCGCGGGCCACCATGATGCCCTCGACCACGCCGAGGATCTCCTGGATGTTCGTCACCGCCTGGGGCTTCTCGATCTTCGCGATGATGGGGAGGTCGGACACCTCCAGGCGCCGCAGGTGCTCGCGGAGGATGAGCACGTCCGTCGCCTCGCGCACGAACGAGAGCGCCACGAAGTCGACGCCGGCGCGCACGCCGGTCTCGAGATCCTCGATGTCCTTCTCGGTGAGGCAGGGGGCGCTCACCGCGATGCCGGGCAGGTTGATGCCCTTGTGGTTGCCGAGATCCCCGCCGTCCTCGATGCGGATGTCGACCTCGGCGGGCGTGAGGTCCCGGCGCACGGCGACCACGTGCCCGGACAGGGCGCCGTCGGCGAACAGCACGTAGTCGCCGGTGGTCACGTCCCCCGCCATGCCGATGTAGGTCGTGCCGATGCGGTTCCCGACGGCGACGTAGTCCTCGTCCATCACGATGGTCAGCAGGTCCCCACGGGCGAGCACGAGCGGCGTGAGGAGCGTGCCGGTGCGGATCTTGGGGCCCTGGAGGTCGAGCAGGATGCCGCAGGCACGGTCGAGCGTGGTCGCCGCGCGCCGGATGCGCGCCACGCCCTCCCGGATGCCCTCGGCGGAGGCGTGCGAGCAATTGATACGAAAGACGTCGACCCCGGCGCGCAGGAGCGCGAGGATCTGCTCGGGCTCCCGGGAGGCGGGGCCGAGGGTGGCGACGATCTTGGTGCGGCGAGCGGGCATGCATCCTCGGGCGTTCCGGGGCATCTATCGGATCGTGCGCAACCCGATCGCCCCGTCCCCACATCCCGGCGCCGATCTCCTGGAGGTGATCGAGGGCGCGCTCGTCCAGGAGGGCCACCTGCTCACGGCGGGAGAGGCCGTGGTGCTCGCGCGCCTCCGCGGTCTCGACGCCGCGGCGCGCGAGCTCTGGGCCCGCTTGTCGCTGCGTACGGGGGGCGCGGAGGGGGAGGGGGCGCCACCCGTGTTCCGGACGAGCGGGCTCCGCTACGACCTCGACATCCCCGCCGCCGTCGCGGCGCTCGTGACCGCCGGGCTCGCGCACGTCACCGTCTCCGCCGAGCGGTGCGCGCCCGCCTTCGACGTGCCCGCCCTCCGCGCCGCCTGCGTGCGCCTCGGCCTCCCCACGACAGGCGCGCGCGCGGTCCTCGTGGAGCGCTTGCGTGGCCATCGCTGGGTCGATGAGCCCGTCGTGATGCTCGCCCACCTGGAGCTCGTACGTCGTGCCGAGCTCCTCTACTTCCAGCGCCCCCACGTCGACCGCACGAGCATGGTGGTCGAGCGGCTCGGCCAGCTCCGGTGGCACCCCTACGTCCCCACCGGCGGGTCAGGGCTCTTCCGGAACCGGGCCGCCCTGCGGGCCTACGAACGCGCGCGCGCCGCCGCCTGGAGCGACCCCGAGGAGCCGCTCCGCGTCGCGCTCGCGGGGCGGACCCCGGCGCCGCTCGCGCCCTGGCGCCGGGCGCTCGAGGCGGTG
>JAKFCH010000095.1:0-6653 GCA_036676765.1 Deltaproteobacteria bacterium
CGGCGCGGTCCGGACGGCCGCCGCGGCCGCCCGACCAGGCGGCTCCGCCGCCTGCCCGCAGGATGGCGACCCCGCGCCGCGCGGGGTCGCGCCCCCGTCTCGCGACGCGCCAGGATACCTCGCACCCTCCCGAGGCCTCCCCGATGTCCGACCGTCTCTCCGCCGCCCGCGACTACGTCGCCAAGAAGCCCACCGACCGCTTCGGTCTCTACGCGCTCGCGATGGAGCTGCGCAAGACGAAGTCGTGGGCGGACTGCTTCGCCGCGTTCGAGAGCCTGCTCGGCCATCACCCCGACTACGGCGCCGGCTGGTACCACTACGCGATGGCGAAGAAGGAGTCGGGCGATCGCCCCGGCAGCGTCGCCGCCCTCCAGAAGGGGCTCGCGGCCTGCGCCCGCAGCGGCGACACGAAGACCCGCGCCGAGATCCAGGGCGTCCTCGACGAGTACGAGCAGCTCGACGAGGAGTAGGGGGGCCCTCCCCCGGTCCTTCACGTCGAGGCTACCGCCCGATCTCCTCCGGCGGGACCTCGCCCACGCCTTCACCCGCCGCGTCGGCGATCGCGAGCAGCGCGAGGCGCGTGTACAGATCCCCGAGGAGCGCGAGGTTGTCGCAGTGCTCGGCCTGGAACGTGCCGGAGAGCGGCGCGGGCGTGAGGTCGAACGTGCCGGTGAGCTTCGTGTCCTTCCGCTCGACGTCGACCCATGCGGGGGCGCCGACCCCGACGTCGTGGGCCTCCTCGACCACCTCGACGCCGCCGGTGAGGGCGTAGTCGAGGCCCGAGCCCCCATCCACCTCCGCCTCGATCACCTGGTACCACGCGCCCGAGGCCACGCGGCCGTCGGTGGCGACGTAGTCGGCCATGGCGGCCGAATCCCAGGCGTCGGTGCGCAACGGGTACCGGCCGAGCCAGTCCTCCTCGGGGCCGAGCGCCACCGAGAACGCGACGATCCGGGCGCCCTCGCGCGCGAACAGGGTCGCGGCCTGGGCATCCCAGTAGCGGGACTCGGTGTCGGTGGGCGGCGTGGTGGGATCGTCGTCGTCGGTGGCGGGCCAGCACGGGAGCGTCGAGTTGGCGAGCAGGACGTAGGCCTGCCGCGCCCCGTAGAGCTGGAGCGAGAGCGCGCTGTCGGGCACGAAGTAGAGCGCGGTGCGCACCTGGTCGGGGCCGTCCTCCGTGGTGAAGGTCCCCATCCCACACCCGAGCAGCGCGAGCAGCGTCATCAGAAGCTCCCTTCGGGGCGGGCGGAGGCGATGCCGACCTCGCGGCACGCGCTCGCGTGGAGCGCGTCGGAGCGGGGCTGATCGCCGCTGTTGAGGCGGCGGAGGTAGATGGCGTCGGCGTCGAAGGGGGGCCAGTCCCCGGTGAGGTTCCACCGGCGGCCCAGACCGTCGAGGAGGCCGCCCCAGTGGCGCACGAACGCGGCCACCTCATGGCGGTTCTCGTCCTGCACCACGAGGGCGAGGTGGACCACGGGGCGCTCGGCCCCGAGCTCGCTCCGGATCGCGAGGAATCGCTCGATGTTGCGGTAGACGAGCGCGCGCTTGTCGGAGCCCTTCACCACCGCGTAGGCCTCGGGGCTGAAGGCGTCGATCGAGAAGTGGATGGCGGTGAACGTGTCGGGCGCCTGGCCGGGCGCGCGCGCGAGGCGGACGAGGCGGGCGGCGCGCTCCGGCGCGAGGATCACGGCGTTGGTGTGGATCTTGAACGTGCGGAACAAGGCGTTGTCGTGGTTCACCGCGAACGCGTACTCGACGAAGGCGTCGAAGCGCGGGTGCAGCGTCGGCTCGCCGAGCCAGTGGGGGCAGAGCGCGACCTCGCCCATGCCGCGCAGGCCCTGGAGCGAGCGGCGCCACGTGTCGAAGGACATGAACTTCTTCGGGCCGCCGTGGGCGTCGTCCCGCATCGACTGGCTGCACATGCGGCAGCGGATGTTGCAGTGGTCGGTCAGCTCGAGGTTGACGTTCACGTGGCGCCTCCGCCGAGCGCCGTCGGGAGGCGGGCGCGGATGGCCCGCTCGTGGGCGAGGATGTTCTCGGAGCACTCGACGCAGCGCCCCGTGGGGCGGCCCGCGCGCATCTCCGCGCGGATGGAGGTCAGCGTGGGGTCGCTCTCCCAGACCGTCGCGAGCGGCGTGTCCGCGGCGGAGCCGCCCGTGCCCGCGAGCACGCAGCACGGCGACGTGCGCCCGTCCGACTGGACGACGAGGTAGTGCCACGCCTTGAGGCAGGGCGCGGCGGCGAGCCCCACGGCCGGCGCGCCGGAATTCGCTGGAGCGGGAGGGGGCCGTGCGCCGCGGCGCAACGTGTCCACGGAGCGCCCCACCTCCCCCGGCCCCACCTCCCCCCGCCCCGTCTCTCCCCGGAAGTGCGCGAGCGTGGTGGCGATGCCGAGCCGGTCGGCCTCCGCGAGGGCCTCCTCGACGCGGGCGGGCAGGCGGGCCTCCTCGGCCGGGCCGAGCGCGAGGACCCGCTGCTCGGGCCGGTAGGCCACGAGGGCGTCGAAGTCGACGCGGACGGCGCCGAGCGCGGCGGCGAGGCGGACGATGTCGGCGAGCTGATCGACGTTGCGGTGGGTGAGCACGGTGTGGAGGCCGAGGCGGGGCAGCGCCCGGCCGGCCCGGTCGCGGCGGCGCCGGAGGCGGCAGAGGGCCGACACGCTCTTCCGGAACGCCCCGGGCCGCCCGCGCAACGCGTCGTGGGTGGCGGCGTCGGCGCCGTCGATGGAGACGTGCACCTCGTCCCACCCGAGGTCCACGAGGCGGTCGGACACGGTGTCGAGCCGCGTGCCGTTGGTCGTGAGGAAGCCCTCCATCCCGTGGGCCTTCACCCGCTCGACGAGCAGCGGCGCGGCGGCCGAGAGGAGCGGCTCCCCCCCGCCGAGCAGCGCCACGCGCCGTACGCCCATGGCCGCGGCCTCGTCCACGATCGCGAGCTGGCGCGCCACGGAGAGCTCGGCGACGGCGGGGCGGTGGCGGTCGGTCGTGTCGCAGAAGGCGCAGTCGAGGTTGCACCGGAGGGTGGGGTAGAGCTCGAGCGTCCACGGGCCGGGGCTCGCCCCCTGGTCGCGCGCCTGGATGCGCGCCGCGATCGCGTCCAGCTCGTCCATCCGCCCACCGTACCACCTCCCCCCGCTTTGACGGTAGAATCGGGCGATGCGCTCCCTCCTCCTCGCCCTCCTCGTGGTCCCCCTGGCGTCGGCCTGTACCAACGGCGCCGCCTCCGATGACAGCGCGTCCGCCACGGCGAATTTCTGCACGACGCTGAACGACGCCGGTGTCACGACGAGCGCGGCCGAAGGGGGGAACGACACCAGCGGCATCCTCAGCATCAGGGTGCTCACCAGCGAGTCGGTCGACCCGCAGGACCCGATCTACGTGGCGTTCAAGAACTACACGCTGGAGAACCTCGACTCCGGCGGCGTGAAGACCACCGGCAAGACCACCGGTGACGGCCTCGTCGAGGTGATGCTCGGCGCCGGCACCTGGGACTTCCAGGCCGTGTACACGCGCGGGAGCCTCACCTGCTCCGCCGAGATCGAGGCGCTCGTCGAGCCCAACGCCACGATCTCGGCCTGCCCCGTCATGAACTGCCCCTGAGGCGCCGGCGGCGGCACGCGCGCCGAACCTGGGGTTTCGTGATCCGTTCGAATGCCACCGCGGAGTACGCGTCGGAGGGCTGACAACGGAGCAACCATGCGCACCCCCCTCCTCGCCCTCCTCGCCGCCCTCCTCCTCGCCCCCGCGACCGCCGCGGCTGGCCACGGACATGTGCAGGCCTACGTGAGCGCCCCCGCCGTGCATGTCGTGATCAACCCCTGGGGTCCGTCCTACGCCGGGTCCTATCGCTCGGGGTACACCTGGGTGCACGGCTACTACAACCGCTACGGTCAGTACAACCCGGGCCACTGGGTGCCCGCCTCGGCCCGCGCCGGCTACTCCTGGGTGCCCGGCTACTGGACCGGCCACAGCTACATCGACGGCTACTGGCGCCCCGCGGCGCGGTCCGGCTACGCCTGGAACGACGGCTACTACTCCCGCGGCGTCTGGGTCCGCGGCGACTGGGTGTACGGCAGCCACGCCTCGGTCCATCACGACTGGCACGACAACCGCCACCACGACTACCGCGAGGCCCGCGACGACCGCCGCGAGCACCACGAGGATCACCGCGAGGTCCGCGAGGACCGCGCCGAGCGCTACGAGGACCGCGACGAGCGGCGGGAGGACCACGCCGAGCGCGCCGAGGACCGCGGCGAGCGCGCGGAGGACCGCGGCGAGCGCGCGGAGGACCGGGGCGACCGCTCCTCCGAGGGCCGCTCCTCCGAGGGCCGCAGTGGCGCCTCCTCCGAGGGCCGCTCCTCCGAGGGCCGCGGTGGCGCCTCCTCCGAGGGCCGCTCCTCCGAGGGCCGCAGTGGCGCCTCCTCCGAGAGCCGCGGCGAGCGCGGCGAGCGCAGCAGCAGCACCAGCAGCGGCGGAAGCAGCAGCCGCGGCAGCACCAGCCGTAGCCGCTCGTCGCGGTAGCCCGGGCCGGGGCGCGTAGGCGGGCCTACCGCAGCCGTGCCCCCCGCCCACCTCTGCATGCCCCGGCCTCCCGCCGGGGTATGCTCGTTTTTGTGCGCACCCCGGCGCTTCCCGGCAGCTACCTCGTCCTCGAGACCACCAATACGTGCAGCCTCGCCTGCGTGCATTGTTCGGTGTCCGAGGCGGCGCATCCGCACCACGTGCGCACCGGTTTCCTGCCGCTCCCGACCGCCGAGGCGGTGTTCGCCGACTTGCGCGCGGTCGGCGCGCGCTTCGACACCCTGATCCTGTTCTGGCTCGGCGAGCCGCTCGTGCACCCGGCGTTCGGGCCGATCTACCAGGCCGCGCTCCGCACCGCGTCGGCGGGCGTGTTCGGCAAGGTCGAGCTGCACACCAACGCCACCCACCTCACCGCCGACAAGGTGCGCGTTGCGCTCAACCTCGCGCCGGTCCCCCAGGTGTGGCACCTCTCGCTCGACGCCGCCACGCGGGAGACCTACCGACGGATCAAGGGCGCCGACCGCTTCGACGCCGTCGAGGCCAACGTGCGCGGCTTCCTCGACGCGAAGGCGGCGCGCGGCGCGCGGTGGCCGCGGCCGGTGTTCCAGTTCATCGTCTCGGAGAACAACGCGGCTGAGGTCGCGACGTTCCGCGCGCGGTGGGAGGCCGCGTGCCGGTCGCGCGGGCTGCCGGTGCGGACCGCGGCGCAGGTCGTGCCCCCGGGGGAGGATGCCGTGGTGTTCTTCCGCCAGCTCGACTGCCCCACCCCCGAGGCCCAGGCCGTCCAGAACGCCGTGTTCCGCGCGGTGATGGCCGAGGAGGGGCTCGATCTGCCGCGCGTGGACAAGTCCCCCACCACCCTGCCCGGCGTGAACGCCGGCGTGTGTGCCTGCTTCTGGAAGAGCCCCGTGATCGGGTGGGACGGCACGGTGACCACCTGCACGCGCGACAACCGCTTCGAGAACGCCATCGGGAACGTGGCGGACACGCCGTTCTCCACACTCTGGTGGGGGCCGGAGATGGCGGGGCGGCGGGGGCGGGTGGCGCGCGCAGACTACGCCGGGCTCCCGGTGTGCGCGACGTGCTTCATCCCGCGGTCGGCCAACTCGAGCGACATCACCACGGCCGAGATCGAGGCGCACGCCCTCGCGGCGCACGGATGAGCGGGCTCACCCGCGCGAAGGCGGCGGCCCGCCTCGCCACCGTCGGGGCGCTCGGGCAGGCGCGCCTGCGCCCCGCGCTCGACAAGCCGGTCCAGGTGCACCTCTCCGTGACCGACCGCTGCTTCCTGCCGTGCCTGCACTGCGACATCTGGAAGAACGAGACGGTGGATCTGGGCGAGCAGGTGTGGGCCGACACCATCGATGGGCTCGCGAAGTGGCTCGGCCCGGCGGCGATGAACTTCGTCGGCGGCGAGCCGCTCCTCCGCAAGGACCTCGAGCGGCTCATGGCCCGCGCCACGCGGCTCGGCTTCACCGTCACGTTCAACACCAACGGCTGGCTGCTCACCGAGAAGCGCGCCTCCGCCCTCGCCGACGCCGGCGTGAGCATCGCCTACGTGTCCATCGACGGGGCGCGCGCCGCCACGGTGGACCACTCGCGCGGGCGCGCCGGCTCCTGGAAGAAGGCCGTCGAGGCCTGCGATCTGCTCGACAAGGTGCCGAACCCGCGCGTCGTCGTGACCTGCGTGCTCTCCGGGCACAACGCCGCCGAGATCCCCGAGCTGCTCCGGTGGTGCAAGGACCGCGGCTACCAGCTCGTGGTGCAGCCGCTCTACCAGAACTTCGGCGCCAACGCCCACGATCCGGGGTGGTGGCGCCGCTCGTCGCTCTGGCCCACCGACCTCGGCGCCATCGATCACGCGATCGACGTGCTCGTCGACGAGCGCCGCAACGAGTGCCAGGTGTGCAACCCGGTCGAGCAGCTCGAGGCGTTCAAGGGCTACTTCCGCGATCCCTCCGTCTACAACGGCGAGGTCTGCAAGGCCGGGCACTCGGACATCGCGTTCGATCCCGTCGGAAACGTGCGCCTCTGCTACTTCCTCGAGCCCGTCGGGAACGTGGCGGACGGTCGCTCGCTGCCCGCCGTCTGGAACGCCGTCGCGACGATGCGGCGGCGCCACGAGGTCCACAC
>JAKFCH010000096.1:0-3971 GCA_036676765.1 Deltaproteobacteria bacterium
CCCCTCGCGCGGGGCGGCGGGGGCGACGGGAGCGAGGCATCGGCCATCGAGAGGGGGGCCTGCGCCAGGCCCCCCTCGATGTGGCCGATCGGGTGTGCGAGATCGGCCATCGAGGGGGGGACCTGGGGCCAGCCCCCCGCTCGGATGGCCGATCGGGCCCCGGACATCGGCCATCCGAGGGGGGACCTGCGCCAAGCCCCCCTCGATGTGGCCGATCGCACCAGACGAGCGGTACCCACGTCCAAGCGCGCCGTCACCAAGCGGACCGTCATGGCGCCACCCGCGCTTCCACCAGCGACGCCACCGGCGGAAACAGGTCCCGCCCGGTCACGGTGGCGAAGCCCGCGGCTTCGCACGCACGCTCGAACCCGGGGCGGTCGTACCAGGCGGCCATGGAGCCGGCGAGGTAGCGGTAGGCGGAGGCGTCGCCCGTGACGAGGCCGCCGACGATCGGCAGGACGACGCGGTTGTAGGTGCCCGCGAAGAAGCGCTGGGCCAGCGTGGTCGGCCGGAAGAAGTCGACCACGACCATGCGGCCGCCGGGGCGGAGCACGCGGCGGGCCTCGGCGAGGGCGCGCTCGGGCTCGGGCACGTTCCGGATGCCGAAGCCGATGACGACGGCGTCGACGGAGGCGTCGGGGAGCGGGAGCTCGCGGGCGTCGGCGCAGACGGTGCGCACGTTCGCGCCGGCGGGGATCTTCGCCAGGCCGGCCTCGAGCATGGGCGCGCAGAAGTCGACCGCCACCACGCTCCGGGCCCGTGGGGCGAGCGCGGCGGTGAAATCGAGGGTGCCGGCGCACAGATCGAGCACGTCCCCCGCGGCGGTGTCACCGAGGGCGCGGATGGCGATGCGCCGCCACGCGCGGTCGATGCCCATCGACATGAATTGGTTCGCGCGGTCGTAGCCGGGGGCGATGCGCGCGAACATGTCGCGGACCGCGGGGGCGCGGTTCGGATCGCCGGGGACGGGGCCCGAGGTCACGAGGGCGCCGCCGGACGACGAGGGTTCGACGCTCACGACGAACGCTCGACGAGGTAGCGGCCGAGGACCGCGAGGGCGTCCCGATGGGGGCCGGGCGGGAGGGCCTCCAGCGCGCCGAGGGCGGCATCGACGCGGCGGCGGGCCTCGTCCTGGGCGGCGTCGAGCGCGCCGCAGCTCCGCACGACGGCGAGGAGCACGTCGAGCTCGTCGGTGTAGAGGCGGGCGCGCAGGTCGGGCACGCGCTCCATCGCGAGGAGGAGCGGGAGGGTGAGCTTCTTCTCGCGGAGGTCCTGACCGGCGGGCTTGCCGGTGCCGGGGGCGTAGTCGAGCACGTCGTCGGTGATCTGGAAGGCGACGCCGACCCCGCGCCCGAAGCGCGCGAGGGCCTCGGCGGCGACGGTGTTCCCGGAGGAGAGCGCCCCGGCGGCGGCGCACCACGCGATGAGCGCGGCGCTCTTCTTGTCGATCATGTCGAGGTACTGATCGAGGGTCGTGTCGAGGTTGCCCGCGCGCTGGAGCTGGAGGACCTCGCCCTCGGCCATGTGGGTGACGGCCTCGGCGAGCGCGGTGACGGTGGCGTGGCCGCCGTCCGTGGCGGCGAGCAGCACGGCGCGGGCGAGGCAGAAATCCCCGGTGAGGATGACCGCGGCGTTGCCGTAGACGCGCTGGGCGGCGGGGAGGCCGCGGCGGGTGGCGCCGTCATCCACGACGTCGTCGTGGAGGAGCGAGCCGAGGTGGATGAGCTCCCCCGCGCACATGAGCCCGTCGATCCGGCCGGTGTGGCCCACCGCCCCGGCGCCGAGCGCGGTGAGCAGGGGGCGCAGGCGCTTTCCGCCGGCGCGCGCGAGGTAGGCGCCGATGGCCTCGACCACGGCGACCTCGGAGGCGACCAGCTCGCGGAGCCGCGCCTCCGCCGCGCCCATCGCCGGGGCGGCGAGCGCGAACACCCCCGCGACATCGGCGGGGGTCGGCGTGGCGATGAAGCTCAGGGGCGCGCCGGCGTGCACGCCCACGGGGAGGAAGCGCCGGACCACGCCGGCGGGGTCGAGCTCGCGCGCGTTGGCCGAGACCATGGAGGCGTTCTCCCGAGGCTTCCGGGCCGCACGTTCCATCACTCCTCCCGTCGACGCTTCATGCATTTCAATGTTAACTGAAACCAGTGAATCTGGCGAGGGCATGACCAGCGAGGTCGACGAGGCGAGAGACCGGGCGATCGGCACCGTCGCCGACGCCGTGGGCGAGCTGATGCGTTTCTGGAACTTCAAGCCTTCGCTGGGGCGGATCTGGGCGATCCTCTACCTTTCGCCGGGCCCCCTCGACGCCGAGGAGATCGAGGCGAAGAGCGGACTTAGCACGGGAAACGTGTCCATGTCGCTCCAGGAGCTCCTGCAGTGGGGCGTCGTGAAGCGGGTGCCGCCAGGCCCCAACCGCCGCCGCCTCTACGTCGCGGAGACCGACATGTGGGCGATGGTGGCCCGGGTCTTCCGCGAGCGGGAGCTCCGCCTCGTGGATCGCACCATCGAGCAGCTCGAGGAGGCCGTGGCCCTCCTCGACGGCGCCGGCCGCGGGCGCGAGCCCACCGCGATGCTGCAGAGCCGCTTCCTCGTCACCCGGGTGCGCAACCTCCTGGAGCTCGCGAAGACGGGCCGCCGCCTGCTCGACGGCCTCTCCCGCACCGGCAGCGTCGACCTCTCCTCGATCCGCGACGTGTTGCGGGCCCGCTCGTGAGCGCGTCGGGCGAGGGGCCTCCGGACGGCGGGCCGGCGACCGTCCAACCGCCGCTCTTCCAGGGGGCGGATCCGAACGCCACACCCGCGCAACGCATCGCCGCGGTCCACGCGTTCACGACGCGGTGCCGGGCCTGGGCGGTCGACGCGATCGCGCGCAGGCGGGCCGAGGGGCGCCCCGCGGAGGACTGGGAGGCCTACCTGCGGTTCACCGACCACACGCTCCGCGAGCTCGAAAACGGCACCCTGGATCACTGGTTCGTCGAGAACCCTTGACGTCGGGGCCCTTGATCGGTGAATGCGATACGTGGAGAACGAGGGAGACCATGCTGCTGAGCCTCTTGCTCACGGCCTGCACGGACACACGGGTCCTCGCGGGAGATGTGCGCGACATCTGGGGCAACCCGGTTTCTGACGCGACTGTCGTCATCGAGGGGGTCGTCGAGCGGTACCGCTCCGACTCCGCTGGAAAGTTCACCATCGACACCGAGCAGCCCGTCACGCGGGTGATGGCCGGCAAGGATGGGTACATCAAGGACATCGAGCTCGTGCCCGTCCCGGTCGAGGAGGGCGGCGAGTACGGACCGCTCGCCTTCGCGCTCTACCCGGAGCCCGAGCAGCCGGGCTTCTACGGCGTGGGCAGGGACGAGTACGTGCACCTCGGGGCCAAGCGCATCCGGGTCGTCGGCACCGAGCTCAAGCACTACGCGGGCCTCCAGGACGTGTCCGAGCAGGGCATGCCCGGCGGCGCCCCCGCCTCCTTCGTGTTCAGCTCGACGTTGCGCGCCTCCGAGCTCGCCCGGATGAACCTGCACCTCTCCCGCCTCGATTTTGTCGACCACACCCGGGTCAAGGGCGTGCTCGGCGCGATGGACGCCACGGTGAACCTCTGGGTCGCGGGGGACGAGGTCCCGTTCGATCTGAAGGCCCTGCCCGCGCGGGACGCCTACCTCATCACCACGCGCGATCCCGTCACCCCGGGAATGTACGCCTTCCACGCCCAGGATGTCCTCAACGAGGAGGACGAGCGCATCCTCATGAACCTCCCGAAGGAGATGCAGGTCGCGTTTCCGTTCGAGATCCTGTAGGGGGTTCGGCGGCGGGATTCGGGCAGCCGGCCGCGCGGACGCGGCCGCTGCGGCGACGTTGACGGGGAGCGAGCGGGGTCGGCTCGGCCGGCGTAGCGGAGCGAGGCGCGAGGCGCGCGGAGGGCGGCCGGTCCGCCGGCCGGTCCGGCGCGTCCGCGCGCCGACCGAGGGCCT
>JAKFCH010000097.1:0-6138 GCA_036676765.1 Deltaproteobacteria bacterium
CTCGTCGGCCGGGCGCTCGGCCGGCTCGGAGAGGACCACCGTGCGCACGGTGGTGTGCGCGAAGTCGCCGGTGCCGCCGAGGCGGGTGGAGTCGAGGAACTCCAGGCGGTCGATGCGGCCGAGATCGACCTCGGGCGCCGCGCTCCCGGCAAAGCGGACGCGCTCGAAGCGGGCGGACGCGAAGCCCTCTCCGCTGTTGAAGCCGGCGACGTCGATGCTGTGGCGGTTGTCGAGGAACAGGCTGTCGCGGACGGAGAGGGTGGCGGCGGGGCCGATGGAGTGCAGTCCAACGCCCCCAAACTCTCGTGCTCCTCGACCGGTATCCGACTGCTTGAGGTTCGCGATGGCGACGTGGTCGAGCGTCAGGGACTCGCGTGCGTAGAGAGCCAGTGGTTGCCCGGATGAACGGCGACCGTCGAACGCTACGTCGGAAACTGTGAGACGGTTGCCGGTGATGTGGATTGATCCGTTTCGGAAGGTCGACCCGTTACCACGTACCGTGATGTCGAAGAGGTGGAGGTCGTTGACCTCCCCGAGTTGGATCGAGAACCGCTCCTCGATCACGCCACCGGGGAGCTCGATCACCAGCGGAGGCAGACTGGCTGTTTTATCGGCTCTGAAGGGCCGAACGGCATCGTATACTTTGAGAACGTCCTTGGGCCCGGTAAGCGAGATTCGTATCGGCTCCAGTTGTTCCACCGGTGTTCCTTGGATGGGAGGGAGAGTCGTGGGCGTATCGGGCTCCGCATCCGGAGTGCGCCAGCAGGCGAGAACGCAGCCCAACAGTATGATCACTTGAGAACAACGCTCTGTTGGGTGTCGAACGAACGAAAGAACTGGGCGAGTGTCAGGCCGAATGCGCCGTCGTCTCGAGCCGGGTCGCGGGTTCCCTTGGCATCCGGCGAATTGCCGCCGTGTGGGTTTCGTAGCTGTACTTCGGAAGCGGTGGGCTCGATCCGTGGCAGTGTATCTGTCAGGTTTGCATCCGTGACGTCCAACACCGCGCCGCTCGCGTCGCGGAATGTCGAGCCCATCACCACGTACTCGTGCCGGGCGTAGACGTGGCGCTGGCCGCGCCCCTCGTCGTCCCCCAGGTTGGCGACCACGAGCAGGAGCTCGTTGAGAGCGCGGTACTCTCCTTCCCCGCGGCTGGATTGGAGGATGGGCCAAGTGCTGGGAGCCGCCATTCCCCTCGATTCCTTGACCAGCCTTGCCTGCAATTCCTGCTGGTCCTCGGAGCTCGCGCTGGACCATCGAGCGAGAGTCGCCTGAAGCCGACGGAGCGCGCGTTCGAAGTCTGGGTACTGCAGGACATCCGGCTTCTCGAGCACTGCCGAGAGCTGTGCGTCGAGCCGCTCGATGGACGCCTGTTCGGTCATGGACACGGTCATCACCGACCTTTCACCGGACACGGCGCCATCCCCACGCTGGTGGAGAAGCCGGCGCACCGCCAGTTCGTTTGCCGAGACGTTGGGCTGCCCGGGCGACCACTCCACATCCTCGGTCGACAAGGTGTCCATCTCGCCTCCCAACAGCACCCGCATCACGGGCTTCGTGAACCCTCCCTCGACAATCTCGTATCCCGATCGAGGGTTGCCCTGAGCGTCCGTCGCCGTGTTGGCTCGTCGCGGCAAAAATCCCCCATACTGCCCAAACCGCTCCGCAAACCGCGCATACGCCTTCTCCACCAGCGGCACCCACATCGCCGCCTCGTAGTAGGCGTCCTCGCACACCCAGAGGTCGTCGAAGGACTCCTGGGCGTACCAGTCCGACTGGACCGGCTGCTCGGACCGCCGGAACCCCGCCCCGTTCAGCTGGGCCCGGCCGCCCTCCGGGTCCGTTCGGTGGGCCAGGTCGAGGTCGACGGTGATCGCGGTGGGAATCCAAGCGTCCGCGGCGGCGTCGTGGCGGAAGAACGACACGATCGCCGACTGCCCCGACACCTGGATCATGTCGGCGATGCGCCCGGGCTCCGCGGCCACCAGCCCGATCAACCCGGCCATGAGGTAACAATCGCCCACCTGGCCCTGGTGCACGTCCATCACCGACGGCGCGCCCCCCACGAAGAGGGGGCGGTCGACGAAGTGCTCGGTACGGCTCGGCGCCTCGACGCTGCCGCGTACGCCCACCACGGCCTGCCATGCGGGGTCGCACACCTCCCCGAGCGGGCGCTCCTCGTAGAGCTGGGCCTCCGCGGGCGTGGCTTCGGCGACCCGGAGGGGGTCGTCCTGGGTGCGCAGGATCCTGACCTCCCGCTCGCCCGCCCGGCGCTCGGTCGACGGGGTGTCGGCCGCGTTCACCGCACCCGACGGTTCGACCGCCGCGTGCTCGACGGGGGCGCCCCTCACCGCGTAGTCGGCGGGCGGCCGGCTCGTCGCCTCGGCCTCCACCCGATCGGCGGCGTCGGCGTTGCCGCGCCCGGTCCTCGCGCGCCCGTCGGAAGCGCCGGCGCTCGCGGTCGGCGCGCTCGTCTCGACCGCCCGCATGCTCTGGCTCGCCATCGCGCCTCCGGACGCCAGGGTACCGGACCCGCTCCGCGTGGTCAAACGCGTGCTTGTGCCGATGTACATCTGAAGCATGCGCCCCTGTGTTGACGACGCCCGAGGGCGCCTCCGCACGCGCCACGTGCCCTTCCCCACGCGATCCCCGGGGGCGTTGCGGGGGCGGGAGCCCCCGCAGGGTCCCGGGCGCGACGCGCCCCGGACCCCCGACGTCCGATGGCCCCGACGCCCCGGATGCTCCCGTGCGCCCCGCGGGTTCGTACCCCCGCGGCCATCCGGAAACAATTCTCGTTGCCGACCGGGCTGCGGTGCGAACACTAAGCGGTCGGGTTCCACGCGGAACCCGAGTGGAGCGTCCATGATCTACTTCGACCAATTCGGCGTGACCGACGAGTCCATCCGCGCCGTGCTCACGACGGCCCTGTCGCGAGGCGCGGATGACGCCGACCTCTACTTCGAGCACTCGGGCAGCACGTCCGTCGCGCTCTCCGACGGCAAGGTCAACCGGGCGTCCACCCACGTCGATCTCGGCGTCGGCGTGCGCGTCGTGGTGGGGGATCAGGTGGGCTACGCCTACACCGAGGACCTCTCGACGGAGGCGATGCTCGCCGCCGCGCGCCTCGCCGCCGAGATCGCCACCGGCACCGCCGCCCACGCGCCGATCGCGGCCACGCCGCGGAACTACGCGGACCGCTACCCGGTCACGATGCCGTGGGAGCACGTCGAGCTGGAGAAGCGGGTCGCCATGGTCCGCGACTGGGAGCAGCGGGTGTTCGCCCGCGATCCGCGCGTCAACAAGGTCGAGGTGTCGCTGGCCGACTCGTTCCGCCACGTGCTCATCGCCCGCCCCGACGGGCGCTCCGTCTACGACTACCAGCCGATGACCCGCGCGTTCATCGTGTGCACCGCCGAGCAGGAAGGCCGCCGCGAGTCCTCCAGCGCGAACCTCGCGCAGCGCATGGGCCTCGAGTTCTACACGCCCGAGCGGGTGGAGTCGCTGATCCAGCGCGTGGTCGACGACACGATGATCCTCTTCGAGTCCGGCAAGCCGCCCGCGGGCGAGATGACCGTGGTGCTCGGCGCCGGATCGTCCGGCATCCTCCTGCACGAGGCCATCGGCCACGGGCTCGAGGCCGACTTCAACCGGAAGGGCGTGAGCATCTACGCCGACCGGATGGACACGCGGATCGCACCGAAGGGGGTCACCGTCGTGGACGACGGCACGCTCTTCCACGCGCGCGGCAGCATCAACACGGACGACGAGGGCAACCCCGCCGAGAAGACGACCCTCATCGAGGACGGCGTGCTCCGCGGCTACCTCCACGACGAGATCTCGGCGCGCCACTACAAGGTCGCCCCCACCGGCTCCGGCCGCCGGGAGAGCTTCCGCCAGCCGGTGCTGCCCCGCATGCGGTCCACCTACATGGAGCCCGGTCCGTACGATCCGGCCGAGATCATCGCGAGCGTGGACAAGGGCATCTACTGCCGCACGTTCTCGAACGGGCAGGTCCAGATCGGCGCGGGTGACTTCGCGTTCTACGTGCGCCACGGCTGGCTCATCGAAGGAGGAAAGCTGACCCGCCCCATCAAGGACGTGAACCTCGTCGGCAACGGCCCCCGCGTGCTCGAGACCATCGAGATGGTCGGCAACGACCTCGTCATCGACGAGGGCGGGTGGACCTGCGGAAAGGACGGGCAGAGCGTGCCCGTGTCGCAGGGCATGCCGACGGTCAAGGTGAGCCGGCTCTCGGTCGGGGGGGCGAGCTAGATGGAACTCATCGATCTCGGTCGCGACATCCTGAAGAAGACGAAGGCCCTCGGCGCGGAGGAGGCCACGATCGTGGTCTCCCGCTCCACCGACGTGTCGCTCGTCCGGCGGGCCGGCAAGCTGGAGAACGCCACGCAGGCCTCAAGCCTCGGCGTCTCGCTCTCGTTGCTCGTGGACGAGCGCTACTCGGTCCACTCCACCTCCGACCTGCGTCCCGCGGCGCTCGACGCCTTCCTGGCCCGCGCCGTCGAGGCCACGCGCGTGCTGGAGCCCGAGCCCGAGCGGCGGCAGCCGCCCCTGGAGCTGTGCGGGCGCTACACCTCGGAGGAGGTGCTCGACCGCTTCGATCCGACGTGGGAGTCGCTCACCGCCGAGCAGCGCCGCGAGCAGGCCGAGCGGCTCGAAGCCGCGGTCGACGCGCTCCCCAACCGCCACCAGGTACTTTCCGCCACGATCTACACGGGCGACAGCATCGGAGAGACCGCCCGCGTGCTCTCCAACGGCTTCGAGAACGTGAGCCGCGGCACGGGCTTCGGCCACGGCGCCGAGATGACGCTGCTCGAGCCCGGCGGCCGACGCCCGGAGGGATCGGCCTACTACTCCGCGACCCACGGCAGCGATCTCCCATCCCCCGAGCGCGTGGCGCAGGACTGTTGGAAGCGCGCCGAGCAGCGGCTCGACAGCGGGCCCACGGCGTCCGGACGCTACCCGATGCTGCTCCAGAACAGCTCGGTGGGCCGCATCCTCGGCGTGCTCGGCGGGCCGCTCTCGGGCTCCGAGCTCCACCAGGGGCGCAGCTTCCTCGCCGGCAAACAGGGCGAGCGCATCGCCGCGCCCGGGCTCTCCATCTACGACGATCCCACGATCCCCCGCGGCCTCGGCTCGCGCCCCTTCGACGGGGACGCGCTGTATGCCAAGCCGTTCCCGGTGCTCGAAGCCGGCGTGTTGCAGAACTACTACATCAACGTCTACTACGGGCGGAAGCTCGGCATGCCCCCGACCACGGGCGGCCGCTCCAACTGGGTGGTGCCGGCCGGCACCCGCACGGTCGAGGCGATCGCGCGCGATCTCGACCGTTGCATCGTCGTCACCGGGTTCCTCGGCGGCAACAGCAACGGCCTGACCGGCGACTTCAGCTTCGGTGTGCAGGGCCTCCTCCTGGAGAAGGGCGAGGTCGTGAAGCACCTCTCGGAGATGAACGTGTCGGGCAACATCGGGGAGCTCCTCATGAGCTTCTCCGAGGCCGCGGACGACGTGTGGACGTGGAGCAGCATGCGCGCGCCGACGCTCCTGTTCGACGGGGTGCAATTCAGCGGCACCTGAGGGCCCCGTAGGGCGAGAGGCCGTCGCGCGATCGTACCGTTTCGATCGTGGTCCAAGCCCGGAAGCACGCTACAGTGCGGCCGTGCACACCCTCGCCCTGCTCCTCGCCCTCCCCGCCCTCGCCGCCACCACCGCCGAGTACCGCGCGGGCCTCGCCGACGCCTCGGGCTGGGAGGAGGTGACGCGCAAGCAGGTACCCGACGTGGGCGAGATCCTCATCCGCCACAAGGAGATCCACGGCGAGGACTGCCTCGAGGGCAGCACCACCGCCGCCCTGCCGGCCGACGCGCTGCTCGCCGCCGCCGCGGACATCCCCAACCAACCGAGCTGGTCGAGTTGGAAGGTGCCCGCGTCCGTGAGGCTCAGCGGCGGCGCCACCGCGATGGACTACTACCAGGTGCTCGACAATCCCCCGCCGATCGCCGACCGCTACTGGTTCCTGCACGGCACCGTCGCCCGCGCCGGGGAGGCCCGGGTGTTCAATTGGGAGCTCGTCGACCCCGCCACCGCGTGGCCGGCGGCCCTCGCGGACGTGCTCGCGCGCTT
>JAKFCH010000098.1:0-15062 GCA_036676765.1 Deltaproteobacteria bacterium
CGGGCGTTCACGCGCGGGGCGTCCGGCCGTCGGCGGCCCAAGGCGAGCCCATGGCGGGCGGGCGTCCCGCCATCGGCGGCCTACGGCGGGCGGGTGTCCTACGGGCGCGGCGCTGCGCGCCTTGGTCCGACCGGGGCCGCGCCCCCGCGTGTCGTATCGGAGCGACGGCGCCCCGGTCGGGACCGGCCGCCGGAGGCGGCCGCCCTCCGGCCCCCCTGACGCGCGGCGCTCGGTAGACATCCCGGATGACCCGCCCTTCCCGGCCGCGCGGCGGCCGGCAAGGCGACGTCATCCCGGATGACCCGCCCTTCCCGGCCGCGGGAGCCGAAATCGAGGTCGATATCGAGGTCGATATCGAGTCCGACATCGACATCAAGTCCGATATCGAGTCCGATATCGACTCCGACATCGACGCGGCCATCCCCCTCCGACGCGCGAGGGCCCTGCAGGGCGCGCGGTCAGCGACCGCGCGGCTCGGCGCCCGTGCCGCGCCAGCGGCACCGCGCCAGCGGAGGCCGAAGGCCGACCCCGGAAGGGACCGACCCGGCGTCCGCGCCGGGACGCGCCACAGGTCCGCGCCGGGACGCCCCCTACTTCCTCTCCCCCGCCACCTGGATCACCCGCTCCTCCTCCAGGAGGTAGCCGGACAGCGGGTTTCCGTAGACGCAGCCGCTGTCGAGGCCCACCGTCCGCGGGTGGACCTGGAGACCGCGCACCGCGTCGTGACCGTAGAACACGCGCTCGGGGCCCTTCCAGCAGCGGAACCAGAACGGGTTGGCGTGGTCGAGATCGTCGGGCCAGCGGCGCATCGTGAGCGCCATGCCGCGGGTGGTGCCCGCGATGCCGAGCTCGGGGTGCAGGCCGGCGTGCACCACGATCCAGCACGGCCCCGAGAGGAACAGCGGCAGGGACGCGGTCCACGCGTGGGCGGCCTCGGGCAGGGCGCGCGCGGCGCGGTGGTGCGCGCTGTCGCCAGGGAGGTTGAGCACGTCGAGGAGGCGGGCGTCGTGGTTGCCGAGCACGGCCTCGGCGCCGGTCTCGACGATGATGTTCCACACGCCGAGGGGGTCCGGCCCCTTGGCGAACAGATCCCCCACGAGGACGAGGCGGTCGGGGCGGGCCTCCGCGACGAGCGCGCGCAGGGACGTGGAGCAACCGTGGACATCGCCGACGAAGAGGGTTCGCACCCCCCTCCCCTAACCTACCGGTACCCCTCGGCCTGGAGCCGGAACAGGCGCGCGTATCGCCCGTTCCGCGCCAGGAGCTCGGCGTGCGTACCGCGCTCGGTGATGCGCCCGCCCTCGAGGACCACGATCTGGTCGGCGCGCCGGACGGTCGAGAAGCGGTGGGAGATGAGGATGGCCATCTGGTGCTTCGCGGTCTCCTGGAACTGCTCGAAGATCTGGGCCTCGGCCTCGGCGTCCATCGCCGCGGTGGGCTCGTCGAGCACGAGGATGTCGGCCCCCTTGCGCATGAACGCCCGCGCGAGCGCGACCTTCTGCCACTGCCCGCCCGAGAGCTCCCGGCCGCTCTTGAACCAGCGGCCGAGCCGCGTCTGGAGGCCCTCGGGCAGCGCCGCGAGGAACGACCACGCCTGGCCGCGCTCCGCCGCCTCCCGCTGCCGGTCGGGGTCGGCGATGGCCGACACATCCCCCGCGCCGATGTTCTCGCCGGCGGAGATCTGGTAGCGCACGAAGTCCTGGAAGATCACGCCGATACGCTGCCGGAGCGTGTCGATGTCCCACTCGCGCAGATCCCGCCCGTCGAGCAGGATCCGGCCCTCGACCGGCTGATACAAGCGGGTGAGGAGCTTGATGAGCGTCGTCTTGCCGGAGCCGTTCTCGCCGACGATGGCGAGCTTCTCGCCGGGGCGGATGTGCAGGGTCACGTCCTCGATCGCCCGCGTGGAAGCGCCCGGGTAGGCAAACGACACACCCTCGAAGCGGAGGCCGTCCTTCGGGTCGGGGCCGGTGGTGGCGCCGCCGACGTGCACGGGCACCGGCATCTCGAGGAACGCGTAGAGGTTGGCGAGGTAGAGGCTGTCCTCGTACATCCCGCCCACCGCGGAGAGGCTCGCGGAGAGCGCGCTCTGGCCCTGCTTGAACAGGATCAGGTACATCGTCATCTCGCCGAGCGTGATGCGCGCGGCCACCGCGGAGACCGCGATCCAAGCGTACGCCCCGTAGAACGCCGCCGTGCTCAGGAGCCCCACCACGAAGCCGCCCACGCCGCGGCGGATCGTGAGCCGCCGATCGGCGCTGTAGAGCGTGTCGAAGATGCCCTCGTACCGACCGAGGAAGAACGGGCCGAGCCCGTAGAGCTGGACCTCCTTGGCATAGTCCTCGCGCGCGAGCACGGTCTCGTACCAGGCCTGCTCGCGGGTCTCGGGGGTGCGCCAGGAGAACAGCCGGAACGCCTCGCCGGAGAACTTCGCCTCGGCCCAGAACGCCGGGATCGCCGCCATGATCAGCACGACGACGGCCAGTGGCGAGAACGGCACGAGCAGGACGCCGAAGCCGACGAGCGAGACCAGGTTCTGGAGGAGGCCGAACACCCGCCGCACGAGCGCCAGGGGGCGTGACGACGCCTCGCGCCGCGCGCGCGACATGCGGTCGTAGACCGTGGGGTCCTCGAAGTGGGTGAGGTCGAGGGTCAGCGCCTTCTTGAGGATCAGCACGTTCACGCGCTGCCCGAGCTGCGCGCGCAGGAGCGACTCGGTGATCGAGAGCCCGCGCTGCGCCGCCGCGAGCGCCACCACCAGCACCGCCTCGATGCCCACCACGCGCAGGACGGCCGTGGCATCCCCGTTCGACGCGAGCACGGCATCGACGATGAGCTTGCCGACGTAGGCGATGCCCGCGGGCAACACCCCCGCGATCAGGGTGAGCACGGCGAGCGTGACGGTGGCCCCGGGGCTCGTGCCCGCCACCAGCCCGAGCGCGCGCGCGACCGTGCGCGGGACGCTCTTCCAGGCCGCTCCGCCGCCGATCGCGCTCGTCTCTCCCGTTCGCTCGGGTGCCGGCGCCGGCACCGTCTTCATGGGTGTTCCAGGGACATCGCCGCCTTCTATCCCCGGACCCCCGACCCGTGCGGCGCGCCGAGATGTCACCGCCGGGCGAGCGCGCGCGCGGAGCAGGATCCAGTGCCTACGTCCACAGGAACCCAGGAGGGGACGATGTTGACGGCTCTGTTGTGCGTGACTCTCGGTACGGCGTACGCCGGGAGCGCGAGCGATCTCCGGAACGAATGGTCGGGCGAATACGACATGCCGGGGAACCTCACGATCATGGTCTCGCCGCTCCGCCTCGGCCTCCTGCCGCCGCCTCGCATCGGAGGCTTCACCCAACCCGAGACGCCGATGCTCGACATCACCGCGGAGCTACGCACGGGGGAGACGCGGAGCTTCGCCATCACCGGCGCCACCCCGCTGGGAGGGCGCAGCTTCGGCTCCACCGGGATCGGCGGCGCCCGGGCCCCGATGGAGCTCGGCGTCCAGCTGCGCGACTACATCGTCGGCACGTTCGACAACGGCTTGTTCATCGGCGGGCACCTGAACTTCACCAACCCCGACATCCGCCGCTTCCGGGCCGACGAGACCACCTTCGGGCCGATGGCCGGCCTCAAGGTGACGATGTCGATCTTCTCCGTCCAGGCGCGCGGCGGTGCCAACATCGACCTCGGCGCGCAGGGGTTCAGGGTCGAGCCGATGGTGGACTTCGCGACGGGGTTGACGTTCTGACTTGGTTCCGCCACTGAGTCCTCGGGGCCCTCGGGCGGCCCCCCGCCGGCAGACCGGCGGAGTCGGGCGGCCTACAGGCGCGCGCTCCGCGCCCGGTCCGCGGCGGCGCGGACGCCACCGTCGACCGCGCGACGGCCGTCACCCCCGGAGGGTGGCGAGGTGCCGCTGCCTGGCTTCGCGGTAGGCCGTGGTGATCTCCTCCTGCTCCCGTGCGCTGAGCACCTTGCGCGCCTTGGGGAACATCTCGCCCTCCTCCTCCTTCACGTGGTGATCCACGTTCTCCTTGAGGACCTTGAACTTGGCCATCCACGTCTCGCCGTGGGTGGCCATCTCGTTGAGCTCGCCGAGGAGGAGGCTGACCACCCGGTGCTCCTGGACGCCCTCGAGCGCGATGTCCCGCGTGGCGTCCTCCTCGCGGATCCGCGCGTAGAGCGTCTCCTCCTCGGCACGGGCGTGCGGAAGCAGCGCCTTGTAGAGCCGGCCGAAGAGGGCGGGACGGTCCTCCGCGCCGTTCTCCTCCGTCGCGGCGATCGCCTCCATGAGGCTCGCCACCTCGCGGTGTTCGGTGCGAAGGAGGTCGAAGATGGCCGGGGAGAGGGTGTCGGACGTGTGTGACATGTGGCTCCTGGGTTGTCGCCACGACTGATTTGCCATGGCCCCGGGAGCCCGGCCCGCCGTTTCCGCGTGCAACGTCACCTCGTGACAAGGTCGCGGGAAATGTTGGAATTCACCCCAATTGGCACCAAACGTCTCGCGATCGGGCGACAGCTGGTAACACTACGCTCCGTGGGCCCGGTGGGCGACTGCAATAGCTGTCCAATGCAACGTGGCTTCCGCGTGCCGACCATCGGCCCGATTGCCACGCGCCGAACGCCCACCCCCATTCGGAGACGACATGGCCCCTCGCACGCCCAAGGATCCTGGTTCGCCGAAGAAGCAGCCCACCCGAGCGTCGTCACCGGACGCCCGCGCCGAGACCCACCAGACCGCGACCGGGCGCGACGACGTGCTGACCACCAACCAGGGGGTGCCCGTCAGCGACAACCAGAACTCGCTGCGCACGGGCGACCGCGGCCCGACGCTCCTGGAGGACTTCGTCCTCCGCGAGAAGCTCACCCACTTCGACCACGAGCGGATCCCCGAGCGGGTCGTGCACGCCCGCGGCTCCGGGGCGCACGGGTACTTCGAGCCCTACCGCTCGTGGTCCGACCTCTCGCGCGCGGCCTTCCTCCAGGACCCGGCGAAGCGGACGCCGGTGTTCGCGCGCTTCTCCACCGTCGCCGGCGGGGCGGGATCGGGCGATCTGCACCGGGACGTGCGCGGGTTCGCCGTGAAGTTCTACACCGAGGAGGGCAACTTCGACCTCGTCGGGAACAACATGCCGGTGTTCTTCATCCAGGACGCGATGAAGTTCCCCGACCTCGTGCACGCCGTGAAGATGGAGCCGGATCGCGGCTTTCCGGTGGCGGCGAGCGCGCACGACACCTTCTGGGACTTCGTGTCGCTGATGCCCGAGAGCATGCACATGCTCATGTGGCTGATGTCCGACCGCGCCATCCCCCGGTCGCTCCGGATGATGGAGGGCTTCGGCGTCCACACGTTCCGCCTGGTCGACAACAACGGCGGGTCGACCTTCGTGAAGTTCCACTGGCGGCCCATGCTCGGCGCCGCGTCGGTTGTGTGGGACGAGGCCGTGAAGATCAACGGGGCCGATCCGGAGTTCCACCGCCGGGACCTGTGGGAGTCGATCGAGCGGGCCGACTTCCCGGAATTCGAGCTGTGCATCCAGTCGTTCGCGGAGGAGTCGCTCCCCGGCTTCCCGTTCGACGTGTTGGATCCCACCAAGCTCATCCCCGAGGAGCTGGTGCCGCTCACCCCGATCGGCCGGATGGTCCTCGATCGCAACCCGACCAACTTCTTCGCGGAGACGGAGCAGGTGGCGTTCCATACCGGGCACGTCGTGCCGGGGATCGACTTCTCCAACGATCCGCTGCTCCAGGGGCGGTTGTTCTCCTACCTCGACACCCAGCTCAAGCGCCTGGGGGGTCCCAACTTCCACGAAATTCCCATCAACCGGCCCCAATGTCCCATGCGCAACCTCCAGCGGGACGGACACATGCGCCAGTCCAACCCGGCGGGCCGGGTCGCCTACGAGCCGAACAGCCTGGATCCCGCGGGGCCGCGGGAGAGCCCGGAGCGCGGGTTCACCACGTCACCGGCGCCGGAAGCGGGCCCCAAGACCCGCCACCGTTCGGAGACCTTCTCCGACCACTACAGCCAGGCGCGCATGTTCTGGCAGTCGATGTCGGCGCCGGAGCAGCGTCACATCGTGAGCGCGTTCGCGTTCGAGCTCGGCAAGGTGGAGACCGTCGCCATCCGCAGCCGCATGCTCGGTCACCTCGACGTCATCCACCCCGACGTGGGGGCCGGCGTCGCCGAGGCGCTGGGGATGGTCGGCGAGGCCGAGCCGATCGTGCCGCACCGGGCCGTGGTGGAGCTCTCCCCCTCCGCCGCGCTCAGCATGGTCAAGAAGGCGGTCCCCACCCTCGTCGGTCGAAAGGTGGGCGTGCTCGTCACCGACGGGACCGACGCCGACCTGCTCGAGTCGCTCCGGAGCGCGGTGGCCGGCGCGGGCGGACGCCTCGCCGTGGTCGCCCCGCGCGTCGGCGGCGTGGTGGCGGCCGACGGCCGACGCATCGTCCCCGACCACGCGCTCTCCTCCACCCCCTCGGTGTTCTTCGACGCCGTGGTGCTGCTCCCGTCGGCGGAGGGGGCCACCCGCTTGCTCGGCCACGCCGCCGCCATCGATTGGATCCGCGACGCCTACGGCCACCTGAAGGTGATCGGGCGCGGCGCGGACGCCCAGCCGCTCCTCGCGCGCGCCGGCGTCGAGCCGGACGAGGGCGTGCTCCCGGTCACCATCCCGGCCGACCTCGCGGTGTTCGTCCAGGCTGCCGAGGGGCAGCGGATCTGGGCACGCGAGCCGCTGGTCCGGCCGCCGGGGTAGCGCGGGGAGGAGGCCGCGGACGAACCCGACGGCCTCCCCACCCGCCCGCGCCGCGCGCACCGCCCGCGCCGCCCGCGCCGCGAAGCGCCGTCATTTGTAACGACTTGGTTCGCGCTGACAGACCACGTATCCACGACGTCGCGACCACCGCCGTGAGCGCTCGCGCGGCTACGCTCCTGGTAGACAGGAACACCCCATGTCACCTTCCATTGGCCCCGTCGCCGCGGTCCTGCTCGCGTGCGCGTGCCGCGCCCCGGGGGACGACCTGATCTTCGGTACCTGGTCGGGGTACCTGCGGGAAGCCGACCTCGACGCCGGGATCACCGTCGAGGAGCGGGACAGCTCCTTCACGCTCACGCTCGTGCCGGGCGAGGACGGAGTCGCCGGCCGCGCGACGCTACGCGGGAAGACCAAGGGACCCCTCGGCACGTTCGACGGCAAGGAGACCAGCGACATCGCCGTGGTGAACATCAGCGGGGACGAGCTCTGGTGCCGATACCAACGCTCGGGCTTCGGGCTGCGCGTGGAGGGGACGTTCGCGCGGGACTTCACCGAGCTGGCCCTCGACGTGGAGTTCGTCGGGATGCTGTTCCTCGACCGCGAGCAGGAGAACGTGCCGGGGTGACCCGGTCCTACCGCAGCCCGCCGTAGTCGATCCACGCGCCCGCGATGCCGCCGACGAGGAGGTCGTCGAAGGCGTCGCCGTCGAGATCCCCCGCGCCGGACACCGAGAAGCCGATCTCGTGCTCGGCCTCTCCGACGAGGATCGCGTCGGCGTCGCGCGGATCGTGGGTGCCCGAGACGGGGCCGTAGTACACGAACGCCGCGCCCGCGTCGCCGAACCACCCGTAGCCCATGCCGTAGTAGTCGCCGCCGGCGAGCGGCGCGCCGAGCACGAGGTCGGCGGCGCCGTCGCCGTCCAGATCGCCGGCGCCGTCGACGGCGTAGGGGCCGTCGGCTCTCGTGGCGGTGACGAAGCTTGCGAAGGCATCGCCCGAGGCGGAGAAGCTGCCCGCGAGCGGACCCGGGAGCACGTACGCCGCGTCTGCACCGGGCGCGGCGGCGACCACGTCGCCGTACCCATCCCCGTCGAGATCCCCGGCGGCGGACACCTCGTTCCCCAGGAAGGAGGACCCTCCTTCGCCGGTGACCGTCGCGTGGGCGTCGGCGACGTCCACGGCTCCGGCGAGCGAGCCGCCGTCGAAGACGTAGAACGCGCCGTCGAGGACACGGTTGTCGCCGACGATGAGCTCGGAGAGGCCGTCGCCGTCGAGGTCTCCCGCGTCGAGCCAGCGCCCGCCGGAGAAGGAGTAGGTGTAGTACTCGCCCGCGCCGTCGTACCGCGAGGCGGAGCTCAACCCGTAGATGCGCGCGTCGGCCTCCGCGGTCGTGGTGTGACCGGTGGGGACGCCGAGGTACACGGCCACACCGTCGTCCGCGCCGTAGGAGAGGCTCACGGCGAGGTCGGCGGCGCCGTCGCCGTCGAGATCTCCGGTCGCGGCCCCGTAGCCGAGGTAGTAGCCATCGGGGTCGCGAACGCTCGCGGCGGCGTCCCCCACGGGGACCGCGCCCGTGGCGCCACCCGCCACGATCCACAGGGCGCCGTCCCCGGTGGCGAGCACGTCGTCGAAGCCGTCCCCGTCGATGTCACCGAGGCCGAGCGCCACCAACCCGCCGCCGCTGCTCGCCGGAAGGAGGAACGCGGTGGCGTCCCCGAGGGAGACCGGGCCCGTGGGGGCGCCGCTCACGAGGTAGGTGACGCCGAACACCCCGTGGCTCGTCTCGTACGGGGCGCTCACGAGCACGTCGCCCAGCCCGTCGCCGTCGAAGTCGCCCGCGGGCGCGACCCAGGCGCCGGCGTAGGTCGAGGTGCCCTCCGGCGCGAGGAAGGCGTCGGCCTCGGCTTCGGTCAGCTCGCCGGTGGGCGCGCGGGAGGAGGCGGTGCCGGTGTCGGGTGGTTCGGCTGTATCATCGACGCCGGTGTCGGATGTGTCGACGCCTCCGGTGTCGAATGTATCGACGCCTCCGGTGTCGGATGTATCGATCCCCGTGTCGGATGTATCGCTCCCGGTGTCGGATGTGTCGACGGTACCGGTGTCATCCGTGCCGGTGTCAACGGTACCCGTGTCACCCGTGTCACCCGTGTCACCCGTGTCACCCGTGTCACCCGTGTCACCCGTGTCACCCGTGTCGGCGTCATCCGGCGCCGAGGAGTCCGCGGGAGCGCCGGTGCAGGCAGCGAGGGTGAGGAGGAGGCAGAGACGATGCGGCATATTCGGAGGATAGCAAGCGCACCGCGCCGGAGACACCGCGGATCAGACGTCGCTCAGATGAGCACGCGTGACGGTTCAGTCCCCCCCTTCGTCCGCCGCGAGCCGCACGCCCCGCGCATCACGCACGAACATCGGCGTCGTGCTCGGCGTGGGTTCGACGACCGCCACCACGATCGCCCCGTCGCCGTGCTCGGCGCGCTCTTCGGAGGCGGAGGGGTGGGCGTCACGGCCCGTGACCACCACGGCCGGCGCGGCGTCGGCCTCGGGGGCCGATGCGTAGTAGCCGCCCGAGGAGCCCACGCCGCCGAAACCGGCCGGTGCGGTCGCCGTCTCGGTCGGCTTGCGGCCGCCGAAGTAGATGATCTGCTTCCAGGTGCGAGAGAGAGCGTCCCCGAAGACGAGCAGGACGTCGCCGGGTCGGGACAGGTGGAGGCCGCGGTCGACGGCGGCCACCTCGTCGGGGACGACCTCCACCCGATCGGCGGGCACCCCCGCGGCGAGGAGCTCGGCGGCGAGCATGCGGGGCACCTCGTCGGGGCCGCGGCCGCGCGGATCGTCGTCGCGACGACACACGAAGCGGTCGAAGCTCGTGGCGGCGCGGCGGGCGATGGCGCGGATGTCGGCGTCCCGGCGATCGCCGGGCGCGGAGAGCACGCAGGTGCGGGAAGCGCCGGGGCGCAGGCCGCCGTCCTCGGAGAGGCGGTCGACGAGGCCACACATCGCGTCGACGGCGGCCGGGTTGTGACCGTAGTCGAGGATGACCTTGAAGCCGAGCTGCTCGTAGACGTTGCCACGGCCCGGCGCCTGGAAGAACGTCGTGTCGAAGGTGCGCAGGCCGTGACGGATGTCATCCAACTTCACGCCCATCGACCACGCCATCGCCGCCGCGAACATGGCGTTCTGCACGTTGTGGAGCGCCTTCCCCTCCAACGTGGCGGGGATGAGGTGGGTCCAGAGGAGCGGCAGGTGCGCGCCGTTGTCGTAGAGCGTGATCATCTGCCCGTTGATGCCGGCCTCGAGGGCCAACGCGCGCCCCCCGGAACGCACGTGCTCGCGGACCAGGGCGTTGTCCGCGCGCAGGGTGATCCAGCAGATCCGCTTCGCGACGGCGCGGTCGGCCATGCGGAGGCAGAGCGGGTCGTCCGCGTTGAGCACCACGGTGTCGCGCGCGGCCTCGATGGGGATGCGCTTGACCTCGGCGAGCTGCTCCACCGTGTGGATGCCGCCCATGCCGAGGTGATCGGCGCTCACGTTGAGGCACGCCGCGACGTCCGGGTGGCGATACCCCAGGCCCGCGCGCAACAAGCCGCCGCGGGCGGTCTCGAGGACCGCGACGGTGACGTGCGGATCGGTGAGCACCATGCGCGCGGCGATCGGGCCGGTCATGTCACCCGCGACGGTCAGCCGGCCGTCGATGTACACGCCGTCCGTCGTCGTCATGCCGACGCACGCGCCGCCCTGCTTGTGGATGTGCGCGAGCATCCGCGTCGTCGTCGTCTTGCCGTTGGTGCCGGTCACCGCGGCGATGGGGATGCGGGACGGGGTGCCGGCGGGGAACAACATGTCCAGCACCTTGCCGGCCACGTCGCGCGCCTTGCCCTCGCTCGGGGCGACGTGCATGCGGAAGCCGGGCGCGGCGTTGACCTCGCAGATGCCGCCGCCGACCTCCTTCCAGCTCCGCGTGATGTCGGGCGAGAGGAAATCGACGCCGCACACGTCGAGGCCCACGGCCGCGGCGGCGCGGACGGCCATCTCGCGGTTGTCCGGATGACACACATCCGTCTGGTCGATGGCCGTGCCGCCGGTCGAGAGGTTCGCGGTCGAGCGGAGGTAGAGGACCTCGCCCACGGGGAGCACGCTCGCGGGGGTGAGGCCCGCCTTCTGGAGGAGGCGCTCCGCCTGCGCGTCGAGCTCGATGCGCGTCAGCATCTTCTCGTGGCCGATGCCCCGCCGGGGGTCGCGGTTGACCTGGTCGACGAGCTCGGTGACCGTGCGGGCGCCATCCCCGATCACGTGCCCGGGAACCCGCTTGGCCACGGCCACGAGCTCGCCGTCGATCACGAGCATGCGGTGGTCGAAGCCCTGGATGTACGTCTCGACGAGCACGCAGTCGCTGTGCTCGACCGCGCCCACGAACGCCGCGCGCACCTGCTCGGCGTCGGTGAGCCCGATGGACACGCCGCGGCCGTGGTTGGCGTCGAGGGGCTTGACGACGACGGGGTAGCCGAGGCTCACCGCGGCCTCCACGGCCTCCTCCGCGTCGTACACCTGCTCCTGCTTCGGGACGGGCAGGCCGATGTCACCGAGGATGCGGTTGGTGAGCTCCTTGTCGCCCGCGATCTCGACGGCGATGTGGCGGGTCTCCGAGGTGACGGTCGCCTGGATCCGCTTCTGGCGGTGCCCGTGCCCGAATTGGACGAGCGAGCTCTCGGAGAGCCGCACCCACGGGATGTCCCGCGCCTCCGCGCCGCGCACGAGCGACGCCGTGGAGGGGCCGAACGCCCGCTTCTCCGCCCCGCGGATGAGCTTCTCGACCTCCGCCGCGTACACGAACTCGGGGTCCGGCGGCACGTCGCCACGCAACGGAACCGGGACGAGGGAGTGGAGGAGGCGGAGCGCGATCTGCCCCGCGCGCTCGCCGACCCAGGCGTCCTCGTATTCGTAGACCATGTGGTACTGCCCGCGCGTGCCGTTGCCGCGGGTCTTGCCGAACGTCACCTTCGCCCCCGCGACGTTCTGCAGCTCGATCGCCACGTGCTCCATGACGTGTCCGAGCCAGGTGCCGCCGTCCTCCCGGAGCCGCCGCACGAAGCCGCCCCCCTCGCCGTAGGAGCAGCCGTGCTCCGCGAGGGTCGGCACCAGGGCGAGCAGCCCGTCGACGAAGCCGGGGATCGTGGCGCTGGGATGGTCCTCGAGCGGCCCGAGGTCGAGGGTCATCCGGATGACCTTGAAATTCGCGTAGAGGTTGGGCCCGCCGTAGACGCGTCGTTCGAGGATGTGCAAGGGATCTCCGGCTCTCGGGAAGAATGTGCCCGTGCGAGTCTAACGGAGAGCGGGGCCGACGGGTGGGATCAGCCCCGGGCGGCCCGCACCGGCGCGGGAAACGCGCGGCGGGCCTGCAGGTCGAAGCGCGACCCCTCGACGAGCACGTGGAGGCGCACCCCGATCATCTCGACGGGCTCGCCCTCCTCGGCCGCCGCCATCGAGCTGTGCTCGAGGCCGCCGGCGTCCACCACCGTGATGCCGCCGCTCCCGACCACCTGGAGCTTGTTGTCGGGCCCGATGAACGCGGCCGTGTCCTCGTCGAGGCCGAGCCCGATGGCGAACGGGTTGTAGGCCAGCGCCGAGAGCAGGCGGCCCATGCGGTCGCGTTGGCGGAAGTGCTGGTCGACGATGACGCGGTTCGTGAGCCCCAGCCCCGGCACGAGCGTGGCCTGCCCGGCGAGCGGCGAGCCACCCTCCTTTCCGAACGCGATCATGTGCTCGGAGAGGAACGCGGCGCCGGCGCTCGTGCCCGCGACGTGCACGCCCATCGCGTTGAGGCGGCGCACGATGCGCGCGACGTCGGTGCCCCCGAGCAGGGTCGAGAGCCGGAGCTGCGCGCCGCCGGTGAAGAACACGCCCGTGGCGTCGAGCAGGGCCGTCGTGGCGGTGGCCGCGTCCTCCCGGCGCTGGACGTCGATGACCTCGACGCGGCCGACGCCCACCTCGCCGAAGACCCGGCGGTAACGATCGGGGGTCTCCGGGTCCTCCGACGCGGTCGGGACGACGGCGATGACGGCGTCGGAACCGCCACAAAGGGCCACGAAGCGCTTCAGGATCGCCTTGGCGCTCACCTTGTCCTCGGCGCCGCCGATGGGGATGATGAAGCCGCGGCTGCCGGGGGTGAGCTCGGGGGAGGGCATGGAGCGCGCCTGTAACCCGACGCCCTCCGGCTACGCCTCGACCGCTACGCCTCGAAGGGCCCGCGGACCACCGGCGCCCCCGCCCGGACCATCCAGCGGCCCCCGGCGAGCACGTCCCGGACGTGGCGATCGGGGGTGAGGACCACGAGGTCGGCGTCGGCGCCGACCGCGACGTGGCCCTTGCGCGCGAGGCGGAAGAGACGGGCGACGTTGACGGTACACGTCGCGAGTGCGAGCTCGAACGGTAGCCCCAGGGCAACGGCCTCCCGCACGGCCTCCATCAACTTGGCGGACGAGCCGACCTCCATGTGGAGGAGCCCGCCGTCCCGGTCGAACGTGGGGAGGCAGCCGCCGCCGTCGCTCGAGAGGGTGAGCCGCGCGGGATCGAGGCCGGCGTGGACCCACTCGGCGAGCGCCTGCCCGCCGCTCGGGGCGTCGTCCTCGGCGTCGAACGCCGAGACATCCACGTGGAGGCCGCGCCCGGCGTAGCCCTCGCCCAGTGACTTGGCCTCCTCCCACAAGCGGCGGTTCCGGTTGACGTGGGTGGGGTGGAACACGCGGGCCGGGAGCTCGGTCTCCGTGAGGGCGCGGCGCACGAGGGCGAGGCCCCGCGGGCCGTCCCCGAGGTGGAGGTGAAGGAGGCCGGCCTTGCCGGTCATCAGGCCGGACACGTGGGCGTCGGCGGCGACGCGGACGAGCTCGTCGTAGGTGGGCTGCGACGAGCGGTGGTCGGAGAGCGCGAGCTCGCCGACGGCGACGATGCGGTCCACGTGGACGAGATCGCCCCGGACGCTGCCGGTGAGCGTGACGGGGGGCACCTCGTAGCCGCCGGTGTAACAAAGCGCGGTGAGCCCGAGCTCGTCGAGCGCGCGCGCGGCGGCGAGCAGCTCCGCGATCGAGCGGGTGGTGCCGTCGGTGCCGAGCAGGCCGATCGCGGTGGTCACCCCGGCGGTGGTGAACGCGGTGAGCGCGACGGGCGGCACCCGGGTGCGTGCGCCCCCCTCCCCTCCCCCGCCGGTGAGGTGGGTGTGGGCGTCCACGAGCCCGGGGACGAGCATCGCCCCGTCGAGATCGACCACCTCGATGTCCCAGGCCGGCGGCTCGAGGTGGGGCGCCATCGCGACGATCGTGCCGCCCGCGAGCAGGAGATCCCGGCGGCCGAGGGGCGCGGGGCCGAAGACCTCGGCGTTGCGGAGGAGGATCATGGGGGCCCGGATATCATCGCGGGGCGGCATCGGACGTGCGTCGGTCCGAACGCCGGCCACTGTCACTTGGCCGCGCGCTCGTCCGACCGGGGCCGCTTGGGTGGCACGAGCCACGAGGCCGTGATCGACACCACGAGGATGCCGAGGATGATCCCGAGCGAGAGCCCGATGGGGAACTTGCCGCCGAACACCTCGTTCAGCCACGCCATCTTCAGCCCGACGAACACGAGCACGGACGCGAGCCCATACTTGAGCAGGTGGAAGCGGTCCACGATGTTCGCGAGCATGAAGTAGAGCGAACGCAGGCCGAGGATCGCGAAGATGTTGGAGGTGAAGACGAGGAGCGGCTCGCTGGTCACGGCGAAGATCGCGGGCACCGAGTCGATGGCGAAGATGATGTCGGAGAGTTCGACGACGACGAGGGTGAGGAGGAGCGGGGTTCCGTACAACACGCCGGCCTTCCGGACGAAGAAGCGCTCGCCCTCGAGGGTGCCCGTGATGGGGAGGAACCGCCGGACGAGGCGGATCACCGGGTTCTTCTCCGGCTCCACCGGCTTCTCCGGGCCGAACATGAGCTTCAACCCCGTGAGGACGAGGAAGACGCCCGCCAGCACCACGACCCAGTGGTACTGGAGCAGGACGGCCCCGAGGGCGATGAAGATCGCGCGGAACACGAGCGCGCCGAGGATGCCGTAGAACAGGACGCGGTGCTGGTAGACGGCGGGGATCGCGAAGTAGGAGAACACCACCGCGAAGATGAAGATGTTGTCGACGGCGAGCGCCTTCTCGATGACGAACCCGGTGAGGAATTCGAAGCCGACGCGCTCGGCCGCGGCGGCGGGGTCGAAGCCGGGGATGGCGAGGAGGCGGGGATCCACGGCGAAGGTCTTCAGGGCGTAGAAGTACAAGCCCAGGTTGAACATCAGCGCGAGG
>JAKFCH010000099.1:0-4607 GCA_036676765.1 Deltaproteobacteria bacterium
GCGAGCGCCGCGATCGCCTGCGCGCCGCCGACCGCGAGCACCGCGTCGGCCCCTGCCACCGCCGCCGCCGCGAGGGTGATCTGCGCGGGCCGGGGCGAGGCCACCCACACCGTCGCGACGCCCGCCACGCGCGCGGCCAGGACGGTCATGAGCACCGACGAGGGCAGCGGGAAGCGGCCCCCCGGCGCGTAGCACCCCGCGCGCTCGACGGGCGCCACGGTGTGGCCCGCGCGCCCGCCCTCGATGGAGACGGTCACGTCGGTGAGCGCGCCCCGCTGGGCCTCCGCGAACGCGCGGATGCGGGCGGCGGTGCGTTCGAGCACGGCGCGGTCGGCGGCGGGGAGTCCGGCGAGGGCGGCCTGGAGCGCGTCGGGTCCGTAGACCATGGGCGCGCCGGGCGCGAGGTCCCCGTGCCGCTCGGCGTGCTCGCGGAGGGCGACCTCCCCGCGGGTGCGCACGTCGGCGACGATGGCTGCGGCGGCGGCGAGGGTGTCGGCGTCCAGCGGGTCGCGACGGTGGGCGGGGAGCTCGGTTGCGAGGACGCGGCGGAGGAGAGGCACGGGCGCTCCGGGGGCGGGGGACGACCGCCTATCGCCCCGGAGGCGGCGCCCGCTCCCTCGGCCCGCTAAAGTGGCGCGAGCATGCCCGACGCCCCGCCGCACGGACCAGGACTGGCCGACTACGTGAAGGCGGCCTTCCACTTCCGCCCCTTCGGCATGTACGTGGCGCCGAATTGGGTGGCCCTCGGCGTCGCGGGGCTCCTCGGCTTCGTCAACCCGGGCTTCTGGCTCCTCGGGCTCGCCGGCGAGGGCCTCTACCTGCTCGCCCTCGTCCAGAACGCGCGGTTCCGCGCCCTCGTCGACGCCCACCACGCCGCGCGACGCGACGCCCCCGCCGTGGCCGCCGCCGAGGAGCGCATCGCCGCGCTGCCCCCCGAGGATCGCGCCCGCTACGCCCGCGTGCGCGCCGCGTGCGACACCATCGTGTCCGAGGCCGGTCCCGACGAGCCCGAGGAGGCCCGCGCCGACCGCGCCCGCCTGCTCGAGCGGTTGCTCGCCGTGCTGGTCGACCTCCTCGCCGCGCGCCGGGTCCTCGCACGCGCCCGGGCCGCGCAGGATCCCACCGTGCCCGCGCGCCTCGACGCGCTGCGGATCCGCCTCGCCGGCGTCGGGCCGGGGGAGCTCCGCGACAGCCTCGCCGACCAGGCCGACGTGCTCGCGCGCCGTGCCGACGCCGCCGACCTCGCCGAGGCCCGCGCCGCCTGGGTCGACGCCGAGCTCGGGCGCATCGAGGACCACGTCGGCCTGTTGCGCGACCAGGTGCTCCTCCCCGGGGATTCGTCCCGCCTCGGGGCCGACGTCGACCGGCTCACCGAGCGCCTCACCGCCGCGGACCGGTGGTTGAACGAGCAGCGCGCGTTCGAGGACGCCCACGCCGACGCCCCGAGCGACGTGCCGCGGCTCCGGCGGCCCGGCGCCGACCGCGCGGTGCGCTAAGCTCGCGGCTCGCTCCCCGAGGTACCGTGCGCGACACCGGCGGCTCCCGACTCTCCGTGGTCGGCCTGCTTCTCTCCCTCGTCTTCATCGGCGCCCTGGCGGCCGCGGGGGCCTTCGTGGTCTTTCGCGCCGCGCCCCCCGTCGTGACGGCGACGAACGCCCCCACCACCGCCGGCGCCGAGGCCGACAAGGCCGTTCCCGACGGGCTCGTCGCGCCTGCCGAGGCCCCGCGCTTCACCGGGCTCCCCGCCGCGTACACGCCCAAAGACGGCGTCGTGGAGGTCGAGCTCTCCGAGTACGCCGGCTACGCCGGGCTCATCGTCGCCAACGGCGGCCTCGCGCCCGACCCGCAGGGGTACTTCGCGAAGAAGCATGGCTTCCAGGTGGCGATCAAGCTCTCCGAGGAGGAGGCGTCGGGCCGGCTCCTCGAAGGCAAGCTCGGCGCCACCGCCACCACCGTCGACGTGCTCGCGGTCTACGGCCGCCAGTACCCGGCCCAGGTGCCCGTCCAGATCGGCTTCTCACGCGGCGCGGACGGGCTCGTCGTGCGCGCGGGCGTGCGTCGCCTCAACGATCTGCGCGGCAGGATCGTCGTCGCCGCCCAATACAACGAGTCCGAATTCCTGTTGCGTTACCTCGCGCAGGAGGCCGGCATCCCGGTGAAGGTCCTCGCCGACCCGACCGACACAGCGGACTTCGGAGCGGGCGATGCCATCGGCCTCGTCTACGCCGAGGACGCCTTCGCCGCGGGGGACGCCTTCCTCGCCGACCTCGAGAACCCCGACGGAAAGCTCGCCGGATGTGTCACCTGGGAGCCCAAGACCGGCGAGGTGGTGACAGCCGCCGGCGCCGACGCCCACGTGCTCGTCACCAACCGCAACCTGCTCGTCGTCGCCGACGTGCTCGTCGTGAACCGCGGCCTCGCCGACGCGCACCCCGAGATCGTCCGCGGCCTCGTCGAGGGCGTCCTCGACGGCAACGACCGCGTGCGGCGCGATCCGGGGCCCCACCTCGACGTGATCGGGAAGGCGTTCGGCTGGAGCGCGGTCGAGGCGCGCGCCGAGCTCGCCAAGGTGCACCTCTCCAACCTCCCCGAGAACCGGGCGTTCCTCGCCGGCGAGGTCGACATGGCCGGGAGCTTCTCGGGCATCTTCCAGTCCGCCGTGTACGCCTACGGTCGCGACGTGGTCAAGGACCCTGCCAACCCCACCTCCTACGTCGATGCCCGCGCCCTGGAGGCCATCGCCGCCGAGGGCCTGTACGCGGGCCAGAAGGCCGAGCTCGAGCCCGTCCGCACCGGCGCCACCGGCACCGTCGAGACCGATCCCCTCCTCGCCAAGGACATCCGCTTCCTCTTCGAGCCCAATTCGTCGTCGCTCGACATGAAGGACCCGAAGAACCTCACCGATCTCAAGTCGATCCGTCGCCTCCTCGACGTGAGCCCCGGCTCCACCGTGCTCCTGCGCGGCCACGTGGACGACGCCCGCAAGGCCGAGTTCAGCGCCCAGGGCGGCGAGCCCTTCGTCCGCAAGATGGCGCTCAAGGCCGTGAAGCTCTCCGAGGAGCGCGCGGGCGAGATCGAGCGCCGGCTCGTCGAGGTCGAGAAGGCCGACGACAAGCGCCTCGAGACGGTGGGCGTCGGCTGGGACGAGCCCGGCGGCACCGATCCCGACGCCAACCGGCGGGTCGAGGTGCAGTGGTTCACGGTGGAGTGACCTCGGTGTACTCGCGGGGATCGTGCTAGACGGCTGCCCCCGAGGTTCGCACCGTGTCCGACACTCCCCGCATGCCCGTCCTGTTCGTGAGCCACGGGGAGCCGCCCCTCGCCGCCGACCCCGTGTGGACCAGCGAGCTCATCCAGTGGGGCGCCGCGATTGGCCGCCCCACCGCCATCCTCATCGTTTCCGCGCATTGGGAGCGCCGCCCGCCCACGCTCGGCGCCACCACCCCCGTGCCGCTGCGCCACGACTTCAAGAACTTCCCCGACCGCTATCTCCGCGCCCGCTACCCCGCGCCCGGCGCCCCCGCGCTCGCCCAACGCGTGCGCGCGCTGCTCGAAGCCGCCGGCGAGCGTGTCGACGAGAACCCCGAGCGCGGCCTCGATCAGGGCGCCTACGTGCCCCTGATGTTCCTGTACCCGGGCTCCGACGTGCCCGTGTTGCAGCTCTCCCTCCCCTCCCTCGAGCCCACCGCCCTGTTCGCGCTCGGCCGCGCGCTCGCGCCGCTCCGGGACGAGGGCGTGCTCCTCATCGGCAGCGGCTCGATGACCTACAACCCGCGCGACGGCTACCAGAAGGCCACGCCCCCGTGGGCCGCGGAGTTCGACGCCTGGATCGCCGCCACCCTGGAGCGCGGCGACATCGACGCCCTCCTCGCCATCGAGAAGGCGCCCGCCTTGAAGCGGGCCCACCCCAAGCTCGACCACCTGGCCCCGCTGTGGATCGCGGCGGGGGCCGCCGATCCGAGGGGCCCGATCGCGTGCCCGATCACGGGGTTCTGGCAGGGCGGCTTCTCGAAGCGGTCGGTGCAGTTCGGGTGAGCTCTCTGTGACGCGGGGGCGTGGGCGCGCGGCGCGACGACCGCGTGTAGGAGGCCCGCGGCGCGGCATGCGGTAGCATCGCCGCGGAGGTGCCGATGGTCGCGCTGCTGATGCTCCTGGGGTGCGGGAACGACGACGGCGGCGCCGCCTCGGGGGTCACGTTCGCCAACGAGCGGAGCGGCTCCAGCGCCACGACGGTGCAGGGCGCGCTCGACGAGCTCTACGTGCGGTGTGCGTCGAGCGCGGGGGTCGTCGACAACGCTACGCCCGCGCTCTCGGACGCGACGATCGACCTCACCGGGCGCATCCAACTGTTGGAGCTGCGGCAGTCCGAGCAGACCGCGAACGGCGGCTACGGCGCGGACAAGGTCTCCTACGATCCGCGGCTGACCACGCTCTCCGGACGGACGGTGCAGCAGGCGCTCGACGAGCTGGAGGCGCGCGTTGCGCGGTTGGAGCGTGGGCAGGTCGACAATGGGGCGCCGGGGCCGGCGCTCTTCGAGTTGCGGGACAAGCGGGGGAATCTCGTGCAGGCGGATGGGCCGGGGGGGCAGACTGGGGGGCCGGTGGGG
>JAKFCH010000100.1:0-5074 GCA_036676765.1 Deltaproteobacteria bacterium
CGAAGTGCGCCACGCCCGCGTGATGCGCTCGCTCGCGCGGGCCCACGGCGTCACCCCGCCGCGAGCCCGGGTCCGCCACGTCCCGCGGCGCGCGCTCGTCGACATCGCGCTGGAGAACGCGGTCGAGGGCTGCGTGAACGAGACCTGGGCCGCGCTGGTCGCGCTCCACCAGGCCCGCGAGGCCGACGATCCGCGCGTGGCCGAGGCGATGACCGCAATCGCGGCCGACGAGGCGCGCCACGCCGAGCTCGCGCGCGCGGTGCACGCCTGGGTGCTCCCGAAGCTCCCGCCGGCCGAGCAGCGGCGCGTCGTGGCCGCCCGCCGTGCCGCGGTGGCCCCGCTCGCGACCATCGCCTATCCAGGTGTGCTCGGCCTCCCCGACGCCGCCGCCGTCCGGCACCTCCACGCGGGCATGGTCGCGCGGGTGTGGGGGGCCTGAGACGGCGGAGGCGCCGCGCGTCCACGCCGCCGCCACGGGGGCGCGGTCGGGATCGGGGCGCGCGAGCGACCCGGCCCCGGGCACCGCGCCCCGCCCCCTCTCGAGACCCTACGGAATGCGCTCGATCTCGATCCGTTCGATCGTGTCGCCGACCTGGATCGCCGCCGCGCTCCGCATGCCGTACGTGACGTGCCCGAACACCGTGTACGTGCCGTCGAGGTGGGGCTGCGGCGAGAGCGTGACGAACCACTGGCTGCCGCCCGTGTCGGGGCCGGAGAGCGCCATGCCCATCACGCCGGTTCCGTAGGGGAGGGTGTTGATCTCGTCGGGGATCTCGTAGCCGGGGCCGCCCCACCCGTCGCCGCGCGGATCGCCGGTCTGGATGACGAAGTCGGGCACGACGCGGTGGAAGCGCAGGCCGTCGTAGTACCCCTGCTCCGCGAGCCGCGCGAAGTTCCAGACGGTGTAGGGCGCGGCCTCGGGCGTGAGCGCCACGCGGATCTCGCCCTCGCTGGTGAAGATGCGCGCCGAACGGATGCGCATCGCGTCTTCGAGCAGGGGCAGGCGGCGCGCGGGGTGGCGACGGCGCGGCGGGGCGATCTCCAGGAGCGCCGCGAGCCGCTCGGCGTCGGCCTCGATGGCGGGGTGGCGGAGCCAGGGGCGGATGGCGACGGCGGCCTCGGGGCCGGGGCGGGGGAGGCGACCGGTGTCGTAGAGCGCGGAGAGCGCCCTGACGCCCGCGACGGCCTGCTCGGCGGAGAGGCCCTCGCGCTGGAGGTAGGCGAGCAGCGCGGGCTCGGCCATCGGGTCGGGCTGCTCGCCGAGGGCCTGGGCGGCGGCCTGGGCGATGGTGACGTCGGCGCCGCCGAGGAGCACCACGAGCTCGGCGGGGCGGGGCGCCTTCTCGAGGAGGACCCCGGCGGCCGCGCTCCGGATCGCCGGTTCGGGCGCCTTCAGCGCGAGGAAGAGCAGGCGGTTGCGCGCCCGCAACGACTCGACCGCCGCGATGCGCACGACCATGGGCTCGGTCTCGGCGGTCCAGCGCTCGGACGACTCGGAGAGGGAGCCCGTCTGGGCGAGGGCGCGCAGGGCGGCGGCGCGCTCCTCGGGGATCGCGGACGCGAACGAACGCGCGAGGAGGCTCTTCTCGTCGACGTTCGGCGCCGCCGCGACCGCGGCGACGGCCTCGATGCGCACGGAGAGATCGGGGTCCGCGAGGAGGCGCGCGAGGACGGGGGTGAGGCCCGGGCCCTTGTGCTTCGCGGCGCCGCGGGCGGCGGCGATGCGGACGTTCGTGGCGGGATCGCGCGCGGCGATGGTGATCCCGTCGAGGCTCGCGGCCTCGGTGGCCACGCCGAGCCAGGCGCGCAGGGCCCAGCCGCGGACGAGGGCGTCGCCGTCCTCGAGGGCCAGCCCGCGCAGGCGCATCGCGTTCTCGTCGGACGTGGTGGTGAGCGCCATGCGCGAGATGGCCCACAAGGCGCGCCGCCGGGCGCCCCCGAGCGGAAAGGTGGTGGCGTCGAGCAGCGCGGCGACGACCCGATCGGAGGTGGCGCCGGCCACCTTCCGCATGCCGAGGCGCCCGAGCCCGTCGGCGGCGTCGACGGCCACCGCGCCGGTGAGCGCGGGGAGCAGCATGTCCACGGCCTCGGGGCCGCCCTGCTTCCCGATGGCCACGGCGATGCGCCCCTGCACCGGGCGGTCGGTCTCGACGGCCCACCGGCGGCCGAGCGGCACGGCGCCGCCGGGGGTCTGGCCGAGCGCGAACGCGGCGTGGGCGCGCACGTCGGCCACCGGATCGTCGAGGAGCGTGGCCAGCGGGATCACACCGTCCGGATCCCGCAGGCGGCCGAGCGCGTCGGCGGCGCGGGCACGCACGCGCGCCTCCGGGTGGGCGACCCATCCGGAGAACGCGACCGGCGCGAGGCGCAACAGCTCCATCTGCCACATGGCCTGGGCGATGTCGGCGGGGACACCGGACACCCTCGCGTCGGCGGAGGCCACGACGTCGAGCGTCCCGCCCACCGGTCCGAGAGGGGGCGCGGCGAGGGCGAGGGCGGCGAGGACAAAGAACATCGCGCAAGTTCACCCGCCCGGGCGGGCCTGCGCAAGGGGCGGCGTGCACGCACTGGGTGGGGCACCTGTGATTCGGGGGAATAGTCTCGGCCCGCGGGGGGCTCCTTAGGTCCGATGCAACCCGACGACCTCGCGCTCCGTGAGGTTGTGCCGGGACACCTGGTGGTACCCGCGGCGCCCACCGGGTAGGTAGAGCCGCATTGACGAGGCTGGAGCTCCGAAGGCATGCGCACGCGCCAGATGTGGATGATGGTCTTCTTCGTGATCGTGGTCCTCGTGGCCGTCGCGGTCACGGCACGCAAGAACTTCGTCCCTGATCAACAGATGGCCTTCTCCGAGCTCGTCCAGAGCGTGGAGAAGGGGGACGTCTCCAAGTTGTCCGTGAAGGGCTCCTGGATCGAGGGAACGCTCGCCGACGGCACGCGTTTCCACACGACCGGGCCCACGAACAGCGACTACTACCTGAAGTCCTTCGCGGAGAAGGGCGTCGTGCCCGACTTCCAGGAGGTGGGGGACAGCGTCTGGGTGAGCGTCCTCATGAACGGCCTCGTGGTCGTCGTGCTGGTCGCCCTGTTCATGGTCTTCATGCGCCAGCTCCAGAACGGCAGCGGCAAGGCGATGAGCTTCGGCAAGTCGCGCGCCAAGCTGCTCTCCGAGTCGGGCAAGCGCATCACGTTCACCGACGTGGCCGGGTGTGACGAGGCGAAGGAGGAGCTGGACGAGATCATCCAGTTCCTCAAGGACCCCCGCAAGTTCACCCGCCTCGGCGGCCGCATCCCGAAGGGCGTGCTGCTGATGGGCTCGCCGGGCACCGGCAAGACGCTCCTCGCGCGCGCCGTCGCCGGCGAGGCCGGGGTGCCGTTCTTCAGCATCTCCGGCTCCGAGTTCGTCGAGATGTTCGTCGGCGTCGGCGCGAGCCGCGTCCGCGACCTCTTCGAGCAGGCGAAGAAGCAGGCCCCCTGCATCATCTTCATCGACGAGATCGACGCCGTCGGGCGCCACCGCGGCACCGGCATGGGCGGCGGTCACGACGAGCGCGAGCAGACGCTGAACCAGCTCCTCGTCGAGATGGACGGCTTCGACAGCGCCGAGGGCGTCATCCTCGTCGCGGCGACCAACCGCCCCGACGTGCTCGATCCCGCCCTGCTCCGCCCCGGTCGCTTCGATCGGCGCGTGGTGGTGCCCTCCCCCGACGTGCGCGGTCGCCTCGGCATCCTCCAGGTGCACGCCCGCCGCACCCCCCTCGCCGACGAGGTGGATCTCGAGCGCATCGCCCGCGGCACCTCCGGGTTCTCCGGCGCCGAGCTCGAGAGCCTCATCAACGAGGCCGCCCTGCTCGCCGCGCGCGGGAACAAGCGCAAGATCGACCAGGAAGACCTGGAGATGGCGAAGGACAAGGTCGCCATGGGCAGCGAGCGCCGCTCGCTCGTCCTCTCCGACGCGCAGAAGAAGCGCACGGCCTACCACGAGGCCGGCCACGCCATCGTGGCGCGCCTCATGCCGGAGGCGGACGCCGTCAACAAGATCACCATCGTGCCCCGCGGCATGGCCCTGGGCCTGACCCAGTACATCCCCGCGGAGGACCGCTACTGCATGTCCCGTACGCAGCTCACGTCGATGCTCGCGTACGCCATGGGGGGCCGGGCCGCCGAGGAGATCATGTTCAGCGAGCTCTCGACGGGGGCGAGCGGGGACATCAAGCAGGCCACCCGCATCGCGCACAGCATCGTCTGCGAGTACGGCATGAGCGAGGCCCTCGGGCCGGTCGCGTGGGGCGCGAAGAGCGACCAGCCGTTCCTCGGTCGTGACTACGGCAGCCGCGACAAGGACTACTCGGAGGACACCGCGCAGCGCATCGACGAAGAGGTGCAGCGGCTCCTCGCGTCCTCGTACGACAGCGCGCGGACCATCCTCGTGCAGAACCTGCACATCCTGCACAAGGTCGCGCAGGCCCTCCTCGAGAAGGAGACCCTCGACGGCACCGAGTTCGAGCGCCTGGTTTCCCAGATGAACCCGGTGTACCCGGAGCCGCACTCGAACGTCGCCTAGCGGAGACGAGGGGGGATGGAGCCAAACGAGGTACGTTCCTCGTCCACGCCCCCCTCCGCCGCCGCCGGGAGCTCTTCGCGTTGCGCCGCCTCTCCACCATCCTCCTCGCGAGCGTGGCGATCTCCGTGATCGCCACGTCGTCGTTCGTGCCGCACCTCCACGAGGCGCTGCCCGGCGGGAGGCTTGGGGGCGCGGCGCAACGTGCGTTCTGGCTGCCGTGGCAGGTGTACGCCAACGTCGTGAGCGGCCGCGGGCTCGACGACAGCTCGGGGTTCCTCGCGGCGCCCGAGGCGGGGCTGTACGCCCTCGTCGGAAACCCCGCCACGGCCCTGCTGCTCGCGCCCCTGCACGCGCTCGATCGGCCGGTGCTGGCCCACAACCTCGGGCTCCTGCTGCTGCTGGTCACCAACGCGGCGGGCGCCTGGGCCTTCGGCGAGACCCTCCGTCCGCGCCCCCGGGGGCTCCTCGCCGCCGCGCTCGTGGGCGGGGCGGGGTGGTGGACGGCGCAGC